>SLQD01000264.1 GCA_007131685.1 Paracoccaceae bacterium | reverse complement strand
CCGCGCAGGAAGCGGTCGAAGGGCGAGTTCGGGGTGTTGAGCGTGCGCTGGAAGGCGGCCATGGCCTGGGCCATGTTCTCGCCGGTGATCTCGCCGTCGCTGTCGGGGAAGGCGGCGCGGAAATGCTCGTTGTATTCCTCGAACTCGTTGAGCTGCTCGATGGCGTCGTCGAGGTTCATCGCCATTTCGTCATCGGCCTCGATCGGGCCGAGCGCCTGGCCCTCGAGATCGGGCTCGCGCCCGTCCCAGAACTGCGCCTCGAGAAAGCCCGAATTGAGCACGGTCGGCGTGTTGCGCAAGCCCACCTGCCCGTCATGGCCCACCGACCGCCCGATCCGGTCGGCCCAGCCGAGGGCGGGGTTGTGGCAGGTCGCGCAACTGATCGTGCCGCTTGCGGAGATGCGCGGCTCGAAGAACAGCATCTTGCCCAGTTCGATCTTCTCGGGGGTCATCGTGTTGTCGGCCGGAAGCGGCGGCATCGACGGGAGCGGCTCGAACATGTCCATGTAGCGCGCGAGTTCCTCGTCATCGGCGGCGGCCACCCCGGCGCTGCCAAGCAGCAGGGCCCCCGCAAGCGGAATGATTGTCGATCGAAAATGAAAACGTGCCATTGCAGTCCCTCGGTTGTGTTGGCGATGCGTCGCGTCGCGTCCCCGGAACCTTCGCAGCCCGAGGGTGCCGGATTCCTTGATCTGGATCAACGATAGCAGCACCGCGCCGAGGGAGATCGCGGCAGCGCCCCGCTCAGCGCCCGAGCACGCGCACCGCCGCCCCGATACCGTCGAGCGTCATGGGGTACATGCGCTCATCGAAGATCTCACGCAGGATCGCGGTGGACCGGGTCATGTCCCAGAGCCGCTCGGGCGTCGGGTTGATCCAGGCATGGTCGGGCCATTGCAGGCGCAGCCGCTCCAGCCAGACCTGCCCGGCCTCGGCGTTCCAGTGTTCGTTGGCGCCGCCCGGATAAAGGATCTCGTAGGGCGACATCGCCGCGTCGCCCACGATGATGCACTTCCAGTCGGGGCCGTAGGTGTTGAGGACCTCGCGGGTGGGCACCCGCGCATCGAAGCGGCGCCGGTTCTCGCGCCAGACATACTCGTAGAGGCAGTTGTGGAAGTAGTGATGCTCGAGATGCGCGAATTCGGCGCGCGCGGCCGAGAACAGCTCCTCGACCCGGCGCACATGCGGGTCCATCGAGCCGCCCGCATCGAGAAACAGAAGCACCTTCACCGCGTTGCGCCGCTCGGGCCGGGTGCGCACATCCAGGTATCCCTGCTCGGCGGTGGAGCGGATCGTGGCGTCGAGGTCGAGCTCTTCGGCGGCGCCGTCGCGCGCCCAGCGGCGCAGGCGCTTGAGCGCGACCTTGATGTTGCGGGTGCCGAGCTCGACGCTGTCGTCGAAATCGCGGAATTCGCGCCGGTCCCAGACCTTGACGGCGCGCCGGTGGCGCGAGCGGTCCTGCCCGATGCGCACGCCCTCGGGGTTGTAGCCGTCGGCGCCGAAGGGCGAGGTGCCCGCCGTTCCGATCCACTTGCTGCCGCCCTCATGGCGCCCGGTCTGCTCGCGCAGGCGCTCGCGCAGCGTTTCCATGAGCTTGTCGAAGCCGCCCATGGCCGCGATCTCGGCCCTTTCCTCGTCGCTCAGATGCTTCTCGGCCATCGTCTCGAGCCAGTCGCGCGGCAGCTCGAGCGCCTCGAGCACCGCGCCGGTGTCGATATCCTCGAGCCCCTTGAAGCTCGCGGCGAAGGCGCGATCGAACCGGTCGATATGGCGCTCGTCCTTCACCATCGCCGCACGGGCGAGGAAGTAGAAGCCCTCGATGTCATAGGTAACGAGCCCCGCGCGCATCGCTTCGAGAAAGGCGAGATACTCGCGCAGGCTGACCGGAACGTCATGGCGGCGCAGAGTCTCGAAGAAGGGCAGGAACATGGCGTCAGAGCATCCGCTCGATCACCACGGTCAGCACGAGGCCCACAAGCGCGAAGATGATCGCGTAGACGGCGGCGTATTGCGCCTTGTCCTTGCGGTTGCCGCCGCGCCGGCCGGCCTGCCACCAGCCCAGCACCGCGCCCCCGATCAGCCCGATGATCACGATCATTGCGCGCGTCCCTTCGTTTGGCCGCGCCTTAGCGCGCCCGTGCCGGGGTGTCGAGTGCCGTGCCGCTCAGGGGCGGGCGTACTTGATGAAGGGGGTCTTGATGCCGACGCGGTCATAGAGCATCCGCCCGGCATAGTTGAACTCCTGCGTCGTCCAGTAGACCGAGGGCGTCCCGGCGGCGTCCGCGGCGGCATAGACCGCCTCGATCAGAGCGCGGCCGACACCGCGCCCGCGCGCCTCCGGCGCCGTGTAGAGATCCTGCAGGTAGCAGATATTCTCGATCTTCCAGGTGTGGCGGTGCATCAGGTAATGCACGAGCCCCACCACCGCGCCGTCCGCCTCGGCCACGAGCCCGAGCGGATCATAGGGCTCATCGCCCATCAGCCGCGCGAAGGTCGTCGCATAGACGTCCTCGGAGACGCGGGTCTCGTAGTAGTCGAGGTACCCCGTCCAGAGCTCGCGCCAGACGGGCTCGTCGGCGGCGGCGAGGGGGCGGACGGAAACGGGCATGCGCGACATGGTCACTCTCCTCAGCGGGCACCGCGCCGCGCCATGAAGGCGAGACGCTCGAACAGATGCACGTCCTGCTCGTTCTTCAGGAGCGCGCCGTGCAGGCGGGGCAGGGCGCTCCTGCCGTCGCCGCGCAGGTCCTCGGGAGCGAGATCCTCGGCCATCAGCAGCTTGAGCCAGTCGAGCACCTCCGAGGTCGAGGGCGGCTTCTTCAGGCCGGGCACCTCGCGCAGCTCGTAGAACTGCGTGAGCGCCGCGGTCAGGAGTGCCGGCTTGATGTCCGGGAAATGGACATCGACGATGCGCTTCATCGTCTCGGCGTCGGGAAAGGCGATGTAGTGGAAGAAGCAGCGGCGCAGGAAGGCGTCGGGCAGCTCCTTCTCGTTGTTGGAGGTGATGATCACCACCGGGCGATGCTGCGCGCGGATCGTCTCGCCTGTCTCGTAGACGAAGAACTCCATCCGGTCGAGCTCCTGCAGCAGATCGTTGGGAAACTCGATATCGGCCTTGTCGATCTCGTCGATGAGCAGCACGACCCGCCCGCCGGCTTCGAAGGCCTGCCAGAGCTTGCCCTTGCGGATGTAGTTGGCGACGTCCGCGACGCGCGGATCGCCGAGCTGGCTGTCGCGCAGGCGGCTGACGGCATCGTATTCGTAGAGCCCCTGCGCGGCGCGGGTGGTGGACTTGATGTGCCACTCGATCATCGGCAGGCCGAGCGACTGCGCGACCTGCCGGGCAAGCTCGGTCTTGCCGGTGCCCGGCTCGCCCTTGACGAGAAGCGGGCGCTCGAGCGTGACGGCGGCATTCACCGCGACGGTCAGATCATGGCTCGCGACATAGGAGTCGGTTGACGAAAATTTCATAATGATGCGCTGGGGTTCCTTCGCGGTGTTAAGATGAGTCTAACCGCCCATCAAATTTGCCGCAAGCGCGTTCGCGGCCTAGTGACAAGGCCGGGCCCATCGGGTAAGGGCAGCGGCAGCGAGGTGCCTGATGACTGTAAGCAAGGTTTATTGCCAAGAGGAATTCGCGGATCAATCCGCTCAGCAGGGAGACGCCCACATGAAGCAGGAGGTGTTTCTGCCGGAAGACTATCGCCCGGCCGAAAACGAACCGTTCATGAACGAGCGCCAGCTCGAATATTTCCGCCGCAAGCTTCTCAAATGGAAGCACGAGCTTCTCGACGGGTCGCGCGAGACGATCGAGGGCCTGCAGCAGCGCGGCGCGCGCAACATCCCCGATGTCGCCGACCGCGCCTCCGAGGAAACCGACCGGGCCATCGAGCTGCGCACCCGCGACCGCCAGCGCAAGCTCGTCGCCAAGATCGACGCGGCGCTGCGCCGCATCGAGGAGGGCGAATACGGCTACTGCGAGGTCACGGGCGAGCCGATCTCGCTCAAGCGGCTGGATGCGCGCCCGATCGCGACGATGTCGCTCGAGGCGCAGGAGCGGCACGAACGCCGCGAGAAAGTGCATCGCGACGATTGAGCGGCGGTACCACAATGCATGCAGGACCCGCACCGGGGCGCGCGCGCCCCGGTGTTTTTCATCGGGCGGTTCGATGCTGAAGGGGCGGGAAATCACGGTGCTGGGCGGCGGCGTCGGCGGGCTCGCGGCGGCGACGGCGCTGGCGCGGCGGGGTGCGGCGGTGACGGTTCTCGAACAGGCGCCCGAAATCGGCGAGGTCGGCGCCGGGATCCAGATCAGCCCGAACGGCGCGGCGGTGCTGCATGCGCTGGGCCTCGGGCCGGCGCTGCGCGCGGCCGCGATTGCCGCCGCGGCGGTCGAGCTGCGCGAGGGGCTGCGCGGGGGCGCGGTGCTGCGCTTCGATCTCGCGCGTCACGCGCATGGCGCTGGATACTGGCTCGTGCATCGCGCCGACCTGATCGCGCTGCTGGAGCGCGCCGCGCGGGCCGCCGGGGTCGCGATCCGGCTCGGCGCGCGGGTGCAGGGCGTCGGCTTCGCGCCAGAGGGCGTTCGGCTCGACGGGGTCGCGCCGCGCCGGG
>SLQD01000101.1 GCA_007131685.1 Paracoccaceae bacterium | reverse complement strand
GGTCGAGAAATTCGCGGGCGGCTGGGCCGTGGGGCCGCAACGCTACGATTTCGGTGGCGAGACGCTCGACCTCAACGCATGGCACCAGGATCAGGTCACCGCGGCGCCGGCGGAGGCCGAGCTGATCGCGCAGAACGATTTCTGCGCGCTGGCCGGATTTCGCTACGGCGACTGGGGCCTGTCGGTGCAGCCGCACCCGGAGTTCGATGACGGGTTCATCCAGGGGCTGATCGAGACGCGCGGGCGCGGGCTGGTGCCCGAGGCGCAGCTCGCGCAGGCGGCCACACGGCTCGACGGCGCGCGCGACGCGGGCCGCATGGCCGAACGGATCGCCCAATTCTTCAAGCAGGGGCGGGGCTGAGCGATGAGTGATGACTGGACCTATCAATTGCCGCAGCCTGCGCGCGATTACATCGCCGGGCGCCGGCTCGACGAGGTCGAATGCGTCGTCGCCGACCTTGCCGGGGTGGCGCGCGGCAAGGCGATGCCGGCCTCCAAGTTCGGCAAGCAGCCGCGCTTCTACCTGCCCAACTCCATCTTCATGCAGACCATTACGGGCGAATGGGCAAGCCAGGTCGTCGAGGACTTCACCGAACCCGACATGATCCTGACGCCGGATTTCTCCACCGCGAGCGCCGCGCCCTGGACGGCGGATGTCACGCTCCAGGTGATTCACGACGTCACGGACCGCGACGGAAACCCGGTGCCGCTCGCGCCGCGCAACGTGCTCGCCCGCGTCGTTGAGCTTTATCGCCGCGAGGGGCTCGTGCCCGTGGTGGCACCCGAAATGGAGTTCTATCTCGTCGCGCGCAACATAGACCCGACCCAGCCGATCGAGCCGCCGATGGGCCGCTCCGGGCGCAAGGTGACGGGCAACCAGGCCTATTCGCTGAGCGCCGTGGATGAGTACGGGCCCGTGATCGACGACATCTACGACTTCGCCGAGGCGCAGGGCTTCGAGATCGACGGCATCACCCAGGAGGGCGGCGCCGGACAGGTCGAGATCAACATGCGCCACGGCGACCCGGTGCGCCAGGCCGACGAGGTGTTCTTCTTCAAGCGGCTGATCCGCGAGGCGGCGCTGCGCCATGACTGCTTCGCCACCTTCATGGCCAAGCCCATCGAGGGCGAGCCGGGCAGCGCGATGCATGTGCATCACTCGGTGCTGGACGCCGAAACCGGGGCCAACATCTTCTCCGATGCCGCGGGCAACGAGACCGATGCCTTCCGCCATTTCATCGGCGGGCTGCAGGCACATCTGGCCTCCGTCACCCCGGTGATGGCGCCCTATGTCAACAGCTACCGCCGCTACGTGCGCGACTTCGCTGCCCCCATCAATCTCGAATGGGGCCGCGACAACCGCACCACGGGGCTGCGCGTGCCGGTCTCGGATGCCAGCGCGCGCCGCGTCGAGAACCGCCTCGCGGGGATGGACTGCAATCCGTATCTCGGCATCGCCGCCTCGCTCGCCTGCGGGTATCTCGGGATCATGCAAAAGCGCGAGCCGCGCGGCGAGTGTGTCGGCAACGCCTATCAGGGCGAGGACACGCTGCCCGAAAGCCTCGGCGAGGCGCTCGAGCTTTTCGCCGAGAACCGCGCCATGCGCGAGGTGCTCGGCGAGGAGTTCTGCCGCGTCTACGAAACCGTCAAGCACATGGAATACGAGGAGTTCCTGCAGGTGATCAGCCCTTGGGAACGCGAACACCTGCTGCTCAACGTATGAACCTGCTGTTTTCAAACGATGCGCCGGGCGCGTACCCGGATAGCTGGTATGCGGACACGGCGTCCGAGCTTGCGCCCTTCGCGCCGCTCGACGAGGTGCGCCGGGCCGATGTCTGCGTGATCGGCGGCGGCTATACGGGGCTGTCGGCGGCGCTGCACCTGGCGCGGGCGGGGCTCGACGTGGTGCTGCTCGAGGCGCATCGCGTGGGCTTCGGCGCGTCGGGGCGCAATGGCGGGCAGGTCGGCTCGGGGCAGCGTATCGATCAGGACCGGCTCGAGAAGATGGTGGGGCGCGACGATGCGCGCGCGCTCTGGCAGCTCGGTGAGGACGCCAAGACGCTGGTCAGGGATCTGATCGCCGAGGGGATGGCGGGCTGCAGCTTCCGCCCCGGCATCATCCATGCCAACTGGGGCGCCGCCGCCGCCGCGAAGGGCCACGCCTATGCCGAGCGCCTCACCCGCGATTACGGCTATGACCAGCTCACGCCGCTCGACCGTGACGCGCTGCGCGCGATCGTCGGCAGCGAGGCCTATCACGGCGGGATCCTCGACCGCGGGGCAGGGCATGTGCATCCGCTCAATTTCGCGCTCGGGCTCGCGCGCCTTGCCGCCGAGGCCGGTGCCACGCTGCATGAGCGCAGCCATGTCACCGAGATCGAGCACGGCCCGACGGCCATCATCCATACCGCCGGTGGCGCGCGTGTCGAAGCCGGGCATGTCGTGCTGGCCTGCAACGGTTATCTCGGTGCGCTGGAACCGAGGGTCGCGGCGCGGGTGATGCCGATCAACAATTTCATCATCGCCACCGAGCCGCTCGGCGCGCGCGCCGCCGGGGTGCTGGCCGAGCCGGTCGCGGTGGCCGACGACAAGTTCGTGGTCAACTATTTCCGCCTGTCGGAGGATGGCCGGCTGCTCTTCGGCGGCGGCGAGAGCTATGGCTACCGCTTCCCCGACATCGAGCGCACGGTGCGCAGGCCGATGCTCGAGGTCTTCCCGCAGCTCACCGATGCGCGCATCGATCGGGCCTGGGGCGGCACCCTGGCGATCACGATGAACCGGCTGCCCTGCGTTATGCGCCCGCGCGACAATGTTCTGTCGGCGTCGGGTTATTCGGGGCATGGCGTGGCGCTCGCGACGCTGGCCGGGCGCGTGATGGCCGAGGCGATTGCCGGCCAGCGCGGGCGCTTCGACCTGATGGCGCGGGTTCCGATGCCGCGCTTTCCGGGCGGCGCCGCCATGCGCCAGCCGCTTCTGGTGCTGGCGATGACGTGGTTTTCGTTGCGCGACCGGCTCGGGTTCTAGCCCGAGGGCTTGTTGAGCTCGCCGAGCTTCTGCTGCAGTTCGGCGAGCTGGCGCTTGATCTCCTCGAGATCCTCGCGCGCCTCGCGTGCCTCGCGGCGCTGCTGCTCGGTGGCTTCATCGGAATGCTCGGCATCGGTGCCGGGCCAGTTGCCGCCCATCATCGATTTGAGAAAGGCGCGCTGCTGGCGCTGCATCGCCTCCATGCCGGGCATCGCGGCCATCGGCGGCGGCACATTGGTCAGGTTGTCGACCATCTTGCTCTGCCCGTCGCGCAGCATCTCGAACGACATGGCGAGAAACTGCGGCACGACGCTCTGCGCCTGGGTGGTGTAGCTGCGCACGAGATCGGTGAGCACGCCCAGCGGCAGGACGTTTTCCCCGCGGCTTTCATGCTCGGCGATGATCTGCAGCAGGTATTGCCGCGTCAGGTCGTCGCCGGTCTTCAGGTCGATGATCTGGACCTCGCGGCCCGAGCGGATCACGCCGGCGATCTCCTCGAGGGTGACGTAGTCGCTGGTCTCCGTGTTGTAGAGCCGGCGGCTGGCATAGCGCTTGATCAGGAGCGGATTTTCGGTGTCGGCCAAGGGGTCCTCCCAGTATCCGGGTGCGCCCGTGACCCTAGGCGAGCATGTGCCAAAAGGAAAGGGCAGGCGCATGGCCTGCCCTTTGCCTGCTGCAACGCACCCGGGGGGAGGGTTGCGCCCGCAGCGTCCCCTGAGAGGGTTCAGCTCGCCGAGGCGGTCGCTTTCTTGGCCGCACCGGTCGCCTGATCGGTGGCCTTGGCGACGGCGGCATTGGCATCCTTCTGGAAGTCCTTGCCGGCGGCGAGCATCAGCTCGACAGTCTCGGTCTGCAGCTTCTTCGCGATCTCGGCGAAGGCGGCCATCTTCTCGGCCGTCGCTTCCGAGCTGCCCGAGGCGAAATCGGTCATCGCGCGGGTGTAGTCGGCGGGCTCCTTGACGCCCGAGACATAGCTGATGCGCGAGATCGTTTCCTTGGTCCAGGCATTCGACAGCTCGGTCGACTGCTCGGCCGCCTCGAGGACGATCCGGCTCATCTTTTCGCCCATCTGGGCCTGGGTCTTGAAGATGTCCTGAACGGCCGTCTGATCCATCATCGGGAAGGCATTCATCATGTCGGACATCATCTTGGTATAGTCCTGCGTCTTGGCCATGGTTTTCTCCTCACTTGGCGTTGCGCTCTGACCCCAAGATGGATGCTGCGCTGCGGCATTTCAAGGGAAAATTGCTGCAGTGCAGAAATTTCTTGTCAGAGGCCTGATTCAAAACGAAAAAGGGCGAGCCCATCGGCCCGCCCCTCGTCACCGTCATGCCGATCGCGACATCAGCGCACGGCTTTACTTCGCCTGCGCGGCGGCCTTCTTGGTGGCCGAGCTCACCTCGGTGGTGGCCTTCTTCACCGCCGCGGTGGCGTCTTCCTGCATGTCCTTGCCGGCGGCGAGCATCAGCTCGACCGTTTCCATCTGGACCTTCTTGGCGACCTCGGCATAGGCGGCCATGTTCTCAGCCGCCGACTCCGCCGAGCCCGACGCGAAATCGGTCGCCGCCTTGGTGTATTCGGTCGGCTCGTCCTTGACGGCCGTGATCTGGCCCATCCGCGAGATGGTGTCCTTGGTCCACTTGGTGGAGATCTCGGTGGACTTCTCGGCCGCCTCGAGGACGACCTTGCTCATCTTCTCGCCGATCTGCGCATGGGTCTTGAACATGTCCTGCATCGCCTTCTGATCCATCATCGGGAAGGCGCCCATCATGTCGGTCATCATCTTGGAATAGTCTTGGGTCTTGGCCATGGCATTCGCTCCTTGTGCATCGTAACTCGCCAACTGGAGTATACCTAGATGCTGCGTCGCAGCATTTCAAGCACAATTGCTGCGCCGCAGCAAAAAAATCCAGGCCCGGCGTCACAAGGGGCTCGCGCCGGCGGATTTCGGCCGGGGTGCCGGGATCAGTCGGGCGCGCTGCCGCGCACATAGGTGCCGGGGGCCGGGCACAGAACCGGGTGGCGCTCGGTGCCCGGCTCGCGGGCCGCGACCCGCGCGCCCGAGCGCCGGCGCAGCCATTCCTCCCAGCGCGGCCACCACGATCCCTCGTGATAGGTCGCGCTGGCCTGCCAGGCCTCGGCGTCCTCGAGCTTGGCATCGCTGGTGTAATGGCCGTATTTCTTCTTCGAGGGCGGGTTCACGATCCCCGCGATATGCCCGGACTCGGACAGGATGAAGGTGCGGTCGCGGCTGCCCATCTGCTTGATGCCGTCAAAGCTCGACTTCCAGGCGGCGATATGGTCGGTCTCGGCCGCGACCGCGCAGAGCGGCAGCCTGACCTGCTTGATCGAGAGCGTCTCGCCGAGCATTTCGAAGCTGCCCTCGGCGAAACGGTTCTCCTGGCACAGCCAGCGCAGATACTCGACTGCCATGCGCCGGGGCAGGTTGGTCGAGTCGCCGTTCCAGTAGAGCAGGTCGAAGGCCGCCGGGCGCTCGCCCATCATGTAGCGGCGCACCGCAGGGCCGTAGACCAGATCGTTGGAGCGCAGATAGGAGAAGGTGCGCGTCATGAAAAAGGAGGGCAGGTAGCCTTTGTCATTGACCTCGCGCTCGATGCCGTCGATGAAATCGTCGTTGAGGAACGGGGTGAATTCGCCCTGGTCCGCGAAATCGGTCAGCGTGGTGAAGAAGGTGGCCGAGCGCAGCGGCTTCTGCTTGCGCTTTTCGAGCAGCGCGAGGGTGAGCGCCAGGGTCGTCCCCGCGATGCAGTAGCCGATCGCGTTGATCTTCGCCTCGCCGGTGATCGCCTTGACCTGCTCGATCGCCTCGAGAAAGCCCTCCTCGACATAGGTGTCGAGCCCGACATCGGAGTAACTGGCGTCCGGGTTGACCCAGCTGACCACGAAGAGCGTGTAACCCTGATCGACGATCCATTTGATCAGGCTGTTCTTTTCCTTCAGGTCGAGGATGTAGAACTTGTTGATCCAGGGCGGAAAGATCACCAGCGGCGTGCGGAAGACCTGCTCGGTGGTCGGGGTGTACTGGATCAACTCGAACAGCCGGTTGCGATAGACGACGGCGCCGGGGGTCGTGGCGAGATTCTCGCCGACATGGAAGGCGTCCTTGTCCGCGAGCGAGACCAGCACCTGCCCCTCGTGATGCTCGAGATCCTCGACGAGGTTCTCGAGCCCGCGCACGAGGCTCTCGCCATCCGTCTCGACGGCCCTGGAGAGCGCCTCGGGATTGGTGCCGAGGAAATTCGTCGGCGCGAACATGTCAATGATCTGGCGCGAGAAATACTCGATCCGCTTCTTGTCCTTGGGATCGAGGTGCTCGAGATCGGCGACCGCGCGCTCCATCGCCTCGGCCGAGAGCAGGTATTGCTGCTTGATGTAATTGAAGTAGGGATGCGTTTGCCAGAGAGGGTTGGAAAAGCGCTTGTCGTCGGGTGTGCTGTCCTCGGGGGGGGCGAGGCGGCCCTCGCGCAGCGCCTCCTGGGTGTCGGCGTAATGCTGCAGCGCCTTGCCCCAGTAGGTGACCTGGTGCTCGAGGATCTTCGAGGGGTTGTGCATCATCTCGGCCATGTAGGCCGTGGCGGCGCGCATGAAGAGATCGCCCTCCGGTGCCTCGAGGCTCGGGCGCACCGGCTCGCGCTGCGACAGCGCGGCGACAAGGCGTTGCGACAACTCCTCAATCTTCGAGAGATTGGCGTTCAGGCGGTCCAGGTCCTTCCCGGTTTCGGCATCCTCAGTTGTCATCCGACGCGATCCCCCCTATCTTGCCGCCTCGCAGCATAACGTCCGCTGGCCGGGGGGGAAAGCGACGATTTGACAGTGGGGCAGACCCCGGAAAGGAGACTTGATGCGCTATATGGCCACTTACGATCTGATGGAGACGGCGCGCAACACCAACGAGTGGCTCGGCGCGACGGCGCGCGCCATGGCGTCCTATCCTGTCTGGGGCATGGTGCCGAATCCGGCTTTCAACCTGCTCGCCGCCTGGGGCCGCGTCACCGAGCGCAGCTTCGCGCGCATGACCAGCAAGCCCGACTGGGGGATCCGCACCGTCGTGGGCGAGGACGGGCGCGACCATCTCGTGGATCAGGAACGCGTGGTCGAGCGCCCCTTTGGAGATCTGGTGCGCTTTCACGTGCGCGGCCGGCCCGAGAAGGCGCGCCGCGTGCTCCTCGTGGCGCCGATGTCGGGGCATTACGCGACGCTCCTGCGCTCGACGCTCGCGAGCCTGCTGCCCGATTGCGAGGTCTGGGTGACGGACTGGCACAATGCGCGCGACATCCCGGTTTCGCAGGGCAAGTTCGATATCGAGGATTACACGCTCTACCTCGCGGAATTCATGCGCGAGATCGGGGCCGACAGCCATGTCATCGCTGTCTGTCAGCCGGTGCCGCTGGCGCTGGCGGCGGTTGCGCTGCTCGCCGGTGAGGAGCCCGAGGCGCAGCCGCGCAGCCTGACGCTCATCGGCGGCCCCATCGACCCCGACGCCAACCCCACCGAGGTCACCGATTTCGGCCGCCGCGTCACGATGGGCCAGCTTGAGCACCTCGCGCTGCAACGCGTCGGCGCCAATTATGCCGGCGTGGGGCGCATGGTCTACCCGGGGCTGATGCAGCTGGCGAGCTTCATCTCCATGAACCTCGACCGTCACAGCTCCGCCTTCAGCGACAAGATCCTCGAATCCGCCAAGGGAACCGACTCCGAGCGCGACAGGTTCAACCGCTTCTACGACGAGTATCTCGCCGTGATGGACATGACCGCCGAGTTCTACATGTCCACCGTCGAGCGCATCTTCAAGGATCGCGAGATCGCCCGCAACGCCTTCACGATCAACGGAAAACACGTCGATTTCGGCAAGATCACGCAGGTCGCCGTGAAGGTCGTCGAGGGCGAGAACGACGATATCAGCGCCCCCGGCCAGTGCCGCGCCGCGCTCGACCTGCTCACCGGGTTGCCCGACTCGATGAAGGCCAGCCATCTCGAGCCGGGTGCCGGCCATTACGGCATCTTCGCAGGCAAGTCCTGGCGCACGAACATCCGCCCGCTGGTGCTCGACTTCATCGACGTCAACAGCGGCCTGCCCGGCGGCCGTCTTGCCGGTGCCGGATACAGCTCCGCCGATCTGCCGGAGGCCGTCGAGGCGCCCGGGGTCGAAGAGACGGAGCCGGGTGAGGGGGCGTGCGTTCCGGTCTGAGGCTCAGGCCGGCGCGCGCGCGCTCGCATCCTCGATCGCGGCGGTGATCAGATCGAGGCAATCGGGCGTCGAGAAACGGTGATCGGCGCCCTTGACGAGGGTCAGCCGCAGATCGCCGCACTCGGCGTGATCGGTGAGCGCGAGCGCGGTGCGCACCGGCACCTCGGCATCCGCCGTCCCTTGCAGCAGGCGCACCGGAAACGGCAACGCGAGCGGCGCGCGCAGCACGAGCCGTTCGCGCCCGTCCGCGATCAGGCGGCGGGTGTAGACATCGGGGTCATCCGAATAGGGCGATGGCCGCTCGATTCGCCCGTCGCGCATGAGGGCCTCGCGCTCGGCGGCGGAGAAATCCGCCCAGAGCCCGTCCTCGGTGAAATCCGGCGCCGCCGCGACCCCGACGAGCCCGGCCACCCGAGCCGGCATCGCCCGCGCCGCCAGAAGCGCGATCCAGCCGCCCATCGAGGAGCCGACGAGGAGCTGCGGGCCCTCGGTCAGCGCGCCGATGGCCGCCATCGCGTCCTCGGCCCAGTCGCCGATGCAGCCCTCCTCGAAAGCCCCGCTCGAGGCGCCGTGGCCGGAATAGTCGAAGCGCAGGAAGGCGCGGCCGGCGTCGCGCGCCCAGCCCTCGAGATGAAGCGCCTTGGTGCCCTCCATGTCGGAGCGGAATCCGCCCAGAAAGACGACGCCGGGGCCCGCCCCCGGCGTCTGGTGGTAGGCGATGCGCCGGCCCTGCGGCGTCTCGAGATGGTGCGGCGCGGTCATGTCGTCTCCAGTTCCCTCAACCCGTATGCCACGGCCGAACCGGCGAGCGCGAGGCCGGCAAAGAGCGCCAGCGTCGCCGCCGCGCCGAAGATCGCGGCCACCGCGCCGAACCCGCCCGCCGCCAGAAGCGCCACGCCGATCACCGTGTTCGAGACCGCCGTATAGATCGGCCGCCGCTCCTGGTCCACCATGTCGACGAGATAGGTCGAACGTCCCAGCCGAACCCCTTGATGTGCAATCATCAATCCGAACAGCGCCAGCGGCGCGGCCCAGAGCGTCGCGGTCAGCCCGGCCGCATCGAGCACCAGCGCGAGCGCCATCGAGGCCGCCCCGCCGAGCCCCGTATAGATCAGCACACGGCGCGAGGAGCGATCCGCCAGCCGCCCCCAGACATAGCTCGACACGAGCGATGCCAGCGCCGCGGCCAGAACCAGCGCGCCGAGGCTCGACAGCGCATCGCCGGCCGCGCCGGCGGCCAGCATCACGAGATAGGGCGGCGCCAGCGCCGTCGATGTCAGCAGCCCGCGCGCGAGCACGAAGCGCGCGAGCTGCGGATCGCGGCCCAGATAGCGCAGATTGGCGAGCGCGGCCCGGATCCCGTTGCCGCCGCCTTCCTGCGCGCCCGGCTCCTCGGCGAGGGTGGCGAAGATCGCCGCGGCGGCCAGCCAGAACACGCCCGCCAGCGCGATCGCCCCGAGCACGATCGCCATGCGCGCCGCCTCGCCGCTCATCAGCACGACCGCGAATGCGATCACCGCGACCGCGCTCACCGTGCTGGCCAGCCCCGTCGCCGTGCCGCGCCGGGTCCTGGCGATGGTCTTGCCGAGCACGTCCTTGTAGGCCACCGAGCAGACCGAGCGCGCCAGTGCCAGCATCGCGAGCGCCGCGAGGATCGCTGCCCCCGCCGCCGCGCCCTCCAGCGTCAGCGCCGCCGCCAGCATCGCCAGCGCCGCGAGCCCCTGCACCGCCGCGCCCAGCGCCCAGGCGCGCTTGCGCCGGGGCAGGGCGCGAATGCGCGCCGCGGTGAAGAGCTGCGGCAGCAGCGCGCCGGCCTCGCGCACCGGCACCAGCAGCCCGATGAAATACGCCGGCGTCCCGAGCGCCGTCAGCAGCCAGCTCAGCACGAGCTTGGCGTCCACCAGCCCGTCGGCGGCCTTGAACAGCGACAGCGCTCCGACATGGCGCAGGAAATTGGGCGGCTGCTCGCGGCAGGCGGCGTCGGAGATATCGGCGCAGACGCGTCCGTCATCCTCGGCGGTGAGCGCCTCATAGGCGATCTCGCTGGCGCGGCGGGCGGGGTCGGACACGGGGGCCTCCGGGCGGGAAAGGGACAGAATGTAACCCGCGCCCGGCGATTTCCACCCCGCCGCGCTTGACAGATGCGCCGCGCCGGCCGATACGCGGCCGCGATACCCGCAACCGGGCGTTCCGTGGGCGCCAAACCGACGAGGAGGCCGACATGGGTCATATCACCCTGACCTTTCCCGATGGCAATGCGCGCGATTTCGACGCCGGGATCACCCCCGCCGATGTCGCCGGCGAGATCTCGAAATCACTGGCGAAAAAGGCGATTTCCGCGACGGTGAACGGCGCGCATCACGATCTGCAATGGCCGATCGAGGACGACGCGGAGATCGCCATTCACACCATGGCCGATGACGGTCCCGCGCTCGAGCTGATCCGCCACGATCTCGCCCATATCATGGCCCGCGCCGTGCAGGAGCTCTGGCCCGAGACGAAGGTGACCATCGGCCCGGTGATCCGCGACGGCTGGTATTACGATTTCGACCGCGACGAAGCCTTCACGACGGATGACCTCGCCGCTATCGAGGCGAAGATGCGCGAGATCATCAACGCGCGCGATCCGGTCACCACCGAGGTCTGGGACCGCGCCCGCGCCATCGCGCATTACCGGGCGGGTGGCGAGCCCTTCAAGGTCGAGCTCGTCGAGGCGATCCCCGAGGGCGAGGCGGTGCGCATGTACTGGCATGGCCATTGGCAGGATCTGTGCCGCGGCCCGCATCTGCAGCATACCGGGCAGGTCCCTGCCGACGCCTTCAAGCTGATGTCGGTCGCCGGCGCCTACTGGCGCGGCGACAGCCGCAACAAGCAGCTTCAGCGCATCTACGGCGTCGCCTTCAAGACCCGCGGCGATCTCAAGGCGCATCTGACGATGCTCGAGGAAGCCGCCAAGCGCGATCACCGCCGCCTCGGCCGCGAGATGGGGCTGTTTCACTTCCAGCCCGAGGCACAGGGCTCGGTGTTCTGGCATCCGAACGGCTTCGTCATCTGGCGCGCGCTCGAGGCCTATATCCGCCGCCGCCTCGACGCGGATGGCTACGGCGAGGTCAGGACGCCACAGCTTCTCGATGCCGAGCTTTGGCGCCAGTCCGGCCACTGGGGCAAGTTTCGCGAGAACATGTTCCTCGTGCCCGACGAGATCCCCTCCGCCGACGAGGAGACCGACCCGGTGATCTCGAGCGAGGCGGATCTGATGGCCCTCAAGCCGATGAACTGCCCGGCGCATGTGCAGATCTTCAAGCAGGGCACGAAGTCCTACCGCGATCTGCCGCTGCGCATGGCGGAATTCGGCTGCTGCCACCGCAACGAACCGCATGGCGCGCTGCACGGGCTGATGCGGGTGCGGCAGATGACGCAGGACGACGCGCACATCTTCTGTCGCGAGGATCAGATCGCGGGCGAGACCGAGCGCTTTCTCGCCCTGTTCAACCGCGTCTATGGCGACATGGGCCTGACCGAGATCACCTACAAGCTCGCCACCCGCCCCGAGACCCGTGCCGGCGACGACGCGACCTGGGACCGCGCCGAGACCGCGCTCGCCGAGGCGCTCACCGCGGCGGGGCTGGAATTCGACTATGCCGAGGGGGAGGGCGCCTTCTACGGACCCAAGCTGGAATTCCATCTCACCGACGCGATCGGGCGGACCTGGCAGGCGGGAACGTTCCAGCTCGACTATGTGCTGCCCGAGCGGCTCGAGGCGGTCTATATCGGCGAGGACGGCGAGCGCCACCGTCCGGTGATGCTGCACCGCGCCGTCTTCGGCACTTTCGAGCGCTTCATCGGGTTGCTGATCGAGCATTACGCCGGGCGGCTGCCGCTGTGGCTCGCGCCGCGGCAAGTGGTGGTCGCACCGATCGTGTCGGACGCCAATGCCTACGCCGAAGAGGTCGTGGCCGAGCTGCGCGCGCGCGGGCTGCGCGCCGAGGCCGATCTGCGCAACGAGAAGATCAATTACAAGGTGCGCGAGCATTCCGTCGGCAAGGTGCCGGTGATCCTCGCCGTGGGCCAGCGCGAGATGGCCGAGCGCAGCGTGTCGCTTCGCCGGCTGGGCGATACGCGCACTGAGGCGCGCACCCTCGCCGACATCACGGAGGAACTCGCCGCCGAGGCCACGCCGCCCGATCTGCGCTGAGCCGGGGTTGTGCCCGGCGCGCGGCTGGGCTCAGATGCGCGCATGGCCGAGACCGTCATCAGCGATACGAGCGATTCCGCGGCGCGGCCGCTCGCCGGGGCGCTCTGGATGGTGCTGACGGGGTTTCTCTTCGTGGCGATGCAGGCGCTGGTGAAGCATGTCGGCGATGTGGTGCCGGCGGCGCAATCGGCGTTCCTGCGCTATCTGCTGGGGCTCGTCTTCTTCCTGCCGGTGCTGCCGGCGCTGATGCGGCTGCGGCTATCGGCGCGGCTGCACGCGGCCTTCGCGGCGCGCGGGGCGATCCATTCCGTGGGGGTGTTGCTGTGGTTCTATGCCATGACGCAGATCCCCATCGCCGAGGTCACGGCGATGAATTACCTCTCGCCGATCTACATCGCCATCGGGGCGGCGCTGTTTCTGGGCGAGACGCTCAAGGCGCGGCGCATCGCGGCGATCGTGATCGCGCTCCTTGGGGCGCTGGTGATCCTGCGGCCCGGCTTTCGGGAGATCTCGCCGGGGCATCTGGCGATGCTGGGCACGGCGTTTTCGCTGGCGATCTCGTATCTGATGGCCAAGCGCATGTCGGCGGGGCTGAGCGCGGCGGCGGTGGTGGCGCTCTTGTCGGTGTGGGTGACGCTGGCGCTGGCGCCGGTGGCGGCGGCGGTCTGGGTGCCGGTGAGCTGGGCGCAGCTCGGCTGGCTGTTCCTCGTGGCGTTCTTCGCCACGGCAGGCCATTTCACCATGACGCTCGCCTTCAAGTCCGCGCCGATCACCGTGACGCAGCCGGTGACCTTCCTGCAGCTCGTCTGGGCGGCGGCGTCGGGGGCGGTCTTTTTCGCCGAGCCCGTGGACCCCTGGGTCGTGGCGGGGGGATCGATCATCATGGGCTCGGTGTGCTTCATCACCTGGCGCGAGGCGATGCTGCGCCGCGGGGCCGTGGCGGGCAGCAATCCGAGCGGCTAGCCGCGCCCGCGCGGATCGGTGAGCTTGCCGAGCAGGCTGTCGGCCGTGATCTCGCCGATCGCTGCGCCGCCCTCGGTCACGGGCACGGGCGCCGTGGTGCCGCGAAGCCGGGGGATGACCTCGGTGATCGGGGCTTCGGCATCGACCGGCTCGCCCGTGGCCGCGCCGCGCGCCGGCTGCATGATGTCGCGCGCGCAGAGCACGCCGAGCGGGTTCATGTTGTCTACGAAATCGGCGACATATTCGGAGACCGGGGCGGTATAGATGTCGCGCGGGGTGCCCGACTGCACGATGCGCCCGCCCTCCATGATCGCGATGCGGTTGCCGAGCTTGAAGGCCTCGTCGAGATCGTGAGAGACGAACACGATGGTGCGCCGCAGCCGCTCCTGCAGCTCCAGCAGCTCGTCCTGCAGCCGGTTGCGGATCAGCGGGTCGAGTGCGGAGAAGGGCTCGTCCATCAAGAGGATCGGCGCATCCGTGGCGAAGGCGCGCGCCAGCCCCACGCGCTGCTGCATCCCGCCCGAAAGCTCACCCACCTTGCGCTCGCCCCAGTCGGCCAGCCCCACGAGCTCGAGCTGCGCATCGACCCGTTCGCGCCGCTCGCGCGCCGGCCGCCCCGCAAGCTCCAGCCCCAGCCCCACATTCTCGCGCACCGAGCGCCAGGGCAGCAGGCCGAATTGCTGGAACACCATCGCGACGTGATCGAGCCGCAGCCGGCGCAGCGTCTTCGCATCGGCATGCGTCACGCTGATCAACTCGCGCCCGTCATGAACGCGCACCTCGCCGCGCGTGACCGGGTTGAGCGCGTTGACCGCGCGCAGCAGCGTGGACTTGCCCGAGCCCGACAACCCCATCAGCACCACGATCTCGCCCTGCGCCACCGACAGCGTGCAGTCATGCACGCCGAGCACCTGCCCGGTCTCGGCCTGGATATCGCCGCGCTCGCCGCCGGCATCCATCAGCGGCAGCGCGCGTTCGGGATGCTCGCCGAAGACGATGGAGACGTTGTCGAATTCTACCGCGTTGGTCATTTGCGCCGCTCCATGCGCAGCATCCGGTCGAGCATGATCGCCACAACCACGATGACAAAGCCCGACTCGAAGCCCAGCGAGGTGTTCACGGTATTGAGCGCGCGCACCACCGGCACGCCGAGCCCCGACGCCCCCACCAGCGCCGCGATCACCACCATCGACAGCGACAGCATGATCGTCTGGTTGAGCCCGGCCATGATCTGCGGCAGCGCATAGGGCAGCTCCACCTTCCAGAGCGTCTGGCGCGGCGTCGCCCCGAACGCCCGCGCGGCCTCCAGAAGCGGCTGCGGCGTCGCGGTGATGCCCAGATGCGTGAGGCGAATCGGCGCGGGCAGCACGAAGATCACCGTCGCGATCAGCCCCGGCACCATGCCGATGCCGAAGAACACGATCGCCGGGATCAGGTAGACGAAGGGCGGCAGGGTCTGCATCAGGTCGAGCACCGGGCGCAGCCATGCATAGAGCCGCGGCCGGTGCGCGGCGGCGATGCCGATGGGCACGCCGAGCCCCATGCACACGAGACACGCCGACAGCACCAGCGTGACGCTCTCGATGGTCTCGTCCCAGTAGCCCTGGTTGAGGATGAACAGAAACCCCAGCGCCACGATCGCGCAGGGCCGCCAGGAGCGCTGGATCGCCCATGTCAGCGCCACGAAGGCCGCCACCACGATCAGCGGGTGCGGAAACTGCAGCACCGCCATGATGCCGTCGACAAGCGCGCGCATGCCCTCTTCGAGCCCGTCGAAGAACCATGCGCCGTTCGCCTGAAGCCAGTCGAAGGCGTCGCCCGCGGTGCGGCCCACGGGGATCTTGTTGTCGCTCAACCAGTCCATCACTGCCCCTGCTGCCCCCGGCGGGGGCGCTCATGCCCGTGCGGGCGGTCGGGGCGGCCCGGCCGGGGCCGCCCTTCGATCAGCCGAGTTCGGCGCGCACCGCCTCGAGGCCGTCTTCGCCGTCGATGGTCTCGACGCCGTCGAGCCAGGGCTCGAAGGCCTCCGGGTTGTCGGACAGCCAGGCGCGCGCGGCGTCGCCCGGGTCCATGCCGTCATCGAGGATCTTGGCCATGACCTCGTTCTCGAGCTCCAGCGTGAATTCGAGGTTCTCCAGGAACCGGCCCACATTCGGGCATTCCTCGACATAGCCCGCGCGGGTGTTGGTGCGCACTTCCGCGCCGCCGAAATCGGGGCCGAACCAGTCGTCGCCGCCGGCGAGATAGGTGATCTCGAAATTGGCGTTCATCGGATGCGGCTCCCAGCCGAGGAACACGATCGGGCGGTCGCGATTGACCGCGCGGCGCACCTCGGAGAGCATTCCCTGCTCGGAGCTTTCGGCGAGGCTGAAATCGCCCAGCCCGAAGGCATCCTCCTCGATCATGTCGAGGATCAGGCGGTTGCCGTCGTTGCCCGGCTCGATGCCGTAGATCGTCTCGTCGAGCTCGTCGGTGAAGGACGCGATGTCCCCGAAATTCTCGATGCCGAGCTCGGCCCCGGCGCTGTTGGTGGCCAGGGTGTATTTCGCGCCCTCGAGATTGGTGCGCACCGTGTCCACTGTGCCGTCCTCGCGGTAGGGCGCGATGTCGGCCTCCATGGTGGGCATCCAGTTGCCGAGGAAGACGTCGATATCGCCCGCGGCCAGCGAGGTATAGGTCACCGGCACGGAGAGCACGTTGGTCGTGGTCTCGTAGCCGAGCGCCTCGAGAATGGTCGTCGCGACGGCTGTCGTCGCGGTGATGTCGGTCCAGCCCACATCCGAAAAGGTCACCGAGTCGCACGCGGCCTGCGCCGGGGCGGCCAGCGCGCCGGTGGCGGCGGCGGCAAGAAGGGTGGTGCGGAGGGTCATGATGCGATCCCTGTTTTGTTGATTGACGAGTCAATAAAGAACGATGTAGCAGGATAATGCAACCCCCGTTTCGGAGGCGATCGATGCCCAAGCTCGGAATGGAGCCCATCAGGCGCGCAGCGCTGGTCGATGCGACCATCGCCGAGATCGGCGCCGTGGGCAGCCTCGAGGTCACGGTCAGCCGGATCGCG
>SLQD01000146.1 GCA_007131685.1 Paracoccaceae bacterium | reverse complement strand
CATCACTTCGAGAGCATCGGCGCGGGCCCCGGCCTGCCGCCGCCGCCCGCGCGCGCGCCGCATGTCGAGCGGCGCTTCGCGCTCTACCGCGCCCGCAGCGCCCGTGCGGCGACGACCGGCGCCACCACTCGCGAGAAGACCCAACAGGAGGTATGACATGAAACTCAAGCAGACAGCGGCGCTCAGTGCGCTCCTCGCCGCGATGGCGGGGGCGGGCCACGCCCAGGAGCTGCGCATCGGCCTTCAGGATGACGCCGACGCGCTCGACCCGGACCAGTCGCGCACCTTCGTGGGGCGCATCGTCTACACCGCGCTGTGCGACAAGCTCATCGACATCACGCCCGATCTCGAATTCATCCCCCAGCTCGCCACCGACTGGTCCTGGAACGACGACGAGACCGAGCTGACGATGCAGCTGCGCGAGGATGTCGTCTTCCATGACGGCACGCCCTTCGACGCGGAGGCGGTGGTCTACAATATCGACCGCTCGCTGAACCTGCCCGAGAGCCGGCGCAGCTCGGAGATCGCGTCGGTCGAGGGGGCCGAGGTGGTCGATGAGCATGCCGTGGTGATCACCGTTTCGCAGACCGACGCGACGCTGCTCGCCCAGCTCGCAGACCGCGCGGGGATGATGATCTCGCCCGCCGCCGCCGAGGAACAGGGCACCGATTTCGGCTCGAATCCGGTGTGTTCGGGGCCGTTCAGCTTCGTCGAGCGCGTCCAGCAGGACCGCATCGAGCTCGAGCGCTTCGACGATTACTGGAACGGCGACGATATCCATCTCGACACGGTGGTGTTCCTGCCCATCCCCGACACCAGCGTGCGGCTGGCCAATCTGCGCTCCGGCGATCTCGACATGATCGAGCGCCTCGCCGCGACCGATTTCCAGACCGCCAGCAACGATGACGCGCTGCGTGTCGAGGATGTGGTCGCGCTGGGCTATCAGGGCATCACGATGAATGTCGGCAATGGCGAGCGGGCCGAGGGGCCGTTCGGTCAGGAGACCGCGCTGCGCCAGGCGCTGCATCTCGCCATCGACCGCGAGGCGCTCAACCAGGTCGCCTTCGACGGGGCCTTCGCGCCGGGCAACCAGCCCTTCCCGCCCGACTCGCCCTTCTATGACGACCGCTTCCCGGTGCCCGAGCGCGACCCGGAGCGCGCGCGCGAGCTGCTCGAGGAGGCGGGCCACGGCGACGGTGTCACGCTCGAGGTGCAGATGGCGAACAACCCGGTGCAGACCCAGGTGATGGAGATCATCCAGGCGATGGCTGCCGAGGTCGGCATCGATGTCAGCCTGCGCGCCACCGAGTTCGCGACCATGCTCGACCAGCAGGCCGCCGGCAATTTCGAGGGCAGCCAGGTCGGCTGGTCCGGCCGCGTCGATCCCGACGGCAACATCCACCAGTTCCTGCACTGCGAGGGCGGGCTCAATGATGGCGGCTGGTGCCATGAGCGCACCGACGAGCTGCTCGACGGGGCGCGCACCACGAACGATGTCGACGCGCGCAAGGACATGTATGACGAGGCGCGCGAGATCTTCGATGCGGAGCAGCCGATCATCTATCTCTACCACCCGAGCTGGATCTGGGCGATGGATGCCGCGATCGAGGGCTTCGTTCCCAATCCCGACGGCATGATCCGTCTCGAGGGCGTGCGCTACGCCGCCGAGTAACGCCGCCGGGCCCGGCCAGCGCGCCGGGCCCGTCCCGCTTTCGCCCGAGGGGGGCGCCCATGCTCAGCTTCATCGCCCGGCGACTCCTGATCGCCATTCCCACCGTGCTGATCATCTCCTTTTTCGTCTTCTCGCTGCAATTCCTGCTGCCCGGCGATCCGGTGCTCGCGATGGCCGGCGAGGAGCGCGACCCGGAGACGCTCGATCGCCTGCGCGAGCAGTACGGCTTCAACGATCCCTTCCTCGTGCAGTATTTCAACTGGCTGACGGACGCGCTGCGCGGCGATCTGGGGCAGTCGCTGCGCATGAACCAGCCGGTGACCGCGCTGATCGTCGAGAAGCTGCCCGTGACCTTCCAGCTCGCGGTGATGGCGCTGATCTTCGCGATGGCCATCGGCATCCCCATGGGTATCCTCTCGGCGGTCAGGAAGGGCAGCTGGCTCGACTATGTCGCCAATTTCGTGGCGCTGTCGGGGCTGTCGATCCCGAATTTCTGGCTCGGCATCCTGCTGATCCTGCTCGTATCGGTGAATCTGGGCTGGCTGCCGGCCTCGGGCTACCGGCCCTTCAGCGTCGATCCCTGGCTGTCGATCCAGACCATGATCATGCCCGCCTTCGTGCTGGGCACGGCGCTGGCGGCCGCCCTGATGCGCCACACCCGCAGCGCGATGCTGCAGGTGCTGCGCTCGGACTATGTGCGCACCGCGCGCGCCAAGGGGCTGCGCGAGAAGGTCGTCATCCTCAAGCACGCGCTGCGCAACGCGCTGGTGCCGGTGGTGACGGTCTCGGCGCTGCTGTTCGGCGAGCTTCTGGCGGGGGCGGTGCTGACCGAGCAGATCTTCACCATTCCGGGTTTCGGCAAGCTCGTCGTCGATGCGGTGTTCTCGCGCGACTACGCCGTGGTGCAAGGGATCGTGCTCGTCACCTCGGTCGCCTTCATCCTGATGAACCTGCTCGCCGATACCGCCTACATGATCCTCAACCCCCGCATGCGGGACGGGGCATGACCGCCGCCGCCGATCCGCAGGCCATGCCGGTGCGGCAGGGGCGCGTCTGGCGCAAGCTGCGCGCGCGCCCCGCCGCGCTGTTCGGCACCGGGCTGGTGACGCTCTTCGTGCTGATGGCGGTGCTCGCACCGGTCCTGCCGATCCCGGGCCCCGCCGAGACGAGCTGGACGGCGGTGCGCGAGCCGCCCTCGGCGCAGCACTGGCTGGGCACCGATCACAACGGCCGCGATCTGCTCTCGCGCATGATCTGGGGGGCGCAAGCCTCGCTTCTGGCCGGGGTGGTGTCGGTGGGCATCGCGGTGTGCGTGGGGGTGCCGCTGGGGGTGCTGGCGGGCTGGCGCGGAGGCTGGACGGATGCCGCGATCAGCCGGCTGACCGAGGCGCTGCTCGCGGTGCCGTTCCTGATCCTCGCCATCGCCTTCGCGGCGTTTCTGGGCCCGTCGCTGACCAATGCGATGATCGCCATCGGGATCGCGGCGACACCGATCTTCATCCGCCTTGCGCGCGGGCAGACGCTCGCGGTGCGCACCGAGGACTATGTCGAGAGCGCGCGCGCCTGCGGGGTGCGCGAGGGCGCGATCCTGCGCCGCTACATCCTGCCAAATATCGCGCCGCCGATCATCGTGCAGGCCACGCTGACCATCGCCATGGCGATCATCGCCGAGGCCAGCCTGTCCTTTCTCGGCCTCGGCCAGCAGCCGCCGGACCCCTCCTGGGGCGGGATGCTCGACTCGGCGCGCGGCTACATGGAGCAGGCGCCCTGGATGGCGGTCTGGCCGGGAGCGGGGATCTTTCTCGTGGTGCTCGGCTTCAACCTGATGGGCGATGGGCTGCGCGACGCGCTCGACCCGCGCGAGACATGACGGGGCGGCCATGAGTTT
Source organism: Paracoccaceae bacterium (assembly GCA_007131685.1). GTDB lineage: Bacteria > Pseudomonadota > Alphaproteobacteria > Rhodobacterales > Rhodobacteraceae > Alkalilacustris. The sequence goes on along the minus strand of SLQD01000146.1, from coordinate 1,090 downwards.
CACCACCCGCCCCGAGATCCGCGGCAGTTTCGGTGTCGTCACCTCGACGCACTGGATCGCGAGCGCGGTGGGCATGGCGATGCTGGAGCGCGGCGGCAACGCGTTCGATGCCGCGGTGGCGACGGGCTTCGTCCTGCAGGTCGTCGAGCCGCATCTCAACGGCCCCGGCGGCGACATGCCCGCCATCACCCATCACGCCGCGAGCGGCAGTATCGAGGTATTCTGCGGCCAGGGCCCGGCGCCCGCCGGCGCGACCATCGAACACTACCGCGCGCAGGGGCTCGAAATGGTGCCGGGCTCGGGGCTGCTGGCGACGGTGATCCCCGGCGCTTTCGATGCGTGGATGCTGATGCTGCGCGATCGCGGCAGCCTGCCGCTGCGCGACGTTTTGGAGCCCGCGATCCACTACGCGCGCGCGGGCCATCCCGTGCTGCCGCGGGTGGCCGACACCATCGCCACGCTCGCGGATTTCTTCACCGAGCACTGGCCGAGCTCGGCCGCGATCTGGCTGCCGGGCGGCCGGGCGCCCGCCCCGCATGCGCTCCTGCGCAATCCGGCGCTCGCCGCGATCTGGGAGCGGTTGCTCGCGCAGGCCGAGGCCGTCCCCGCCCGCGAAGCCCAGATCGAGACCGCGCGCCGGGTCTGGGCGGAGGGCTTCATCGCGGAGACGATCGGCAACTGGCTCGCCGATGCCGAGGTGATGGATGCGACCGGGCGGCGCGATCGCGGGGTGCTCGCGGCGCAGGACATGGCCGGCTGGCGCGCCCATGTCGAGGCGCCGGTGACGGGCGGCTTCGGCGATGACTGGCAGCTGCACAAGACCGGGCCATGGGGGCAGGGGCCGGTGCTCTTGCAGGCGCTGGCGCTTCTTGACGGGATCGACCTTGCCGCGATGGACCCGGCGGGGCCGGATTTCGTGCATATCGTCACCGAGGCGATGAAGCTCGCCTATGCCGACCGCGAGGCCTATTACGGCGATCCGGCGCATTCGCAAGTGCCGCTTGAGACGCTGCTGTCGCCCGGCTATGCGGCCGAGCGGCGCGGGCTGATCGGGGCGCAGGCCTCGCTGGCGCATCGCCCCGGCCGCGTG
>SLQD01000143.1 GCA_007131685.1 Paracoccaceae bacterium | reverse complement strand
TGGTGGAGCCGAGGGGAATCGAACCCCTGACCTCGTCATTGCGAACGACGCGCTCTCCCGACTGAGCTACGGCCCCTTGCGCGCGTTGTGACGCAGGGGGGTTGGCTTGTCAAGCAGGACGCGGCGCGGCGCTTGCGAAGGTCGTGTCATCGAGTTGCCGCTGTCGGGCCGGGCCTGGCGCGATGAGGCCGGAGGGCCCGCCGCACCGGCGCGAGGCAGGCTTGATCCGGGGCGGGCACGGCGTCAGTGTCGGCACCGGCGGCGGCGTCTGCGCCGTTGCCTGAGCCTTTCGGAGCGCGGACCCGTCATGGATGCGAGCAGCTACAGCATCGTCGCGATCGCCCAGGCCGGGCGGCTGCAATACGAGGCGATCATGCTCGCCGCGTCGCTGCGGCTGACCAATCCGAAAGCGCCGCGCCTTCTGCTGGCCGAGCCGCAACCGGGTCCGCTCTGGCCCGAGGATCCGCGCGTGCCGGAGCCCGCGCGCAGCCTGCTCGGTGAGCTCGGTGCCGAGTTCATCCCCTTCGAATCGCGCCATTTCGGCGCAGCCTACCCGTACGGCAACAAGATCGAGGCGCTCGTGAGCCTGCCGCGGGAGAAGGCGTTTCTGTTTCTCGATACCGATACGCTGGTCACCGGGCCGCTGGAGGCGCTCGAATTCGATTTCGACCGCCCGGCGGCGTCGATGCGCCGCGAGGGCACCTGGCCGGTGCCGCCGCTCTACGGGCCCGGCTATGGCGGTATCTGGAAGGCGCTGTATGACCGTTTCGGGCTCGATTTCGAAAGCTCGCTCGACCCGGCGCAACCCGATGAGCACTGGCGGCGCTATCTCTATTTCAACGCGGGCTGGTTCTTCGGCGCTTGTCCGCGGGAGTTCGGCGCGCGGTTTCTCGATTGCGCGCTGTCGATCCGCGACGACCCGCCCGAGGCGCTGGCCAGCCAGTCGCTCGATCCGTGGCTCGACCAGATCGCGCTGCCGCTGGTGATACATGGGCTCGGCGGCGGGCGGCCGGGCCCGGGGCTCGACGGGCTCGACGGCGAAACGACCTGCCATTACAGGACCTTGCCGCTGCTCTACGCGCGCGAGCCGGACCTTACCGTCGAGGTGCTCGAGGCGGCGACGGCGCCAAACCGGATCAAGAAGGTTCTCAAGGCCCACAAGCCCGCGCACCGGATGATCTATCGCGGCGACGGGGCGCGGGCGCGTGCGCTGTTCGACCGCGACGACCTGCCGCGGCGTGAGCAGGTGATCCGCAACCGTCTGCGCCGCGAGAAACTCTGGCTGCGCTGAGCCGAAAGGCGCGACGGGACTCGCGCCCGCCGCGCCGGCATGGCACGGTTGGATGAAGGAGGGCTGTCGTGGCGGGCGAGGGCGCGGTCAGGATCGCGGGCGAGACGGCCGGCACGCTGCCGGCGCCGCTCGCCGGGGCGGGGCAGGGCGCGGGGGCGCATGTCACGATCCTGATGGCGACCTGCAACGGCGCGGCCTATCTCGCCGCGCAGCTCGACTCGATTGCCGCCCAAAGCCATGCCAACTGGTCGCTGCGCATCGGCGACGACGGCTCGACCGACGCGACGCGCGCCATCATCGCCGCCTTCCGCCGCCGTCACCCCGAGCGCGCAATCGAGCTTGTCGAGGGGCCGCGGCGCGGGGCGGCGGCGAATTTCCTCGCCCTGCTGCAGCGCGGGGCGCCCCCGCGCGGCCATGTCGCCTTCAGCGACCAGGACGATATCTGGTTGCCGCACAAGCTGCGCCGGGCCCTGCAGCGGATCGCGGCGCATCCGCCCGGGCGACCGGTGCTCTATGGCAGCCGCACCATCATCGCCGATCATCGCGGCCGCGACCGGCGCACGTCGCGGCGTCATCCGCGTCCGCTCGGCTTTGCCAACGCGCTGGTGCAGAACGTGATCGCGGGCAATACGGCGGTGCTCAACCCGGCCGCGGTGGAGCTCATGCGCCGTGCCCGCGCGCCGGCGGAGGTGCCGTTCCATGACTGGTGGCTCTACCTCATGGTGTCGGCGGCGGGCGGCACGGTGCTGCTCGATGAGCGGCCGGGGCTGCTCTATCGCCAGCACGCGGGCAACATGCTCGGCGCGAGCATCGGGCCGCGCGACAAGCTCGAGCGGCTGCGCCGGCTCGCCTCATCCGAGATCGCGCGCTGGAACCGGGCGCATATCGGCGCGCTCGAGGCCAATCGCGCCCTGTTGACCCCGGCGGCGGCGCGCCAGCTCGCGGTGTTCAGCGCCACGCACCGCGCACGGGGTCTGCCGGCGTTGTGGCGGCTGGCCGGCACCCCGGTCTACCGCCAGAGCGGCGCGGAGCTTCTCGCGCTTTACTGGGCGGCGTTGCACGAGCGGTTCTGAGCCGGGTGGCGGCTCAGGTCTCGTCGTCCTTCTCCGCGACGTCGGCGAGCTCGTCGAGCGAGACGGAGTCGTCGTCGTCATCCTCGAGCAGATCGGCCTCCACGTCGGGGGCGGCGTCCTCCTCGATGAGCGGATCCTCGGCCTGCGGCTTGGCAGCGGCCGCCTTCCCCGAGCCGGATGCGGCGCGCGCGCCGACTGTGGCTGCTTTGCCCGCGCCCGTGTCGATCTGCACGACCTCGCCGGTATACGGGCTGACGATCGGATCGCGGTTCATGTCGTAGAAACGCTTGCCCGTGGTGGGGCAAACCCGCTTCACGCCCCATTCTGGCTTGGGCATGGTCGTCTCCTTGGTGAGTCGTGTCGCTTGAGAGGGGGCCGCGTGCCATGGCTGGCGCCGGTTGTCAAAGCGTTTCGCCGCGGCCGGGGGTGATCATCGCGCTTCCCAGTTGCAGGCACGCGGCCTAGGCTGCGGCCATGTCCAGTCCGCGATTCATCCATCTTCGCCTGCATTCGGAATACTCGCTGCTCGAGGGGGCGGTGCCGCTCGCCGAGCTGGCGGAGCTGTGCCGCAAGGCGTCGATGCCCGCGGTCGCCGTGACGGACACGAACAACATGTTCGCCGCGCTCGAATTCTCCGTCAAGCTGAGCGGCGCGGGGATCCAGCCGATCATCGGCTGCCAGCTCGATCTCGCCTTCGACAGCGCCCGCCCGGGCGACCGCGCCCCGGCGCCCGCGCCCATCGTACTGCTTGCGCAGAGCGCGGCGGGATACCGCAACCTGATGAAGCTGAATTCGTGCTTCTATCTGCGCGGCGACGGTGCGCCGGGGCATGTCACCCCCAACGAGCTCATCGCGCATGGCGAGGGGTTGATCGTGCTGACGGGCGGGGCCGAGGGGCCGCCGGGACGGCTCCTGCAGGCCGGCCGGCGCGAGCAGGCCGATGCGCTCCTGCGCCGCCTCGCCGCGGGCTTTCCCGACCGTCTCTATGTCGAGCTGCAGCGTCATCCGGGCGAGGACGGCCATTGCACCGAGGCCGAGCGCGTCACCGAGCGGCCCTTCATCGAGATGGCCTATGCGATGAATCTTCCGCTCGTGGCCACCAACGACGTGTATTTCCCCGATCCGGACATGCACGAGGCGCATGATGCGCTGCTGTGCATCAGCGAGGGCGCCTATGTCGATCAGCAGGCCCCGCGCCGGCGGCTGACCCCGGCGCATTCCTTCAAGTCGGGCGAGGAGATGGCGGCGCTGTTCGCCGATCTGCCCGAAGCGGTCGAGAACACGGTCGAGATCGCGCGCCGCTGCGCCTTCATGGTCGAGACCTGCGATCCGATCCTGCCGCGTTTCGCCGATGACGAGGTCGAGGAGCTGCGCCGGCAGGCGCGCGCGGGGCTCGAGGCGCGGCTCGAGGCCAACCCGCTCGCCGCCGAGCGCGCCGAATACGACGCGCGGCTCGATTACGAGCTCGGCGTGATCGAGGGAATGGGGTTTCCGGGCTATTTCCTGATCGTGGCCGATTTCATCCAGTGGGCGAAGGGCCGCGACATTCCGGTCGGGCCGGGGCGCGGCTCGGGGGCGGGCTCGCTGGTGGCGTGGGCGCTGACGATTACCGACCTCGATCCAATGCGCTACCAGCTCCTGTTCGAGCGGTTCCTCAACCCCGAGCGGGTGTCCATGCCGGATTTCGACATCGATTTCTGCATGGACCGGCGCGAGGAGGTCATCCAGTATGTGCAGGAGCGCTACGGCCGCGACCGGGTCGGCCAGATCATCACCTTCGGCGCGCTCCTGTCAAAAGCGGCCGTGCGCGATGTGGGCCGGGTGCTGCAGCTTCCCTACGGGCAGGTGGACAAGCTCTCGAAGATGATCCCGGTCGAAGGGGTCAAGCCGGTCTCGATCCGCAAGGCGCTCGCCGACGAGCCGCGACTGCGCGAGGCGGCGAAATCCGAGGAGGTGGTCGAGCGGCTGCTCACCCATGCGCAGCGCATCGAGGGGCTGTTGCGCAATGCCTCCACCCATGCCGCCGGCGTGGTGATCGGGGACCGGCCGCTCGACGAACTCGTCCCGCTCTACCAGGACCCGCGCTCGGACATGCCGGCCACGCAGTTCAACATGAAATGGGTCGAGCAGGCCGGGCTCGTGAAGTTCGACTTTCTCGGCCTCAAGACGCTCACAGTGATCCAGAACGCGGTCGATCTGCTCGCCCGGCGCGGCGTCGGGATCGATCCGACGATGGTGCCGCTCGATGACGCGAAGACCTATGAGCTCTACGCCTCGGCGCGCACCGTGGCGGTGTTCCAGGTGGAAAGCTCGGGCATGATGGATGCG
>SLQD01000168.1 GCA_007131685.1 Paracoccaceae bacterium | reverse complement strand
TCTCGGTCTGGGTCGGGCTCGGGGCGCTCTCCTGCGGCGGCTCACGCCAGCTCAGCGTGTCGAAGCCGGCGCAATTCTCGCAAACGGCGACCCAGCGCGGATGAATGTGATGACACGCCTCGCAGACCCATTGCGGCCCCCGCGGCGCGCTGAGCGCGCGGGTCAGCCAGCCGCGCACCACGGCGTCGTCGGAGCCCTCGCCGCGCTCGATGGCGGCCATGATGGTGAGCACGCGCTGATTGGGATGCGTGGTGACGAGATCGCCGAGCGCGCGCCGCGCGGCCGGAAAGTCCTCGGCGGCGATATGCAGCTCGGCCAGCAGCATCTTCGTTTCGGGGTGGTCGGGGGCCTGCCTTGTAAGGGCGCCGAAACGCTTGAGCCGCGCGGCATGGCTCTCGCGCGGCGCGATCTCGGCGAAGGCGGCGGCGAGCTCGGGATGGGGCTGCTTGGTCCAGGCCTTCTTGATGACGCTCGCGGCCTTGCGCGCATTCGCGTCGGCGATATGGGCGCGGGCGGCCATCACCGCGGCGGGGATGTGATCGGGCGCGAGTCGATGCGCCTCGATGGCGGCGGTATGGGCGCCGGCGGCATCGCCCTCGGCGCGCATCTGCAGCGCCTGCTGCAATGCGAGCACCCCGTCGCGGCGGCGAAAGACATCGCGCGGCAGCGCCCCGTGACGCTTCTTCTCGAGCAGCGTCTGGCGCGCGCCCGCCCAGTCGTCCTGCTCGGCCTGCAGGCGCAGCAGCACATCCTGGGTCTCGGTATGGCCGGGCTTGAGGGTAAAGGCCTTGCGCGCGAGCTTGAGGGCCGCCTCTGTGTCGCCCGCGTCGAGCTTCTGGCGCATCACGCCGCGCAGCCCCACGAAGCGGGTGCGCTCATCGGCGAGCAGGCGCTTGTAGTAATCCGTCGCGAGCGCCCGGTCGCCCTCCATCGCGGCGGCCTGCGCCGCGATCAGGTTGGTCAGCTCGGGCTTGCGCAGCAGCTTGTCCGCCTTGGCGGCCTTCTTGCGCGCCAGCGCCCCTTCCCCGGAGGCGAGCGCGAGCAGCCCGTCCGTGAGCGCCTGAAAGCCGCGCCTCTCGCGGTTGCGGCTGAAGAAGCGGCTCAGCGCGGTCTCGTCGCCGTTGAGAAAGCGCAGCACCGCCAAGAGCAGCCCGACGAGCTTGAACAGCAGCCAGAGCGCCGCGAGCGCCACCAGCGCGACGATCACGAGCTGCAGCGGCTGCAGCACGATCTCGGTGTCGGCGAAGGCGATGCGCAGCCCGCCATCGGCCTCCATCAGCATGCCCGCACCGACGGTGAGCGCAATCACCGCCGCGACGAAGAGCAGGATCTTGAGCAGTGACCAGATCATTCATCGGCCCCCTGTTGCGGCGCGAGTTCGGCCAGCAGGCGATCGATGCCCGCGCGTGCCGCGATCCGGTCCTCGGCATCGGCGACCCAGTCGGCCATGGCGGCGCGTCCCGGCTCGGGCAGCGCGGCGAGCTCGTCGAGCGCGCCCTGCAGGTTGCCGTCGCGCAGCGCCGCTTCGCCGCGCGAGAGGATCGCGTCGGGATCGTCGCCCTCACGCGGCGCGAGCGAGCGCACGCCGAGCTGTCCGCGCAGGAAATTCTCGACCCGTTCGCCGACCCCGGCATCCTCGCCCATATCGCGCAGCGCCGCCGCGAGCCCGGCGCGCGCGGCGTCCGGATAGCTCTCCTGCAGCGCGGTGATGGTCGGCACGCCGTCGCTTCGGGTCTCGAGCGCCTCGGGCACGTCATGGCCGGTATCGCGCAACGCCGTCAGCGCGCCGTCGAAGGCGGCGCCGGTCTCGATCGCGGCCTCGATGCGCGCGACGGCGCTCTGTGCCGCCACACGGCCCTCCGCGGCGCTGACCTCGCCCTCGAGCGCCGCCGCGGTCGCCTCGGCCGCCTCGAGCCGGTCGCGCAGATCGCTCTGCATGTCGCCCACCGACTCGTCGAGCGTGCCGATCTCATCCTCGAGCGCATCGAGCCGCGCGGTGATATCCGCGATCGTCTCTTCGAGAGACGCGAGCTCGCGCTCGTAGGAGGCGATGGCCGATTCGAGCGTGTCGACATCGACGTCCTCGCCCTCGGGCGGGCGCCGCTCGAGCTCGGTGAGCCGGTCCACGACGCTGTCGAGCCGCTGCTCCATCTCCTCGAGCGCGGCGAGACGGTCGGCCATGCCGTCGAGTTCGGCGAGGCGCGCATCGACCCCGTCGAGCTCGGCGAGCCGGGCGTCGATCCCGTCGAGCCGCTCGCCCGTCTCCTCGGCGCTGTCGCGCGCCGCCGCGGCGAGCGCCTCGATCTCGGCCAGCCGCTCGGCATCGGGGCCGTCGGCGAGCTCGGCTTCGAGCGCATCGATGCGCGCCGCCTGATCCGCGATGCGGGTTTCGAGCGCACTCAGGTGCTCCTCGTTGACCACGGCGAGCGGCCAGCCTTGCGGGATCAGGTATTCGGAGGCCGCAAAGCCGATCCCCGCCGCAGCGACGCCACCGAGCAAGAGTGCGATGACCCCGCCGCGGCGTCGTTTCGGCGCCGGCGCGGCAGCGGTGCTGCCCTTGCTGCCGCCCGAACCCGAGCCCCCGGAGCCGGAGCCGCCGGAGCCGCCGGAGCCGCCCGAACCCGGGCCGCCGGACGTCGAGCCGCTGGCGGCCGTGCCGGCGGGCCTGGCGGCGCCCGATGCCGGGGTTCCCTCGGCGCCCTTGCCGCCACTCGCGCCGCCGGCGCTTGTCGAGGCGGAAGCGGGTGCGGAGCGCGTCCCGGCGGCCGGAGTCGCGCTTTGAGTGCCGCCCTGCGTGGCGCCGGTCGCGGCGCTGCCGGCCGCGCCCGGGGCGCCCGATGCTGCACCCTGCGCCCCGTCGGTGCCGTCTTTCGCTGCCTCCGGTGCGTCCTTGGCCGGACTGTCGCCGGGCTTTGCCGATGCGGTGCTGCCGGTTCGGGATGCCGCGGAGCCATGCGGTGTCTCGCGCTTGTCCTGCTCGGATTTGGCCGTCTTGGAGTCGTCGGGCTTCGCCTCCGAATCCTTCGGGGTCGACTTGTCGGACCTTGCCACTGTCACCTGCCTCCGCTTGCCCTCGTCGCGCCCCGGCCGGGACACCTTCGCCAGACAGTAGCGCGCACGGGCCTGCCTCTCAAGATGCCGCGAGCCGGCGCCGCAGATGCGCGAGGGCGTCGCAGATCGCGCCGGCATCGGGGCGCACCGCCGTGCGGATCGCATCCCGGGGGCGCCGGGCCTGCCACTGCCGCGCCGCGGCGGCGCTTATGGCGACAGGGTGAAGCGGCGCGCAGGCCGACTGCGCGGCCCCGGCCAGCAGCGCGGCGCTGCGCGGCGAGAAGAGCGGCAGCAGAACCGGCCGCGCGCCCGCGAGCGCCGCCTGCGCTTGCGGGCCCAGCGGCCGCTCTTCCTGATCGTAGAGGATCGCGGCGCGGGTCGGAATTCCGCCGGCGCAGAGCGGTTCGGCGAGATCCGCGGCGGCATGCGCCCCGCGCAGATGCAGCAGCGGGCCGGCCGGTCGCTCCGCCCGGAGCAGGCGCAGGAGCGACGCCGCGTCGCCTCCGGCCTCGTGCGCCGCAATCCCCGCCGCCCGCGCCGCCGCTGCGGTCTGTGCGCCCACGCACCAGGCCGGCAGGTCGCGCCGGGCATGGGCTGCGACAAAGGCGCGCACCCCGTTTTCGGAGGTGAAGATCAGCCCGCGCACCCCGGCGAGGTCGATCGGCGCCGTGCGCGGCACGATTTCGAGCACCGGCGCGAGGATCGGCTCGATCGGCGCGAGGCGCGGTGCGCAGGCCTCGCTAAAGCGCGCGCCGGCCTCGCGCGGCCGGGTGACAAGCAGGACCGGCACGGTCTGCGGCGGCGCTGCGGGATTGTCCGGGGCCATACCGGGTGTTACCTGCCGGAATATCCGCACGCAACCGGCGTTCCCATGGGCGACTCCCTGACATTCCTCGGCCTCGAGAGCAGCTGCGACGACACCGCCGCCGCCGTCCTGCGCCACGCTTCCGGCTCCGCGCCCGAGATCCTGTCGAATGTGGTGATGGGGCAGGCCGAGCTGCACGCCGCCCATGGCGGTATCGTCCCCGAGATCGCGGCGCGCGCCCATGCCGAGAAGCTCGACCTGTGCGCCGAGCGCGCCCTCGCAAAGGCGGGGCTCGGGCTCGACGCGCTCGACGGGGTGGCGGTGACGGCGGGTCCGGGGCTGATCGGCGGCGTGCTCGCCGGGGTGATGTGCGCCAAGGGGATCGCGGCGGGGGCGGGTCTGCCGCTTGTCGGGGTCAATCATCTCGCCGGGCATGCGCTGACGCCGCGGCTGACGGACGGGCTGGAGTTTCCCTATCTCGTCCTGCTGGTCTCGGGCGGGCACTGCCAGTTCGTGAGTGTGCGCGGGGCCGAGAATTACGCACGTCTCGGCGCCACCATCGACGATGCGCCGGGCGAGGCCTTCGACAAGGTGGCGCGGCTCCTCGGGCTGGCGCAGCCGGGCGGCCCCGCCGTCGAGGCGGCGGCGCGGCAGGGATACGCGGCGCGTTTCCGGCTGCCGCGCCCGCTTCTGGACCGGCCGGGCTGCGACATGTCCTTTTCCGGGCTCAAGACGGCGGTGCTGCGCGCGCGCGACGACCTCGTGGCGGCGCGTGGCGGGCTGACCGCGCAGGACCGCGCCGATCTGTGCGCCGCTTTCCAGGGCGCGATGCGCGATGTGCTTGCCGAGAAATCCCG
>SLQD01000062.1 GCA_007131685.1 Paracoccaceae bacterium | reverse complement strand
GGAACGCAGCGCGGGCTCGACCTTCCGCAACCCGGCCGGCCATTCCTCGACGGGCGCCGAGGGCGAGGATCACAGCCTCAAGGCATGGGCGGTCATCGACGCGGCCGGGATGCGCGGCGCGCGGCTCGGGGGGGCGATGATGTCGGACAAGCATCCAAACTTTCTCGTCAATGCCGGCGGGGCGACGGCCGCCGATCTAGAGGGGCTCGGCGAGGCGGTGCGAAAAAGGGTTTTCCAAAACAGCGGTCTTTCGCTAGAGTGGGAAGTCAGGCGGATCGGAAAACCGGGCGCCGAATAACGAACGGGCCGCAAATGGCCCTCAAGGCAGAGTTCGGGCATGTCGAGCAGGGCAGCCCCCAGAGTCGCCGTCCTCAAGGGCGGACTTTCCGCGGAGCGGGAGGTCTCGCTGGTATCGGGCGGGGCCTGCGCCGAGGCGCTGAGGGGCGAGGCATACGAGGTCATCGAAATCGACGCGGGGGCGGATCTGCCCGCGCGGCTGATCGAGGCTGCGCCCGATCTCGTCTTCAACGCGCTGCATGGCCGCTGGGGCGAGGATGGCTGCGTGCAGGGCCTGCTCGAATGGCTGCGCATCCCCTATACCCATTCCGGGGTGCTTGCCTCGGCGCTGGCGATGGACAAGGACCGCGCCAAGCAGGTCTTCTCCGCCGCCGGGCTGCCCGTGGTCGAGAGCCTGATCGCCGACGCCGCCGATGTGCGGGCGCGCCATGTCATGGCCCCGCCCTATGTCGTCAAGCCCAACAATGAGGGCTCCTCGGTGGGCATCCACATCGTGCCCGAAGGTGCCAACGCGCCGCCGGTGCTCCAGGAGGGGATGCCCGAGCGGGTGATGGTCGAGGCCTATGTGCCCGGGCGCGAGCTCACCGTCACGGTGATGGGCGAGCGCGCGCTCGCGGTGACGGATATCGTCACCGACGGCTGGTACGACTACGACGCCAAGTACAAGCCCGGCGGCTCGCGCCATGTTCTGCCCGCCGAGGTGCCCCCCGAGGTGTATGACGCCTGTTGCGATGTCGCGTTGCGTGCACATGCGGCGCTGGGCTGTCGCGGGGTGTCGCGGGCGGATTTTCGCTGGGATGCGGCGCGCGGCCGCGACGGGCTTGTGATCCTCGAGGTCAACACCCAGCCGGGCATGACCCCCACCTCGCTCTCGCCCGAGCAGGCCGCCCATTGCGGGATCTCCTTTGCCGAGCTGTGCCGCTGGATCGTGGAGGACGCGTCATGTGGCCGATGAGGCGCGGTGCCGATCCCTCGCCCTCGCGGCTGACCTACCGGTTGCAGCGGCTCTGGCTGACGCCCGTGATGCGCGCGCTGGTGCGCATCGGGCTGCCGGCGGCCGCGATCGCGGTGCCGGTCGCGGTGCATCTCGTCGATGCCGACAACCGCGCCGCCATCGCCGCGCAGGCCGCCGAGCTGCGCCGCGCCATCGAGGAGCGGCCGGAATTCATGGTCGAGGACATGCAGATCGCGGGCGCTGACCGCGCCGTGGGCAACGCGCTCGCCGCCGCCGTGGCGGTCGATCTGCCGGCAAGCTCGTTTCACCTCGATCTCGAGGCGCTGCGCGCCGAGTTCGAGGCCTTCGACGTGGTGCGCAGCGCCGATCTGCGCATCACCGGCGCGCGCGAATTGCAGGTCACGATCCGCCAGCGCGAGCCGGCGCTGGTCTGGCGCGATCGGACGGGGCTGTTTCTCGTCGATCCCGAGGGCCATGCCATCGCGTGGCTCGACAGCCGCACCGAACGCGCGGATCTGCCCCTCATTGTCGGCGACGGCGCGGCCGACAGCGCCGCCGAGGCGCTGGCGCTGCTCGAGGCGGCGGGGCCGCTGGACGAGCGCCTGCGCGGGCTCGTGCGCGTTGGCGAGCGGCGCTGGGACCTGATGCTCGACCGCGACCAGCGCATCCGCCTGCCCGCCGAGGAGCCGGTGCGCGCGTTGCAGCACGCCCTCGCGCTCGACGACGCGCGCGATCTGCTGGCGCGCGACATCCACGATCTCGACTTGCGGCTTGCCGACCGCGCCACGGTGCGCGTCACGGCGGATGCCGAGCAGCAGATGCGGCAGATGCGCCGCCTCAACAGCGGGGAAAGCAACTGATGTCCGATCTCTACCAGGCCCAGCGGGCGATGCGGCGGATGCGCCACGCGGCGATGCAGCGCGGCGTGATCGCGGTTCTCGATCTCGGCAGCACCAAGATCGGCTGCCTGATCCTGCGCTTCGACGGTGGCGCCGCGGAGCAGGAGGTCGACGGCGTCGGGCCGATGGCGGGGCAGGCCGGGTTTCGCGTCATCGGCGCGGCGACCACCCGCTCGCGCGGGGTGCGCTTCGGCGAGGTGCACGCCATGCAGGAGACCGAGCGCGCGGTGCGCACCGTCGTGCAGGCCGCCCAGAAGATGGCGCAGGTGCGGGTCGATCATGTCATCGCCTGCCTGTCGGGGGCCCAGCCGCGCTCCTACGGACTCAACGGCGGGGTCACGCTGGCGGGCGGCCCGGTGGGCGAGCGCGATATCGCGCAGGTGCTCGCCTCCTGCGAACTGCCCGATTACGGCCCCGGCCGCGAGGTCCTGCACGCCCAGCCCGTCAATTTCGCGCTCGACAACCGCGCCAACCTCTCCGATCCGCGCGGCCAGTTCGGCCATGAGCTGAGCTGCGACATGCATCTGCTCACCGTCGATACCGATGTGGTGCAGAATCTCGTGCACTGCATCCGCCGCTGCGATCTCGAACTCGCGGGCATCGCCTCCTCGGCTTATGCCGCCGGGCTGTCGAGTCTCGTCGAGGACGAGCAGGAACTGGGCGCGGCCTGCATCGACATGGGCGGCGGGGCCACCGGCGTGTCGATCTTCATCAAGAAGCACATGATCTACTGCGACAGCGTGCGCCTCGGCGGTGATCACGTCACGCGCGACATCTCGCAGGGCCTGCAGGTGCCGCTGCCGCTCGCCGAGCGGCTCAAGACCTATAACGGCGGGCTGCTCGCCACCGGGCTGGACGACCGCGAGGAGATCGATATCGGGGGCGAAACCGGCGACTGGGACCATGATCGCCGCACCGTCAGCCGCGCCGAACTCATCGGCATCATGCGCCCGCGCGTCGAGGAGATCCTCGAGGATGTGCGCGCGCGCCTCGACGCGGCCGGCTTCGATCACATGCCCAGCCAGCAGATCGTGCTCACCGGCGGCGCCAGCCAGACCCCGGGCCTGGACGGGGTGGCATCGCGCATCCTCGGCCGCCAGGTGCGGCTCGGCCGGCCGCTGCGCGTGCGCGGGCTGCCGCAGGCCGCCACCGGCCCGGCCTTCGCCAGCGCTGTCGGGCTGAGCCTCTTCGCGGCGCATCCGCAGGACGAATGGTGGGATTTCGATGTTCCCGCGAGCGAACCCCCCGCGCGCTCCCTGCGCCGCGCGGTGCGCTGGTTCAAGGAGAACTGGTGATCCACAAGATGATGGGAAAGGGTCCAGATGACGCGACAACGAAAGGTTAACATGGCAGATTTTGTGCATTTTGCGCGTTTTTCGCGTGACCCGTCGCGGCGCGGAATGTAGAGTTACGGTAAACATGCCGGTGTGACCGGCGCGGTCGAGACCAGAAAACAGGCGGACTTGCGATGACACTCAACCTCGTTATTCCCGAGCAGACCGAGCTGAAGCCGCGGATTTCGGTCTTCGGCGTCGGCGGTGCGGGCGGCAACGCCGTCAACAACATGATCGCGCAGAACCTCGCGGGGTGCGAGTTCGTGGTGGCCAACACGGACGCGCAGGCGCTCGCACAGTCCAGAGCCGAGCAGAAGATCCAGATGGGCGCCAAGATGACCGAGGGGCTGGGCGCCGGCGCGCATCCCTCCGTCGGCGCCGCCGCCGCCGAGGAGAGCGTCGAGGAGATCGTCGATCAGCTCTCGGGCGCGCATATGTGCTTCATCACCGCGGGCATGGGCGGCGGCACCGGCACCGGCGCCGCGCCCATCATCGCCCAGGCCGCGCGCGAGCTCGGGGTGCTCACCGTCGGCGTGGTGACCAAGCCGTTCCAGTTCGAGGGCGCCAAGCGGATGCGCCAGGCCGAGGAGGGCGTCGAGGCGCTGCAGCGTGTCGTCGATACGCTCATCATCATCCCCAACCAGAACCTCTTCCGGCTCGCCAACGAGAAGACAACCTTCACCGAGGCCTTCGCCATGGCCGATGACGTGCTCTATCAGGGTGTCAAGGGCGTGACCGACCTGATGGTCCAGCCGGGTCTCATCAATCTCGACTTCGCCGATGTCCGCGCCGTGATGGACGAGATGGGCAAGGCGATGATGGGCACCGGCGAGGCCGAGGGCGAGAGCCGCGCCGTGCAGGCCGCCGAGAAGGCGATCGCCAACCCGCTGCTCGACGAGATCAGCCTGCGCGGCGCCAAGGGCGTGCTCATCAACATCACCGGCGGCTACGACCTGACGCTGTTCGAACTCGACGAGGCCGCGAACCGCATCCGCGAGGAGGTCGATCCCGACGCCAACATCATTGTCGGCTCCACCCTCGACACCGCGATGGACGGCCTGATGCGCGTCTCCGTGGTCGCCACCGGCATCGACGCCGACCAGGGCGAGGCGGAAGCCCCGGTGCCGCGCCGGCGCCTCTCCGAACCGCTCTCGCCCACCGCTTCGGCCACCGAACAGGAGGCCCCGGAGCCGCAGGTCGAGGCGCAACCCGAGCCAGCGCAGCGGGCCGCCCCTGCGGCCGAGCAGCCGTTGCAGCAGGC
>SLQD01000102.1 GCA_007131685.1 Paracoccaceae bacterium | reverse complement strand
GCTCGCGCGCTACATGGAGTTCTACGCGGGCGCGGCCGACAAGCTGCACGGCGAGACGATCCCCTTTCAGGACGGCTACACCGTCTATACCCTGCGCGAGCCGCATGGTGTGACCGCGCACATCATCCCCTGGAACTACCCGATGCAGATCATCGGCCGCTCGGTCGGCGCGGCGCTCGCGGCGGGCAACGCGGCCGTGCTCAAGCCAGCCGAGGAGGCCTGCCTGACCGCGCTCGCCTTCGCGCGGCTGGCCGAGGAGGCCGGGCTGCCGGCGGGCGCGCTCAACGTGGTGCCGGGGCTCGGGGCGGAGGCGGGCGCGCACCTCGCCGGGCATCCGGGGATCGATCATGTCTCCTTCACCGGATCGGTGGGCGTGGGCGCGGCGATCCAGGCCGCGGCGGCGCGCAATGTCGTGCCGGTGACGCTCGAGCTTGGCGGCAAGTCGCCGCAGCTCGTCTTCGCCGACGCCGATATCGACGCCGCGCTGCCCTTCCTCGTCGGCGCCGGGGTGCAGAATGCCGGGCAGACCTGTTCGGCCGCCTCGCGCATCCTCGTCGAGCGGCGCGTGCATGACGACGTGCTCGCGCGCATGGCCGAACGCTACCGCGCGCTGCGGGTGGGCCCGGCCGAGGCCGATCTCGATGTCGGCCCGCTGATCTCGGCGCGGCAAAAGGAGATTGTCGAGGGCTACATCGCGAAGGGCGCCGATCTCGAGACCGTCGCGCGCGGCGAGATTGTGGCGAACGCGCCCGCCGGGGGCCATTACGTCGCCCCGACCCTGTTCGCGGGGGCCGCCCCGGAGCACGCCCTCGCGCAGGAGGAGATCTTCGGCCCCGTGCAGGTCGTCATCCCCTTCGACGACGAAGCGGAGGCCCGCGCCATCGCCAACGGCACCGAGTACGGCCTCGTCGCCGGGGTCTGGTCGCGCGACGGGGGCCGGCAGATGCGGCTCGCCCGCGCGCTGAATGCCGGGCAGGTCTTCATCAACAATTACGGCGCCGGCGGCGGGATCGAGCTGCCCTTCGGCGGCGTCGGCAAGTCCGGGCATGGCCGCGAGAAGGGCTTCGAGGCGCTCTACGGCTTCACCACCCTCAAGACCGTGGCGGCGCATCACGGCTGAGCCGCGCGGCCGCCCAGCGCGCGGCGTCGGCCACGGCGGGGTCGGGGTCCTCCGCCCGCTCCTGCGCCACCGGGCGCAGCGCCGGATCGGCGGAATTGCCTATGGCATAGAGCACGTTGCGCACGAAGCGGTTGCGCCCGATGCGCTTGATGGGCGAGCCGGAGAAGCGCGCGCGAAACGCCGCATCGTCGAGCCGCGCCAGCTCTTTGAGCGGCGGGGCCAGCAGGTCCTCGCGCGCGGCGTATTTCGCCTCATGCGCCTCGGCGGCGAACTTGTTCCACGGGCAAACGGCGAGGCAGTCGTCGCAGCCATAGATCCGGTTGCCCATCAGCGGGCGCAGCGCCTCATCCACCGGCCCGCGATGCTCGATCGTCAGATACGAGATGCAGCGCGTCGCATCGAGCTGGAAGGGGGCGGGAAACGCATCGGTGGGGCAGATATCGAGGCAGGCGGTGCAGGAGCCGCAATGCTCGCCCTCGGGCGCATCGCGTGGCAGTTCCAGCGTGGTGAAGATCGCGCCGAGGAAGAACCAGCTGCCCAGATCGCGCGCCAGAAGGTTGGTGTGCTTGCCCTGCCAGCCGAGCCCGGCGGCCTCGGCGAGCGGCTTTTCCATCACCGGCGCGGTATCGACGAAGACCTTGATCTCGGCCCCGGTGGCCTCCACCAGCCAGCGCCCCAGCCGCTTGAGCCGCTTCTTGACCACATCGTGATAGTCGCGGTTCTGCGCATAGACCGAGATCGCCGCGCGGTCGCGCCGCTCGAGCACCGCCATCGCATCGTGATCGGGGGTATACATCTCCGCGAGCATCACCACCGAGCGCGCCGCGGGCCACAGTGCGGCCGGATCGCCGCGCCAGTGCATGCGCTCGGCCATCCAAGCCATCTGCCCGTGCCGGCCCTTCGCGACGAAATCGGCCAGCCGCCCGGCGGCATGCGGGATCGCATCGGGCGCGCAGATCCCCATCTTCGCAAAGCCCTCGGCGCGGGCCCGCGCCTCCAGCGCCGCCTTTGTCGCGTCGGGATCGGCGGGGTCAGAAATCGAGATCGGCATAATGCGCCGGCTGGGGAAAGCCCGGCAGCTGATCGGCAAGCAGCGGCCGGAAGGCGGGGCGCGACTTGATCTTGGCATACCAGTCGCGGACATTCTGCGAGCGGTCCCAGTCCACGTCGCTGATATAGTCGAGCGCCGAGAGATGCGCGGCGGCGGCGAAATCCGCAAGCGTCATCGCGTCTCCCGCGAGCCAGCGGCGCTGATCGAGCAGCCAGTCCATGTAGTCGAGATGGAACTTGATCGCCGCCGTGCCGGCCTTGATTCCGCGCGAATCCGGGTAGCCGCGCCCCTGCAGCTTCTTGTTGACGCGCTCGTAGAGCAGGTTTGCCGTCACCTCGTGATGGAACTTGTCGTCGAACCAGGCGCAGAGCCGGCGAGTCTCGTAGCGCGCGCGCGCATCGGCGGGGATCAGGCGCGGCTCGGGGTGCTGTTCATCGAGGTATTCGCAGATCGCCTGGCTTTCGGGCATGTTGCGCCCGTCCATGCGAAGCACCGGGACCTTGCCGGCCGGGTTGCGGCGCAGGAAATCCGTGGACGGCTCCCAGTACCGCTCCTCGACGAGTTCGCATTCGATCTTCTTCTCCGCGAGCGTCAGGCGGACCTTGCGGCAGAACGGCGAGAGCGGGACGTGATACAGGCGGAGCATCGCGGGCCTTCGGTTGCGCTGTCTCTCAATGCCGCGCGGCGGGCGCGTTTTCAATCCTCGAAGCACGCCGCGCGGCTGTCGGCGCGGATCGTGGCCGCGCCGTCACGGATCGCGGCGGCGCGGCCCTGGAGCTGCGGGGTCGGGTTGGCCGCGCTGCGGGTCTTGGGGCTGGGCAGCACCGCTGCCAGGCGGGCGGCCTGCGTTTCGGTGAGATTGGCGGCGCTGGTGCCGAAGTAATGCGCCGCGGCGGCCTCGATCCCGAACACGCCGTCATCGAACTCGGCCATGTTGAGATAGACCTCGAGGATGCGCCGCTTGGACCAGACCGCCTCGACCATCGGGGTCATCACCGCCTCGAGCGCCTTGCGCGGCCAGCTGCGCGTGTGCCACAGATACACGTTCTTGACGGTCTGCTGGGTAATGGTGGAGGCGCCGCGGGTGCCGCCGGACTCGATGGCGCGGCGGATCTCGTTCATGTCGAAACCCCAGTGCCGGCAGAAATTGGCGTCCTCGGCGGCGACGGCGGCGCGCGCCATGACCGGGGCGATATCGGCCATTGGCACCCATGTGCGCTCGATCGCGCCGGTGCGGCGGTATTCGCCGAGCATGTAGAAGCCGCCGGGCGGGTTTACGAATGCAAACAGCCCCACGAGCAGCAGCATCGCCGCAAGCGCGCCCGCCAGCCCGCGCACGAGCCAGCGGCGCAGCCGGCGCCAGGCGCGCAACAGGCGCGGCTCGGGTGCTGTCCTGGCGCGGCGTTTGCGGGCTTTTCTGGCCATGTCCGGGTCCGTCGAGGGGTTGTGCCATGTCTCACGACGCGGCGGCGGGGCGCAAGCCTCAGCCGCGCGCGGGCTGGCGCGCGAGTTGAACGGCGAGGATGCCGGCCATGATCACCGCGACACCGATCGCGTCGAAGATCCCCATCCGCTCGCCGAGCAGGAGCGCGGCGATGGTTACGCCGAAGAACGGGTTGAGAAAGTGGAACGTCGCGGCGCGCACCGGCCCGATCCGCCCCACCAGCCAGAACCACACCCAGGTCGCCGCGAGCCCCGGCACGAGCGTCGTGTAGACGAAGGCCGCCACGAGCTGCCAGCTCCAGCGCACATCGGAGCTCTCGAAGGCGAGCGCCGGCCCCGCGAGGATCGCCGCACCCACGAACATCTGCAAGCCCACCACCATCATCACGTTGCCCCCTGCAGAGGCGCCCCGCACCGCGCGCGTGGCGAAGGTCAGCGCCATCACGCCGAGCACGCACAGCCCCACCCCGACGAGATCCGCCCCGCCACCGAGCCGCGCGCCCATGATCAGCGTCACTCCGGCGAAGCCCCCCGCGAGGCCGAGAATGCCGAGCGGGCGGACGAATTCGCGAAAGAACAGCCACCCCACCAGCGCCACCAGCAGCGGCATCGTCGAGGCGATGATCGCCGCCAGCGAGGCTTCCACGGTCTGCATGGCGATGAAGTTGAGCCCCAGATAGAGCGCGTTCTGGCACAGACCGAAGATCAGCGTCGCGCGCCACTGTGCCGGGGTCAGCCGCCAGCTCTCGCCGAGCGCGCGCGCGATCGCCACGCCGATCAGCCCCGATAGCAGGAAACGCAGCGCCAGCGATCCCATCGGCGGGGCATCGGCGACGATGATGCGCGCCGAGGCGAAGGCCGATGACCACATCAGTGCAAAGACGAGCCCCATCCCGAGGGCGCGCAGGTCCATGAGCCGGTCTCCGGAAAATCAAAGGGCCGCGCCGGGGCGGCCCTTCGGGTATTGCGGGGTCGAGCCGCGGATCAGGGGTTGAGGCTGTCCTTGAGCGCCTTTGCGATGGTCATCTTGACGGCCTTGTCGGCGGGCTTGGTGATCTGCTCGCCGGTGGCGGGGTTGCGCACGAGCCGCTCCGGGCGTTCGCGGCAGGCGATCTTGCCGACGCCGGGCAGGGTCACGGCGCCGCCCTTCGACACCTCGCGGGTGATCACGCCGGTCACGGCGTCGAGCGCGGCGCTCGCGGTCTTCTTGTCGGAGCCCATCTCCTCGGCCATCGCGGCGACGAGTTCGGCCTTGGTCATCGGTTTGCTCATGCGCTGTCTCCTCGTTTATCCGCCCCTCCCCGGGGGCCGCGCGGCGCATCTAGCCGCATCATTCGCCGCAACACAACAATACCGCGTCCGCGCGGGGCGCATTTCGCCTAAAAACTGCGGTTTTGGCGTCACAGGAAGGCGGTTTCCTCGAAGCTGCGCAGCTTGCGGCTGTGGATGCGCTCGATCGGCATGCGCCGCAGCGCCTCCATCGCGCGGATGCCGATCATCAGGTGGCGCGAGACCTGCGCGCGGTAGAAGTCGGTCGCCATGCCGGGCAGCTTGAGCTCGCCGTGAAGCGGCTTGTCGGACACGCACAGAAGCGTTCCGTAGGGCACCCGGAAACGGAAACCGTTGGCCGCGATGGTCGCGCTCTCCATGTCGAGCGCGATCGCGCGCGACAGCGACAGCCGCTGCACCGGGCCGGACTGGTCGCGCAGCTCCCAGTTGCGGTTGTCGATGGTGGCGACGGTGCCGGTGCGCATGATGCGCTTGAGCTCGTAGCCCTCGAGCTCGGTGACCTCGGCGACGGCCTCCTGTAGCGCGATCTGGATCTCGGCGAGCGCCGGGATCGGCACCCACAGCGGCAGATCGTCGTCGAGGACGTGATCCTCGCGCAGATAGGCATGCGCGAGCACGAAATCGCCCAGCGACTGCGTGTTGCGCAGCCCCGCGCAGTGCCCCACCATCAGCCAGGCATGCGGGCGCAGCACCGCGATATGGTCCGTCGCCGTCTTCGCGTTCGACGGCCCCACCCCGATATTGACGAGGCTGACCCCGGAGCCGTCGGCGCGCGCGAGGTGATAGGCAGGCATCTGCGGGCCGCGCTCGGGGGCGGGCAGGGGAGCGTCGGGATCGGTGATCGCCGCGTCGCCGGGGCCGATCAGCGCGGTATAGCAGCTGTCGGGGTCGCGCAGCGCGTCGCGGGCGAAGGCCTCGAACTCGTCCACGTAGAACTGGTAGTTGGTGAACAGCACGTAGCTCTGGAAATGGCGCGGATCGGTCGCGGTGTAATGCGCCAGCCGGGCGAGCGAGTAGTCGATGCGCTGCGCCGAGAAGGCGGCGAGCGGGCCGGTGCCGTCGGGCGCGCGCACGCCGTAGCCATTGACGACATCGTCATTCGTCGTCGCCAGGTCGGGCACATCGAAGGCGTCGCGCAGCGGGAACGCCATCGCCCCCTCCTGCGGCACCGCGAAGCGCGCATCGGCGGCCACGGCGAAATGCACCGGCATCGGCGTCGCCGATGGGCCGATGATCACGGGCACGCCGTGGTTCTCGATCAGCAGTGCGATTTGCTGGTGCAGGTAGTCGCGAAACAGCACCGGGCGCGTGACGGTCGTGGCATAGGTGCCCGGCTCCGCGATATGGCCGAAGCTCAGCCGGCTGTCGGCCTTGGCGTGGCTGGTGACGGTGATGCGGATCTCGGGATAGAAGGCGCGGTACCGCGCGCGCGGCGCGGCGCCTTGCAGCGCCGCGGCGAAATGCTCCGTCAGAAAGCCCACCGCCGCGTCATAGAGCTCGTGGAGCCGCGCCACCGCAGCGTCGGCGTCGGTGAAGGCCTCGGCGCCGGCACTCGGCGGGGTCTCGACGGGCAGCGCCGGGTCGATCATGCAGGCCCCTCCACGAGATCGGTGAAGGCGAAACGGGTGACATCGACGAGCCCGAGATCGGAGATCCGCAGTTCGGGGATCACCACGAGCGCGAGCAGCGAGTGCTGCATGAACGCGTTGTTGAGCGTGCAGCCGCAATCGGCCATCGCCGCGCCCATGCGCTCCGCGGCGGCGGCGACCTCAGCGGCCGGCCGGTCAGACATCAGCCCCGCGACGGGCAGTTCAACCAGCGCCGCCTCCGCCCCGTCGCGCCATACGGTCACGCCGCCGCCCACCGCCCCGAGCCGGTTCGCCGCGCGCGCCATCTCCTCGGGATCGGTGCCCACCACGATCATGTGGTGGCTGTCATGCGCGACCGTCGAGGCCACGGCCATGCGCCCGTGATAGCCGAAGCCCGAAACGAACGCGTTGGTCACGCTCCCGGTGCCGCGATGGCGCTCGACGAGAGCGATCTGCGCGATGTCGCGTGCGGGATCGGCGCGGATCTCGTCGTCCGCGACCGGCATCTCGCGGATGAGGGCCTTGGTCGGGGCCTGGTTCTCCACCACGCCGATCACCCGCGCGCGTACCCGCGCCGCGCCCTCCGGCGCCGGGATGCGGAAATCCTCCGGCGTCAGCGTCCTGCCGAGCCGCACCGTGGCGCGCGTATCCGCCGGCCAGTCGAGATGCGGACACTCGGCCAGGAGCCGGCCGCCCTCGGCCACCGTGACGCCGCGGGCGATCACCGTCTCGACGGGCAGCGCGGCGAGATCGGAAGTCAGGACGCAATCCGCCCGCCGCCCCGGCGCGATCGAGCCGAGCTCGCGCTCGAGCCCGAAATGCGTGGCGGTGTTGATCGTCGCCATCTGCAGCGCGATGAGCGGATCGGCCCCGCAGGCGATGGCGTGGCGCACGGCGCGGTCCATGTGCCCGTCCTCGACGAGCGTGCCGCAATGGCAGTCATCGGTGCACAGGATCATCCCGCGCGGATCGAGCCCGCGCTCGGTGATCGCGGTGATCTGCGCCTCCACGTCATACCACGCGCTGCCGAGCCGGATCATCGCGCGCATCCCCTGGCGCATCCGCGCCACTGCATCGGCCTCGCGGGTGCCCTCATGGTCGTCGGCCGGCCCGCCCGCGACGTAGGCGTGGAAGTCGGCGCCGAGATCCGGGCTCGCGTAATGGCCGCCGACGGTCTTGCCCGCGCGCTGGGTCTCGGCAATCTCGGCGAGCATCGTCGGATCTCCCGCCGCCACGCCGGGAAAATTCATCATCTCGCCGAGCCCGATGATGCCGGGCCATCCCATCGCCTCGGCCACGTCCTCGGGGGTGATCTCGTGGCCCGTCGTCTCGAGGCCGGGTGCGGAGGGCGCGCAGGAGGGCATCTGGGTGAAGATGTTGACGGGCTGCATCAGCGCCTCGTCATGCATCAGCCGCACCCCGCGCAGGCCGAGGACATTGGCGATCTCGTGCGGGTCGGCGAACATCGTCGTGGTGCCGTGCGGGATCACCGCGGCGGCGAACTCCGCCGGGGTGAGCATGCCGGACTCGATATGCATGTGCCCGTCGCACAGCCCCGGCACGAGGTAGCGCCCGCCCGCATCGATGATTTCCGTGCCCGCGCCCGCGCAGCCATCCGGGTCGGGCCCGACATAGGCGAAGCGCCCCGCCGCGATCGCCACGCCCCAGCCCTCGAGTATCTCGCGGGTGTGCACGTTGACGAGCCGCGCATTGCGGATCACCCGCTCGGCGGGTGCCCGCCCGGCCGCGACGGCGACGAGCATGGGAGCCGTATCGGCCCAGGGAGCGAGAGGCGGTGCATGCGACATGCCGCAAACTGGCACCCCCGCGCGGCGCGGCGCAAGCGCGAATCCGCGCGGGGCTTGCATGACGCGGCCGCGCCGGCTCAAAATGCGCCGCGACAAGGCCACGGAGGCGACCATGTCCGCACTGAACCGACGCGCGCGATGAGCGGGACGCTCCTGTCCATCGGGCACGGCTACTCGGCCCGCGCGCTCGCCGCGGATCTTCTGGCGCGGGGCTGGCGCGTGATCGCGACGACGCGCAGCGCCGAAAAGGCCGGGGTGCTGCGGGGCGAGGGTGTCGAGGCGATCGTCTGGCCCGGCAGCGATCTCTCTGAGCCGCTCGCTCAGGCCACGCATCTGCTCAGTTCGGTGCCGCCCGGCGCCGAGGGCGATCCGGTGCTCGCCGGGCCGGGCGAGTCGATCGCCGCGGCGCGGCACCTGGCATGGGTCGGGTATCTCTCGACGACGGGGGTTTACGGCGATCACGGCGGCGCCACCGTCGACGAGGACACGCCGCTCGCCCCGACGACCGAGCGCGGCGCGCGCCGCGTCGCCGCCGAGCAGGGCTGGCAGGCGGCCTGCGCCCGAGCCGGGGTGGCGCTGCACGTCTTCCGTCTCGCCGGGATCTACGGGCCCGGCCGCAACGCCGTCGAGCGGGTGCGCGCGGGCACGGCGCGGCGCATCGTCAAGCCGGGGCAGGTCTTCTCGCGAATCCATGTCGCCGACATCGCGCAGGTTCTGGCCGCCTCGATGGCCGCGCCGGTGCCGGGCGGGCGGGTCTACAATGTCTGCGATGACATGCCCGCGCCGCCGCAGGACCTCATCACGCATGCCGCCGCGCTGATCGGGGTCGCGCCGCCGCCCGAGGAGGATTTCGAGGAGGCCGAGCTGTCGCCCATGGCGCGCAGTTTCTACGCGGAGTCCAAGCGGGTGGGCAATGCGCGCATCAAGCGCGAACTCGGGGTGAAGCTGCGCTACCCGGATTACCGCGCCGGGCTCGCCGCGCTTGTCTGACCTCAGCCGCCGGCTGCGAGCGCGTCGCCGAGGCGGATCTGGAATTCGCGGGCGCGCAGCGCGCCGATCTCGAGGATCTGGCCGAGCACCTCGGGCTCGGCCTCGAGCAGCGCGCCGGCCGTGCGCAGCCCGTGCGCATGCAGGTCGCTCAACTGCGCCGGGGTCAGGCTGTCGCGCGGCAGTTCGCGCAAGGGTGTCGTCTCGTGCCGGCCCGAAAGCTCGGGCAGCAACGCGAAGGCGCCGCTGTCGGGCGCGACCTGTTCGGGATCCGCGAAGATCGGATCCTGCGCCGCGCCCGGTTGCGCACCCGCAAGGATCGCGGCGACTATCATGATGCCCGGATTGCGCATGCGCTTTCCCGCTCCAGTACCCTCGGGCCGCGGCCCGTCGCGCCGCGGCCCGAGGGAGATAATCGAAGCGCGCCGCCCTGACAAGCGTGGCGGCACAGCCGGGCCGGCACCGGCGCGGCGCCGCCGGCGCTCGGCGCGGCGCGGCCGGGTGCGCCGCAAGGCATTGAAAAAACGCACAATCATGCCCGCAGCCCGGCGCTGATCGATTTCGCGGCGATCCACTGCCTGAAATCTATGCGCAATGATATTTCTTATCTTTTCAATGACCTGCACGGTGCATCGCGGGGCTGCGGCCGCGTGACGCTGCGTTCGGGCCGCATTGCGGGGCTGCGTGTGCTGGACAGCTTGGCAGCGCTTTACTACGCTTCGCCACGCGCAGAACCCTGCGCAAGTCCGGCATCCGCCGGCAGAAGTCGTATTTTCAGGGGGGTCACATGACTTCAAGCAAGAGAATTGCGCTCCGCGCGACGGCGGCGGGACTGGCGCTCGCCATCGGCGCCGGCGCCGCGAACGCGCAGGAAACCTGGACCATGACCACCACATGGCCCGACAGCATCGCGCTCATCGAGATCGACCGCAAATTCGTCGAGACGGTCAATCGCATCGCCGGCGACGAGCTCGAGATCGAGTTCCGCTCCGGCGGCACGCTGATGCCGGGCACCGAGGTCTTTGACGCCACCGAGTCGGGCTCCATCGAGGCCGCCGGCGACTGGCCGGGCTACTGGGCCGGGCGCAGCCCCGCCTTCTCGCCGCTGGCCACGCATACCAGCCTGTTCAACGCCGTCGATTACATGAACTGGATTCACGGCTGGGGCGGCTGGGACGTCTACCAGGACGTCTATGGCGAGTTCGGGATGGTGTATCTGCCTTACGGCGTCACCAATAACGAGTCCGGCTTCATGGGGCGCACGCCGATCCGCAGCGTCGACGACCTCGACGGGATGCGCGTGCGTCTCGCCGGCCGCGACCAGGGCCGCGTGCTCGAGGAACTCGGCGGCAACCAGGTGACGCTCGCGGGCGAGGAAATCTATCAGGCGATGGAGCGCGGCGTGGTCGACGGCGCCGAGTTCTCGACCCCGGGCGTGGACTATCAGGCCGGCTTTGCGGAGATCGCCGAATACTGGGCGGTGCCCGGCTGGCACCAGTCTGCCAGCGTCTTCGGGGTGATGATCAACCAGGACGCCTGGGACGCGCTCTCCGACGAGATGCAGGAGAGGCTCAAGATCGCCGCCGAGGCCACGATGGCATGGTCGCTCGCCTGGTCCGAGAGCGGCTCCACCGAGGGCACGAGGAACTTCCTCGACGCCGGCGTGGAGATGAACCGCATGCCCGACGAGGATCTGGAGCGCATCCAGGACATCACGAACGAGGTGATCGTTCGCGGCGCCTGCGAGGACCCGATGCACGCAATGGTGTATCACTCCCAGATCAGCTACATGCAGGACTACGCCGTCTGGCGCGACGCCACGGCGCCGTTCAACATGAGCCGGGTCATCGACAATCTGCCCTCGCTCGAGGAAATCGAGGCGTGCATGTAACGCGCCGAAAGCGGGCGCCCCTGGCCTTGTGCGCCATGGGCGCCCGCGCCGGCAGAGTGCCAGACGCAAACCGGACGGGCGCCCCGGCATGCGGCTCGGGGCATGCGCGCACGTCATCGGACGGGGTGACATGAGAACGATTGTCAAGATCATCGACCTGATCAACGAGTGGCTCGGGCGGCTCCTGTCCCCGATCCTCGCGCTTCTCGCGATCGTCGTGCTCTATGACGTTGCGATGCGCTATATCGCGGGACGGCCCAGCGACTGGGCGTTCTACGTCGCAACGGGGCTCTTCGGCGCGCATTTCATGCTCGTGGCCGCCTACGGGCTCAGGCACCGCGTCCATATCGAGGTTGACGTGGTCAAGCGCCTGCTCTCGAGCAGGCGGCAGGCGGTCGTGGAGATCGCCGGTTACGTGCTCTTCTTCATCCCCTTCGCCTATCTGCTGCTTTATTTCGGCTGGGCCTTCGCCGAGCGGTCGATCAGCCGGCTGGAGACCACGCCGGGCATGGCGGATGTGCCCATCTGGCCGGTCAAGCTGACGATCGTGATCGCGGGGGTGCTGCTCGTGCTGCAGGCCGTCGCGATCGTGCTGCGCGCCATTCAGCATCTTCGCGGCAAGCCCATTCCCGAACTCGAGGAGGAGGACTGATGTCCGCCGAGCTTCTCACGCTTTTCATGTTCGGCGGGCTTCTGCTGGGGCTTTTCATGGGCCACCCGCTCGCCTTCGTCCTCGGCGGCGTGGCGGTGATCGCTGCCTTCCTCGGTCCGGGCCCGCGCATCCTCGGCTCGATCATCAACAATATCTACGGCCGCGGTATGGACAACTATGTCCTCGTGGCGATCCCGCTCTTCATCCTGATGGCGCGGTTTCTCAATGACTCCGGCGTGGCCGAGAAGATGTTCGCCACGCTGCGGCTCCTGATGGCGCGGCTGCGCGGGGGGCTGGCGCTGACGGTGGTGATCGTCTCGGTGCTGCTCGCGGCGACGACGGGGATCGTCGGCGCCTCGATCGCGGTGATGGGGATGATCGCGCTCGCGCCGATGCTGCGCTACAACTACGACAAGAGACTCAGTGCGGGCGTCATCATGGCCAGCGGCACGCTGGGCATCCTGATCCCGCCCTCGATCATGCTCATCCTGATGGCCAGCTATTCGGGTGTCTCCGTGGGGGCGCTCTTTGCGGGGACGATCATTCCCGGGCTCTTGCTCGCGGCGTCCTACGCGATCTATGTCCTCGTGCTGTGCTATTTCCGGCCCGACTACGGTCCGCCCGCCGAGATCTCCGAGCGCGCGCAATATACCACGGCGCAGCTTTGGGCGATGCTCGCGAAATACGTGGTGCCGCCGCTCGTCCTGATCCTCGGTGTTCTCGGCACGCTGTTCGCGGGGATCGCCACGGCGACCGAGGCATCGGCCATCGGGGCGACGCTGGCCTTCGTGCTGTTTCTGGTGTTCGGCGACCGATCGCCGCGGACCCTGTATGTCACGCTGCTGGAAGCCAGCAAGACCACGACCATGGTGATGTTCGTGCTCGTCGGGGCGACGGCGTTCACCGGCGTCTTCTCCCGCGGCGGCGGCATGCAGTTCGTCCAGGATCTGCTGACCGCGACACCGGGCGGCACTGTCGGTGCGCTCATCGTGATGCTGTTTCTCGTCTTCATCCTCGGGATGTTCCTCGACTGGACCGGGATCGTGCTGTTGAGCTTTCCCATCATGCTGCCCATCATCGACACGCTCGGGGTGGACGAGCTCTGGTTCGTGGTGATGACCGCGGTGATCCTGCAGACTTCGTTCCTCACCCCTCCATTCGGATACGCGCTCTTCTACCTGAAGGGGGTGGCGCCGAAAGGGGTCGAGATGGTGGATCTGTACCGCGCCGTGCTGCCCTATTGCGGGCTGATCGTGCTCGTGGCTATCCTGCTGTCGCTGTTCCCCGGTCTCGTGCTCGGCCTGCCATCGCTCATGGTGGGTTACTCCGGGGCCTGGTAGGGCCGTGGCGGGCGCGCACAGCCGTCGCGTCCTGCCGCCGGCACATGACTGGGCGGCATTGCGCCGGAATTTCACCTGGCGGGTGCCGCCCGGCTTCACCATCCATGAAAGCTGCTGTGACAGCTGGGCGCGTGCCGAACCACACCGGCGCGCGCTCATCGATGCCGGCGCCGACGGGACGCTGCGCCACTACACCTATGGCCAGCTTCGGGATGCCTCCGACCGGCTCGCCACCGCGCTGGCGGCGCACGGTCTTGGGCGCGGCGACCGGGTCGCGGTCTATCTGCCGCAGGGGCCTGAGGTGCTGATCACGCATTTTGCGGTGATGAAGCTCGGCGCGGTGAGCCTGCCGCTCTTCACCCTGTTCGGCCCCGACGCCATCGAATACCGGCTGCGCGACAGCGGCGCGCGGATGCTCGTGACCGACCGGGACAATCTCGACAAGATCACCGCGCTGCGCGATCACCTGCCCGAGCTCGCCGAGATCTATTGCACCGCCCCCGCGCCCGATCCGGTGCGCGATCTTTGGGGCGAGATCGCCGCGGCCGCGCCGCTGAACACGCCCGCGCCGGTGGGCGCCGAGGACCCGGCCGTGATGATCTACAGCTCCGGCACCACCGGCGAGGCCAAGGGGGTGCTGCACGCGCATCGCTTTCTCGTCGGCCATCTGCCGAGCATCGAGCTGCACCACGACTTCTTCCCGCAGCCGGGCGATGTCGGCTGGACGCCGGCGGA
The DNA here is from genome assembly GCA_007131685.1 of Paracoccaceae bacterium. GTDB lineage: Bacteria > Pseudomonadota > Alphaproteobacteria > Rhodobacterales > Rhodobacteraceae > Alkalilacustris. Next base: position 3,010 of record SLQD01000102.1, on the reverse strand, counting down.
TTGGGCCTGGATCGGCGGGCTGATGGACATGGCGCTGCCCTGCCTGCATTACGGGGTGCCGCTCGTCAGTCACCGGATGCGCAGGTTCGACCCGGACGCGGCATGGCGGCTGATCGCCGGGCAGGGGGTGCGCAATCTCTTCCTGCCGCCCACGGCGCTTCGGCTGATGCGCCAGGCGACGGTGCCGCCGGGCGTCGATATCCGCTCCATCGGCTCGGGCGGCGAAAGTCTCGGCGACGATGTGCTCGACTGGGGGCGGGAGACGCTCGGCGTGGGGGTAAACGAATTCTACGGCCAGACCGAATGCAACCTCGTCGTCACGAGCTGCGGGGCGCTGTTCGCGCCGCGCCCCGGGGCGATGGGACGCGCGACGCCGGGCGTCGATCTCGGGGTGATCGGCCCCGATGGCGTTGAGATCGCGGATGGCGCACTCGGCGAGATCGCGGTGCGGGGCACGCCGCCGGCGATGTTCCTGCGCTACTGGAACCGTCCCGAGGCGACGGCGGCCAAGTTCTCCGGCGGCTGGATGCGCACCGGCGATCTCGGCCGGCGCGACGCGGACGGCTATTTCACCTTCGTGTCGCGCGACGACGACGTGATCACCTCCTCGGGCTACCGCGTCGGCCCCGCCGAGATCGAGAACTGCCTCACCGGCCATTCCGCCATCGCGCTTGCCGCCTGCGTGGGCGTGCCCGATCCGGTGCGCACCGAGGTGGTTCATGCCTTCGTGGTGCTGCGCGAGGGCGCGGCGTGGTCCGACGATCTCGCCGCCGAACTCACGGCGCTCGTGCGCGAGCGGGTCGGGGCGCATGTCGCCCCCAGGCGCATCACACCCCGCGACAGCCTGCCGATGACGGCGACAGGCAAGATCATCCGCCGCGCCCTGCGAGAGCCGTGATCACCGCCCCCGCGCCCGCGCGCGCCACAGCGTGAACAGCCCCGCCGCCACCACCACCGCCGCGCCCAGCGCCACGTTGAGCCGCAGAACGTCGTCGAAGACGCTGATGCCCACGGCCGAGGCGAAGACGAGCTGCAGATAGGCGAAGGGCTGCACCGCGCTCGCCTCGGCGACCTCGTAGCACTTGATGAGCGTCCAGTGCCCCAGCGCCCCGGTGATGCACAGGATCCCCATCCAGCCCCAGTCCGGCGCCGTCATCGGCTCCCAGAACCAGATCCCCACGAGCGTCAGCGCGACAGCCCCCGTCGTGCCGGTCCAGAAGAAGCTCACCGCCGCGCTGTCGAGCCGGGCGACATAGCGCGTCAGCAGCCCGTAAAGCGCGAACATGAACGCCGCCAGAAGCGGGATCAGCGCGGCGGGCTGAAACACCCGCAGCCCCGGCTGCAGGATGATCAGCACCCCCACGAAGCCGACCCCGATCGCCGCCCAGCGCCGCCAGCCCACATGCTCGCCCAGCACCGGCCCCGACAGCGCCGCGATCAGCAGCGGATAGGCAATGAACACCGCGTGGCTCTCGACGAGCCCCAGATACGTGAAGCCGAGCACCATCACGCAGACTTCGGCGGCCAGCAGCACGCCGCGAAACCCCTGCACCCAGGGCTGGCGCGTGGCGGCGGCGTGGCGGACGCCACCGGCCTGGCGCGCGGCGACGGCGATCACGAAGGCCGCGAAGAACCAGTAGCGGATCATGATGACCATGAGCACGTTGTATTCCTGTGCGAGGTGGCGCGAGATGCCGTCCTGCACCGCGAAGATCAGCGTGGTAACCACCATCAGCCAGATTCCGAGCCGCGTGTTCTGCGCGATCATGGCATCCGCCCCGCCGTCATGTGCCGCTTGCGTGCGAAGCCCGGCGCGCGGCTCACGGCAAAGCCCGCCCCCTCGAGCGCCCGGCGCACATGCCCCGCCGCCGTGAAGCTCGCGCAGGTGCCGCCCGGCGCGGTGCGCGCGCCCACGGCGGCGAGCAGCGCCGGCTCCCACATCTCGGGATTGCGCGCCGGGGCGAAGCCGTCGAGAAACCAGGCATCCGCGCGTCCCGGCCAGCGCGGCACCGTCGCGCGCGCATCGCCGAGGATGATCTCGGCGTCGAGATCGTGCGTGAGGATGCGGGTCGCGCCGCGCGCCGCGGCATCGAGCAGCGGATCGGCGGCGGCGCGCACCTCGGGGAACGCGTCGAGCGCACGCGCCATCGACGCGGCGTCCATCGGGAAGGCCTCGAAGCCGGTGTAGCGCAGCCTGCCCCCGATCCCGGCGTCGCGCCAGGCGATCAGCGTCGCGAGCAGGTTGAGCCCAGTGCCCATGCCGAGTTCGGCGATGCGAAAGCCCGCCGCGAAGCGTTCCGGCAGCCCGTTGCCGGCGAGATAGACATGGCGCGCCTCCGCGAGCCCGTCATGCCCGCTGTAGTAGCTGTCGGCGAACCGCACCGATACGGGCACGGCCCCCTCGCTCCAGTCAAGTTCCGCGCTCTGGTTCATGCCCGCCCGATGCTCTAGATCGGCGCGACCATGGGCAAGGGCGCGGGGAATGGCAATGGCGCGCGTGACGGTGATGGGCGGCGGGGTGTTCGGGCTCGCGGTGGCCTATGAGTGCGCGCGGCGCGGCGCCTCGGTGCAGGTGATCGAGCGTGACCGCATCGGCGCGGGGGCGAGCGGCGGGATCGTCGGCGCACTCGCGCCCCATGTGCCCGCGCCCTGGAACGCCAAGAAGGCGTTTCAGCTCGACAGCCTCGTGATGGCCGGGGAGTTCTGGGCCCAGGCGGCGCGGCTGTCGGGTGTCGATCCAGGCCATGCGCGCATCGGGCGGGTGCAGCCGCTGGCCGATGAGCGCGCTGTCGCGGCGGCGCGGGAGCGGGGCGAGGCGGCGCGGGCGCACTGGCCCGACTGGGCGCGCTGGACGGTGACCGACGCGCCGGGCTGGGCGGTGGCGAGCCCCACGGGGCTGTTCGCGCATGACACGCTGAGCGCGCGCATCCATCCGCGCGGGGCGCTTCGGGCGCTGGCCGGGGCGTTGCGGGCGCTCGGGGCCGAGGTGATCGAGGGGCGCGAGGCGCCG
>SLQD01000008.1 GCA_007131685.1 Paracoccaceae bacterium | reverse complement strand
TCCATCTTCACGAAGTGCCGGCCGGCGTCATAGGGGGCGACATTGTAGCTCGCCACGCCCGCCACCGGTTCGTCGGTGGGGTTGTGGGCCTCGTAGAAGGCCAGCCCGACCTCGCCGATGCGGATCTGCGCGGTGGTCTCCACGGGGCGGAATTCCCAGGGCATGCCGGCGGCGCGCGAGGCGTCGAAGCGCACCGTGACCTCGCGGTCGAGAACCGCATCGGGGGCACCCTGCGCGACGCTGGTGGTGCCGCCATAGCCGGTCACCCGGCAGAACCAGTCATAGAGCGGCACCGCCGCCCAGCCGAGCGCCCCCATGATCAGGACGACGCCCACACCCTGCGCGGCGGTCACCTGACGCGGATCGAGCTTTCTCATTCGGCATACTCCATGAGCGAGGGTCGGAAGCTGTGATCATACGCTTCGAGCGGTTCGCCGCGCTCCACCTTGGCCACGGTGAGCCCGAATATGACGACGATCAGTGCCCCGAGCGCAAGCGCGACGCCGGTGTTGCGGCCGCCGCGGCGGCGATGCAGTTCGTGATCCCGGCCGAGTGCCATCACCAACCTCCAAACCCGAGGGGCGCCAGCATCGCCTCGGCGAGGAAGGCCCCGAAATGCGCGAAAAGATACAGCAGCGAAAAGCGGAAGAAGCGCTTCTCGACCGCGAAATCATCCGCGGCCGCGGCCGCCTCGTCGCGCCGCCAGATCCGGACCGCGCCAAGCACGAAGAGAGCATTCATCACCAGTGCGACGGCCATGTAGAGCGGCCCGCCGATCGCCGTGATCCCCGCCCCGAGCGCCACCGGCACCAGCGCGAGCGTGTAGGCCAGCAGGTGCGCGCGGGTCACGCGGCGGCCATGCGTGACGGTCAGCATCGGCACCCCGGCGCGGCCGTAGTCATCGCGCCCCTGCGCATCGCGCATGAACAGCGCCAGCGCCCAGAAATGCGGCGGCGTCCACATGAAGATGAGCGCGAACATCAGCACCGGCTCGAGCGCGATCCCCCCGGTCACCGCGACCCAGCCGACCATCGGCGGAAACGCCCCCGCCGCGCCGCCGATGACGATGTTCTGAGGCGTGGTGCGCTTGAGCCACATGCTGTAGATCACGACATAGAAGAAGATCGTGAAGGCCAGCAGGCCCGCCGCCGCCCAGTTCGCGGCCAGTCCCAGCATCACCACAGACAGCCCCGACAGCGCCAGCCCCAGCCCCAGCGCCTCGCCCGGCGCGACGCGCCCCTGCGGCACCGGGCGGCGCCGGGTGCGCCGCATGATGGTGTCGATATCGCTGTCCCACCACATGTTGAGCGCGCCCGACGCCCCCGCCCCGAGGGCGATGAACAGCAGCGACGCGAAGGCAACCATCGGATGCACCGCACCGGGCGCGACCGCGATGCCCACCAGCGCGGTGAACACCACGAGCGACATCACCCGCGGCTTGAGCAGGGCGACGAAGTCGCCGAAGCCCGCCTCGCCCGTGCCGTGCTCGTCTGCGCGGATGTCGCTCATCGGTTCCTCCGGATGCGGCGGGTCAGTCCGCCGCGGCGACGGACAGGTCGTCCTCGAGCGCGGCGGTTGCGCCGCCGCCCTGCCGCTCGACCCAGGCGTCGTATTCCTCGGGGCTGACGGCCTTCACGGTGATCGGCATGTAGGCGTGATTGATGCCGCAGATCTCCGAGCACTGGCCGAAATAGATGCCCTCCTCCTCGACCTCGAACCACGCCTCGCCGAGCCGGCCGGGCACGCCGTCCTGCTTTACACCGAAGGCCGGGATGGTCCAGGAATGGATCACGTCCGCCGCGGTGACCTGGAGCTGCACCACCCGGTTTGTGGGCACGACCATCGCGGTGTCCGTAGCCAGCAGGTAGGTGCTGTCGTCATAGCCGTGCTCGGCGAGCTCGTCGCGCTCGAGCATGAAGCTCTGGAAGCTGATGCCCTCGTCGGGATACTCGTAGCCCCAGTACCACTGATAGCCGGTGGTCTTGATGGTGACGTCGGAATCCGGGATCACCTGCTCCTTGAAGAGGATCGGCACCGAGAAGATCCCGATGAAGACGAGGATCAGGATGGGAATGACCGTCCAGATCACCTCGATGGGGGTGTAATGGGTAAAGCGCGCCGGGGCCGGATTGGCCCGCCGGTTGTAGCGCACCATCACCCACACGAGCAGCGCGAACACGAAGATCGTGATCAGCGTGATGATCAGCAGCAGCATGGAGTCGAGCCAGTTCATGTCCCGCGCGACGGTCGTGACCGGCGTCTGCAGGCCGGTGCCGCCGGGCTCGGGCGCGCCGCGCACCTCCAGCGGAGGCAGCTCGCTTTCGGCCCGTGCCGTGGTCGCGGCCGCCGCGGCCGCTGCGAAGATCCCGAGGTTTCCAAGCTTGTTCGACACCCGCATACCGTGTTCCCGTGTTGCTGTCTTGGGCGGCGCGCCGCAGCCCGCCAGCCGCAGGGGCTGTCCATGCCCGTTGCGTCCGCTCGCCCGGAAACCATATTACAACGGCAGCGACAAGCAAAACCGATCCGCCATGCGTGACTCTGCGCCGCACCGCCCCGAGCCAAGGACCCTCCACATGACTTCATCGCCCTTTCGCCCCTTCGAGGACGCGCTCGACGAATCGCGCAGCCTGAGCCTGCTTCGCGAGACGCTCGCTGGGGCCGATGACGGCGAACTGTTCGTCGAGCGCCGCCGCGGCGAGCAGATCGTGCTCGATGACGGGCGCATCCGCAGCGCCAGCTACGACGCGCGCGAGGGCTTCGGGCTGCGCGCGGTGCGCGGGCCGGTGATCGGCTACGGTCACTCCACCGAACTCAGCGAGGCCGCGCTGCGCCGCGCCGCCGAAACCGCGCGCCGCGCCGTCGCCGACGGGGGCGGCACGCTCGCCGATGCGCCCGCGCGCACCAACCGGCGCCTCTACGAGCCCATCGATCCCATCGCCGCACCCGGATTCGCCGCCAAGGTCGAGCTGATGCGCGAGATCGACGCCTTCCTGCGGGACCTCGATTCGCGCGTCGTGCAGGTCACCGCGTCGCTGGCGGCTTCGCTTCAGGAGATCGAGATCCTGCGTCCCGAGGGCGCGCGCCTGACCGACATTCGCCCGATGAGCCGGCTCAACATCTCCGTCATCGTCGAGGAGAACGGCCGGCGCGAATCCGGCTCGATGGGCGGCGGCGGGCGCACCGGGCTGGACGGGCTGATGGCACCCGAGCACTGGCAGGGCGTTGCGCGCGAAGCGCTGCGCATCGCGCAGGTCAATCTGCGCGCTGAAGCGGCGCCCGCGGGCGTGATGGATGTCGTGCTCGGCGCGGGCTGGCCGGGGATCCTGCTGCATGAGGCGATCGGACATGGCCTCGAGGGCGATTTCAACCGCAAGAAGAGCTCCGCCTTTGCCGGGCTGATGGGCCAGCGCATCGCCGCCCCCGGCGTCACGATACGCGACGACGGCACCCTGCCCGATCGGCGCGGCTCGCTCACCATCGACGACGAGGGCACCCCCTCGGCCTGCAACACGCTGATCGAGGACGGCATCCTCACGGGCTACATGCAGGACCGCCAGAACGCGCGGCTGATGGGCGCGGACGCCACCGGAAACGGCCGGCGCGAGAGCTATGCCCATACCCCGATGCCGCGGATGACCAACACCTACATGCTCGCCGGCGAGACCGATCCCGGCGATGTGCTCGCCGACGTCAGGGACGGCATCTTCGCGGTGGGCTTCGGCGGCGGACAGGTGGACATCACCAACGGCAAGTTCGTCTTCTCCTGCACCGAAGCCTACCGCGTGACGAATGGCCGCATCGGCGCGCCGATCAAGGGCGCCACGCTGATCGGCGACGGCCCTACCGCGCTGCAGAAGATCCGCGCGATCGGCAACGACATGGCGCTCGATCCGGGCATCGGCAACTGCGGCAAGGCGGGACAGTGGGTGCCGGTGGGGGTGGGTCAGCCGAGCCTGCTGATCGGCGGGCTGACCGTCGGCGGCAGCGCGGGCTGACGCCCGCACCGCGCGCTTTTACTTCTCGTTAACCTCACTGCGCAATCGTGAGTCGCGAATGAGGCGGAGCGCGATGGCCGAGGAACTGTTTTCTTCCCCCACACCCTTCACCCCACCCACCGAGGAGGAAGACCGGCTGGCCTGGCTTCGTCTCATTCGCTCGCGCCGGGTCGGCAACCAGACATTCCTGCGCCTTCTCGGCGAGCATGGCAGCGCGCGCGCCGCGCTCGAGGCGCTGCCCGCGATTGCCGCGGCCGCCGGCGTGCCCGGCTATACCCCCTGCCCGCGCGCGGCCGCCGAGGCCGAAATCGCGGCCGCCGAGGCCGCCGGGGCGCGGATGATGTGCCTGGCCGATCCGGACTACCCGGCCGCACTCGCAAGCATTCCGGACCCGCCGCCGGTGCTCTGGCTGCAAGGCGATTCGGCACTGCTCGCCCGGCCGATGATCGCGATGGTGGGCGCGCGCAACGCCTCGAGCCTCGGGCTGCGCATGGCGCGCAAGCTTGCAGCGGGACTCGGTGCGCAGGGCTTCACCATCGTCTCCGGGCTCGCCCGCGGCATCGACGCCGCCGCCCATCACGCCGCGCTCGCCACCGGCACGATCGGGGTGCAGGCCGGCGGCGTCGAGGTGCCCTATCCGGCCGAGAACGCCGCGCTCGGCACCGAGATCGCTCAGCGCGGGCTGCGCCTGTCGGAGCGGCCGATGGGCCATGCGCCGCAGGCGCGCGACTTCCCGCGCCGCAACCGGATCATATCGGGGCTGGCGCGGGCGCTGGTCGTCGTCGAGGCCGCCGCGCGCTCGGGCAGCCTGATCACGGCGCGCGACGCGCTCGACCAGGGGCGCGAAATCCTCGCCGTGCCGGGCCATCCGCTC
>SLQD01000117.1 GCA_007131685.1 Paracoccaceae bacterium | reverse complement strand
GCTGAACGGTCCGCTCAGAACCACTGCCCCGGCTCGATCAGCCCCAGATCCATGAGCTGCTGCGCGCGCCAGGAGAACGGCACCGAGTTGTGCCAGCGAAAGCTGTCGATCGCGAAGGCCGAGCCCGGATTGCTGCGCAACGCCTTGGCCGCGCGAAACGAGCACAGCGCCGCGGTCAGGTTGTTGTGCCAGGGGCAGGCATAGGTGTTGTATTCGGCCAGGTTGAAGCGGTGCCCGGGCAGAAGCCGCAATCCCGGGCGCGCGCGAAACAGCGCGATGCGGTCGATGCGCCGGCGCTCGGGGGCGACATGCTCCTCGAAGCGCCAGCGCAGCCCGCCGTAGAAGTCGAGCTGGCGCTCCAGAGGATGCCCGTGCGGCCCGCCCTTGCGCGCCAGCGCGAAATACCCCGTCGTGTCGAGAAATGCGCGCTCGGGGTGCACCCCGTCGGGCGCGATCGAAAGATCCCCGGCATAGAGATCGACCACATAGGAGAGCATCGCGTCGCGGCGCTCCTCGGCATGGAAGGCGAGCATCTCGCCGACGCTGCGGCTGCCGCAGAAGGGATGAAACAGGTATTCCGCGTTGTAGCCGTAATGGATCCATTCCCCCGGTGCCGCCTCGATGACGCGGTTGACGATGGCCGGGACGGCCTCGTCGCCATGCACTCGCGCGCGCACAAGGTGCAGATCCGCGCCGCGTTCGGCCGGGCGCGGCTGGCCGGGCGGGGCGAAGACCGCGATGAGCCGGAACCCGCGCGCGCGCAGATGCCGGATGGTGCTGTCCTGCTCGACGGTGTCCTCGGCGATCACGAGCGCGAGCGGGCCGACCAGCGGCGCATCGCGCACAAACCCTTCCAGATCGTCATGCTGCTGCATCACCGCCGCCCTGCCGTGCCGCGCGCAGACTCGACCAGCCGCGCGGGCTTTGCAAGCGTTGCGGGGCGCCCCGCCCTGCGTTAAGCAGCGCGCGCAAGCAGAGGGCATTGTCATGGCCGAGCCGAAGAAGCTCTTCATCCGCACCTATGGCTGTCAGATGAATGTCTATGACAGCGAGCGCATGGCTGAGGCCATGGGCACCGAGGGCTATGTTGCGACCGACCGGCCCGAGGATGCCGACATGATCCTGCTCAACACCTGCCATATCCGCGAGAAGGCCGCCGAGAAGGTCTATTCCGAGCTCGGCCGGCTCAAGCCGCTCAAGGCCGCCAACCCGCATCTGAAGATCGGCGTGACCGGCTGCGTCGCCCAGGCCGAGGGCGAAGAGATCATGCGCCGCCAGCCCGCGGTGGACATGGTCGTGGGCCCGCAGAGCTATCACCGCCTGCCCGCGATGGCGCGCGGGGCTGTCGCGGCCGAGTTCGACGAGGACAAGTTCGACCATCTGCCCGCGCGCGCCCGTGCCGCGCGCGGGCCGTCGGCCTTCCTCACCGTGCAGGAGGGCTGCGACAAGTTCTGCGCCTTCTGCGTGGTGCCCTATACGCGCGGCGCGGAGGTCTCGCGCCCGGCCGGGCGGGTGCTCGCCGAGGCGCGCGATCTCGTGGCGCGGGGCGTGCGCGAGATCACGCTGCTGGGGCAGAACGTCAACGCGTATCACGGCGCCGCGCCGGATGGCGAGTGGTCGCTCGCGCGGCTGATCCGCGAGCTTGCGAAGAATGACGGGCTGGCGCGCATCCGCTTCACGACCTCGCATCCCAACGACATGAGCGAGGATCTCATCGAGGCCCACGGCACCGAGCCCAAGCTCATGCCCTATCTGCATCTTCCGGTGCAGTCGGGGTCGGACCGGATCCTCAAGGCGATGAACCGCAAGCATACCGCCGAGGGCTATCTGCGGCTGATCGAGCGGCTGCGCGAGGCGCGGCCCGATATCCTGATCTCGGGCGATCTCATCGTGGGCTTTCCCGGCGAGACGGAGGCGGATTTCGAGTCCACGATGGAGCTCGTGCGCCGGGTGCATTACGGGCAGTGCTACTCCTTCAGGTATTCCGCGCGCCCCGGCACCCCCGCCGCCGAGCGCGAGCCGGTGCCCGCCGAGATCGCGGATTCGCGGCTGCAGCGGCTTCAGGCGCTCCTCGCCGAGCAGCAGCGCGCCGCGCAGGAGGCGATGGTGGGCCGCGAGGTCGCGGTGCTGTTCGAAAAGCCCGGCCGCCAGCCCGGCCAGATGATGGGCAAGTCCGAGCATCTGCATGCCGTCCATGTCGCAGATGCGGGCATCGAGGCCGGGCAGATCGCCCCGGTGCGCATCACCGCGAGCGCGCGAAACTCGCTCGCCGGCGAAATCCTGCGCTGAGCGGCGGCGAATCCGCTCCGGAGCGCTTGCCAGCGCGCTCGCGAATTGCCACCTTCGGCGGAAGCCATCGTTCAGGAGAGCCTTTTGGGCATCAGCGCGCCGACCCCGCCGCCTTCGCCGGATGACAGCCGCGAAACGCTGGTCGAGTTTCCCGACAACCGATTGCTGATCGATCTGTGCGGCGCCTTCGACCGCAACCTCGCCCAACTCGAGCATCAGCTCGATGTCCAGATCGCCCGGCGCGGCAACCGTCTCGCGGTGCATGGCGAGGCCGGCAGCCGGACGCGCGCCGTCGAGGTACTGCAATCGCTTTATGACCGGCTCGAGGAGGGGCGCGGCGTCGAGGCCGGCGATGTCGACGGGGCGCTGCGCGGCGGCGATGGCGCCGATCCGGGCACGCAGGTCGAGATGTTTCGCGGCGACCGCGTCGAGATTCGCACGCGCAAGAAATCCGTCGAGCCGCGCACCCGCGCCCAGCGCGGCTATGTCGAGGCGCTCTACGGCCACGAGCTCGCTTTCGGGATCGGCCCGGCAGGCACCGGCAAGACCTATCTCGCCGTCGCCGTGGCGGTGTCGATGTTCATCGAGGGTCATGTGGACCGCATCATCCTCGCGCGCCCCGCCGTCGAGGCGGGCGAGCGGCTCGGCTTCCTGCCAGGCGACATGAAGGAAAAGATCGACCCCTACATGCAGCCGCTCTACGACGCGCTCAATGATTTCATTCCGGGCAAGCAGCTCGCCCGCCTCATCGAGGAGCGCAATATCGAGATCGCGCCGCTCGCCTTCATGCGCGGGCGCACCCTGTCGCGCGCCTTCGTGGTGCTCGACGAGGCGCAGAACGCCAGCTCGATGCAGATGAAGATGTTCCTCACCCGGCTCGGCGAGGGCTCGCGCATGGTGGTCACCGGCGATCGCACCCAGATCGACCTGCCGCGCGGTGTCGCCAGCGGCCTCGGCGAGGCTGAGCGCATCCTCGACGGGATCGCGGGCGTCTCCTTCACCTATTTCTCCGCGAACGACGTGGTGCGCCACCCGCTCGTGGCGCGCATCATCGAGGCCTATGAACGCGATGACGCCGCCGCTCGTTGATCTTGTAAGCGAAGAGCCGCGCTGGGCGCGGATCGGGCTCGAGACGCTCGCGGAGCGCGCCGCGCAGGCGACCCTCGCCGAGTTCGGCCTGTCCGCGCGCGATTTCGAGATCTGCCTGCTGGCCTGCGACGATTCGCGCATCGCCGCGCTGAACGCGCAGTTTCGCGGCCGGGAAGCCCCCACCAACGTGCTTTCCTGGCCCTCCGCCGGGCGCGGCGCGGCGCGCGACGGCGGCGTGCCCGACGCGCCGGAGCCGGGTGAGCTCGGCGATATCGCCATCGCCTTCGAGACCTGCGCGCGCGAGGCCGCCGCGGCGGGCAAGCCGCTTGCCGATCACGCCGCGCATCTTCTGGTGCACGGGATCCTGCATCTTCTGGGCCACGATCACGAACGCGACGCCGATGCCGCATTGATGCAGGCGCGCGAAACCGCGATACTTGCGCGGCTGGGGGTGGCGGACCCATATTGCGCCGAGGGCGCCTGACGCCCGCGACACGGAAAGGACCGATGCAGCAGACGGATGACCCGTCGCCGTCGCAGGACGGCACACCGGACGACGCCGAGGCGTCATCGCAACAGCGCGGCTTCTTCGGCCGCATGATGGACGCGCTCAACACCTCCGACGATGACGAGCCCGATGGCGCGCCGCTCGGCCGTGGCGCGGTCCGCGAAGTGCTGCCCGGGCTCGACAACCTGCGCCGCCTGCGCACCGAGGATGTCGCCACCCCGAAGGCCGAGATCGTCGCGGTGCCGGTGGATATTCCCAAATCCGAGCTCGTCGCGGTGTTTCGCGAGAGCGGCTATTCGCGCCTGCCGGTCTATGACGAGACGCTCGATCACCCGCTCGGCCTGCTGCTGCTCAAGGACCTTGCGCTCGAGCACGGCTTCAACGGGCATGGCGAGACGATCGATCTGCGCGCGCTCCTGCGCGGGCTGCTGTTCGTGCCGCCCTCGATGCCGCTCGCGGTGCTGTTGCAGAAGATGCAGAGCGAGCGGCTGCACATGGCTCTGGTGATCGACGAATACGGCGGCGTGGACGGTCTGGTGACGATCGAGGATCTCATCGAGGAGGTCGTCGGCGACATCGAGGACGAGCACGACACCGACGAGGAAGGCTACTGGACCGAGGAGCGCCACGGTTCCTATATCGCCTCCGCGCGCACGCCGCTCGAGGAGTTCGAGGCCGAGACGGGCCTCGCGCTGACGGCCGATGGCGACGAGGAGGAGATCGACACGCTGGGCGGTCTGGTGGCGCTGCTGAGCGGGCGGCTGCCCGCGCGCGGCGAGGTCATCGAGCATGATAGCGGTGCGACCTTCGAGGTGCTCGACGCCGATCCGCGCCGCATCAAGCGGCTGCGCGTCCGTTTGCCCGCCGCCGCCGAATGATCCCCGCATGATCGCGGGTCTGGCCCGCGTCCGGGCCGCGCGGCCGGGCTGGCGCCGGCTCGGGGTCGCGGCGGCGCTGGGAGCACTCGTTGCGGCGGGGCAGGCGCCGCTCGGGGCGTGGTGGCTTGCGCTGCCGGCGCTGGCGGGGCTCG
>SLQD01000149.1 GCA_007131685.1 Paracoccaceae bacterium | reverse complement strand
GCTGGACGCTGCTGTCGGACAGCTCCTGGCCGGGCTATTGCGAGGCGCCCCTGCGCGTCATGGAGGGCTATCTTCAGCTCGCCACCGAAGCTGCCGCGCAGATCGATGCCGCGCCCACCCACATCCTGCTACAGGCCGGCGTCGGCGGGCTTGCGGCGGCGGTGGCGGCGCATGCGCGCACGGTCTGGGGCGATGCGCCGCAAATCGTCGTGGTCGAGCCCAAGGCCGCGCCCGCATTGATCGAAAGCATCCGCGCGGGCCGCGCGGTCACGACCGAGGGCCCGGTCTCCGCGATGGGGCGGCTCGATTGCAAGACACCCTCGCTGATCGCGCTGCGGGGTCTTGCGCGGGACGCGGATCTGTTCGTGACTATCTCGGAAGCGGAGGCCGCCGCCGTCGCGGCGCTCCTCGAAGATCACGGTCTGGCCACGACGCCATCGGGCGCGGCCGGCTTCGCGTCGCTGCTGGGCGAGGTTGATGCGGGACCTGACGCGCGGGTGCTCGCGATCCTGAGCGAGGGGCCGGAAAATGACTGACCGCGCCCGGAGTTGTCGGCGCGGATACCACAGCAAAGTGTGATGCCGGAGCGAGGCTGCCGCACGTCTACTCAGAGACGACCGCAGCGCCCAGGTTATCGTGGGCCTCCAATCCGCTTTGCACGAAATCGCCCCAATCCGCCATGAGCGAGCGGCGCCGTTCGAGCATGTCACCGCGGCGATAAGCTTGCTCGACCTTGCTCCAGACATTGTGCGCGAGCGCGAGCTCCGCCAGCTCGCGCTCATAGTTCTCCCGCTCGGCAGCCCAGTCTCGAAAGGTCGACCGCAGCTCGTGCGGCACCGCAGGCTTGTCAAGACGTGCATCGAGAGAGCCGGCCTCACCCCGGTCGACCTTACGCGGATGCATGGTGCGCATCACCTTCGAAAGCGACATGTCAGAGAGTTCCTTGCCGCGAGGCCACGGGAATATGTGATCGCTGCCGTAGAGGCGATCGACCTCATCGAGCAGCGCCAGCATCGCGTCCGTCAGCGGCACCCGGCGTTCCCGTCCGGCCTGAGAGGGCTTTCGGGCAGCGATATCCACCGCTCCGCTTACGAAACCGAAGAGGTGGACTGACGAGTGGACCAAATCATCCTGGTTGCGGAGTTTACACGCTAAATCAGTTAGTTGATCGATATTAGTGGTGCCCAGGAGAGGACTCGAACCTCCACGACCATGCGGTCACTAGCACCTGAAGCTAGCGCGTCTACCAGTTCCGCCACCTGGGCCGGTGCCGTGGGAGCGCTCTAGCGGCGGGGCGCGGGGCTGTCAACGGGGCAGCGGGCGAAAACGGCGCCGAATTGCGCCTTGTTCGAACTCGGGCGGAATTATACTGAGAGGCAAATCCTGATGGAGGCAGCGCAGATGTCGAAACTGGTCACGATCTTCGGCGGCTCGGGGTTCGTCGGGCGCTATATCACGCGGCGCATGGCCGATGCGGGCTGGCGTGTGCGCGTCGCGGTGCGCCACCCCAATGATGCGCTGTTCGTGCGGCCCTATGGCGCCGTCGGGCAGGTCGAGCCGGTGTTCTGCAACATCCGCGACGACGCCTCCGTGCGGGCGGTGCTCAAGGAAGCGGACGCGGCGGTGAACTGCATCGGTATCCTCGTCGAGTCGGGGCGCAACAGCTTCGAGGCGGTACAGGCGCAGGGCGCCGAGCGGGTGGCGCGGATCGCGACCGAACAGGGGGTCGAGCGGCTGGTGCAGATCTCGGCGATCGGGGCCGACGCGGACTCCGACAGCGTTTACGCACGCACCAAGGCGGCCGGCGAGGCGGAGGTGCTGCGCCACTTCCCGCAGGCGATGATCCTGCGCCCGTCGATCATCTTCGGCCACGAGGACGGCTTCTTCAACCGCTTCGCGGGCATGACGCGGCTTTCGCCCGCCCTGCCGCTCGTGGGGGCGCAGACGCGGTTTCAGCCCGTTTACGTCGATGATGTCGCGCGTGCGGCGGTCATGGGTGTGCTCGGTGAGGCGAAGCCGGGCATCTACGAACTCGGCGGCCCCGAGGTCGAGAGCTTCCGCGGCCTGATGGAGCGCATGCTCCGGGTGATCCGGCGGCGGCGCTTGCTCGTGCCGGTTCCGTTCGCCGCGGCGCGCGCCATGGGGGCGGCGCTCGATCTCGTGCAGCGGCTGACGCTGGGCCTGGTCGTCAACAAGCTTCTGACCCGCGATCAGGTGCGCCAGCTCGCGCGCGACAATGTCGCCGCCGAGGGTGCGCGCGGCTTTGCCGAACTCGGGCTCACACCGACACATATGGGCTCGATCCTGCCGGAGTATCTGTGGCGCTATCGTCCCTCGGGCCAGTATTCGGATATCCACGAGTCGGCGGGCGGCCTGCGATGAGCGCGCCGACGGCGCATAAATGGAAGCCATGCTGACCTTAATTTCGTGCATCCTGTCGGCTTTCGCCCGCCGAGAGAGCGGAAATCCACGAAAAGGTCAACCTTGCTGCCTTTTCTTCTTCCATGCGCTGGCCTATAGATATCGGCCACCGCTGTGGGAGGCCCGGAATGGCGAAGCAAGCGCTGCTCAAGTTCGTCCAACTCGACAAGCAGACCCCGGAGAAGCGCCCGCCGGATCTGCGTGCGCACGATTTTCGGGAAATCTACGACGAATTCTCCCCTGATCGCGCCGCCGAGCAGGCCGGGCGCTGCAGCCAGTGCGGCGTTCCCTATTGCCAGACCCACTGCCCGCTGCACAACAATATCCCCGACTGGCTGATGCTCACTGCGCAGGGACGTCTGCAAGAGGCCTACGAGGTCGCGGCGCAGACCAACACCTTCCCGGAGATATGCGGCCGCATCTGCCCGCAGGACCGGCTTTGCGAGGGTAACTGCGTCATCGAGAAGGCCGGCCACGGCACCGTCACCATCGGCGCGGTGGAGAAATACATCACCGAGACAGCCTGGGAGAACGGCTGGGTGGAGCCGCTCCGGCCCGAATTCGAGCGCGAGGAAAGCGTCGGCATCATCGGCGCGGGGCCCGGCGGGCTCGCGGCGGCGGACATGCTGCGCCGTGCCGGCGTGCAGGTGACGGTCTATGACCGCCATGACCGCGCGGGCGGGCTCATGGCTTACGGCATCCCCGGCTTCAAGCTCGAGAAGCACGTCGTGGAGCGGCGCAACGCGCAGCTCGCCGATGGCGGGGTGCGCTTCGAGCTCGGCTGCGAGGTGGGGCGCGACATCACCTTCGAGGAGATCCGCGCGCGCCATGACGCGGTGCTCATCGCCACAGGCGTCTACAAGTCGCGCGAGCTCGAGGCGCCGGGCGTGGGAGCCGACGGCATCGTGCGCGCGATCGATTTCCTCACCGCCTCGAGCCGCAAGTATTTCGGCGACGAGGTCCCCGAGTTCGACTCCGGCGAGCTCAACGCCGAGGGCAAGCGCGTCGTGGTGATCGGCGGCGGCGACACGGCGATGGACTGCGTGCGCACGGCCATGCGACAGGGCGCAAAAAGCGTGACGTGCCTCTACCGGCGCGACCGCGAGAACATGCCCGGCTCGCAGCGCGAGGTCGCCAATGCGGAGGAGGAGGGGATCGAGTTCGCCTGGCTGACCGCGCCGCGCGGCTTCAAGGGTGATGCGGTGGAAAACGTGATCGTCCAGAAGATGCGGCTCGGCCGCCCCGACCTTACCGGCCGGCGCGCGCCCGAGGTCATCGAGGGGGCCGATTATGACGCGCCGGCCGATCTCGTGATCAAGGCGCTCGGCTTCGAGCCCGAGGATCTGCCCGCGCTGTGGGGGGTGCCCGAGCTCGAGGTCACGCGCTGGGGCACCATCCGCACCGACAACGTCACCCATGCGACGAACATGCCCGGCGTCTATGCCGCCGGCGACATCGCGCGCGGGGCGAGCCTCGTGGTCTGGGCGATCCGCGACGGGCGCGAAGCCGCGCAGGCGATCCTGGAGTCGCTCGCGGCGCCGGCGCGAATGGCCGCCGAGTGACGCCGCGCCGCGGCACCGATCGACAGACCGGGCCCCGCCCGGACATATGCGAAAGGGAATCGCCATGACCGATTTCGACACCGAGTGGGCCGCCGAAATGCAGGCCCGCCGCGACCGGCTCGCCGCCGAAGGCCTCTACGACCCCGCCGAGGAGCACGACGCCTGCGGGGTAGGCCTGGTGGTCGCGATCGACGGCAAGGCCTCGCGGCAGGTCGTCGAGAACGGGATCGACGCGCTCAAGGCGGTCTGGCACCGAGGCGCGGTGGATGCCGACGGCAAGACCGGCGACGGCGCGGGTATCCATGTGCAGATTCCGGTCGCCTTCTTCCATGACCAGATCCGCCGCACGGGCCACGAGCCCGACCCGCAGATGACCATCGCCGTCGGCCAGGTGTTCCTGCCGCGCAGCGATTTCGGCGCCCAGGAACAGTGCCGCACCATCGTCGAGAGCGAGGTGCTGCGCATGGGCTACGGGATCTATGGCTGGCGCCATGTGCCCGTCGAGACGGCGGTGCTCGGCGAGAAGGCCAATGCGACGCGCCCCGAGATCGAGCAGATCATCATCCGCAACACCAGGGGCACCGACGAGGAGACCTTCGAGCGCGAGCTCTACGTGATCCGCCGCCGGATCGAGAAGGCCGCGGCCGCCGCGCTGATCCCGCAGCTCTACATCGCCTCGCTGTCCTGCCGTTCGATCATCTACAAGGGCATGATGCTGGCCGAGCAGGTCGCCGAGTTCTATCCCGATCTCAAGGACGAGCGCTTCGAGAGCGCCTTCGCGATCTACCACCAGCGCTACTCCACCAACACCTTCCCGCAATGGTGGCTCGCCCAGCCCTTCCGGATGCTGGCGCATAACGGCGAGATCAACACCCTCAAGGGCAATCTCAACTGGCTCAAGAGCCACGAGATCCGCATGGCCTCCGGCGCCTTCGGCGAGATGGCCGAGGACATCAAGCCGGTGGTCGCTTCGGGCGCGTCGGACTCGGCGGCACTCGACTCGGTGTTCGAGGTGCTGGTGCGCGCCGGGCGCAACGCGCCGATGGCCAAGACCATGCTGATCCCCGAGGCCTGGTCGAAGGCGGCGATGAAGATGCCCGACGCCTGGCGCGACATGTACGCCTATTGCAACGCCGTGATGGAGCCCTGGGACGGGCCCGCGGCGCTGGCGATGACGGATGGCCGCTGGGTCGCGGCGGGACTCGACCGCAACGGACTGCGCCCGATGCGCTATGTCGTGACCGGCGACGGGCTGCTGATCGCGGGCTCCGAGGCTGGCATGGTGCCGGTGGATGAAGCCACGGTGCAGGAGAAGGGCGCGCTCGGCCCCGGGCAGATGATCGCCGTGGACATGGTCGAAAAGCGCCTCTACCGCGACGGCGATCTCAAGGACAAGCTCGCCGCCGCGCAGCCCTTCGGCGAATGGGTCGGGCGGATCACCGACCTCGACACGCAGATGCGCGACGTGCGCGAGGCGCCGCTGTTCGAGGCCGGCGAGCTGCGCCGGCGCCAGATCGCGGCGGGCTACACCATGGAGGAGATCGAGCAGGTCCTCGCGCCGATGGCCGAGGACGGCAAGGAGATGATCGCCTCGATGGGCGACGACACGCCCGCGGCGGTGCTGTCGTCGATGTACCGGCCGCTGTCGCATTTCTTCCGGCAGAATTTCAGCCAGGTCACCAACCCGGCCATCGACAGCCTGCGCGAGTTTCGGGTTATGAGCCTGAAGACGCGCTTCGGCAATCTCAAGAACGTGCTCGACGAGGACTCGAGCCAGACCGAGATCCTCGTGCTCGACAGCCCCTTCGTCGCCAACGGACAGTTCGCGCGCATGGTCGAGCAGTTCGGGGCCGATGTCGTCACGATCGATTGCAGCTTCGCCGCCGAAGAGGAGGGCGATGCGCTGCGCCGCGCGCTCGCGCGCATCCGCGCCGAGGCCGAGGATGCGGTACGATCGGGGGCGGGGCATCTCGTGCTCACCGACGAGAACCAGTCCGCCGCGCGCGTGCCGATGCCGATGATCCTCGCCACGAGCGCGGTGCATTCGGCGCTCACCCGCAAGGGGCTGCGCACCTTCTGTTCGCTCAATGTGCGTTCGGGCGAGTGCATCGATCCGCATTACTTCGCGGTGCTGATCGGCTGCGGGGCGACGACGGTGAACGCCTATCTCGCCCAGGACACGCTGGCCGATCGGATCCGGCGCGGGCTGCTGGACATGACGCTCGAGGAGGCGGTGCGCAATTTCCGCGCCGCGATCGATCTCGGGATTCTCAAGATCATGTCGAAGATGGGCATATCGGTGGTGTCGAGCTATCGCGGCGGGCTCAATTTCGAGGCCGTGGGGCTCAGCCGGGCGATGTGCAACGAGTATTTCCCCGGCATGACCAGCCGCATCTCCGGCATCGGCGTCGCCGGCATCCAGCGCAAGCTCGAGGAGATTCACGCGAAGGCCTGGGCCGGCGGCGACAACGTTCTTCCGATCGGGGGCTTCTACAAGGCGCGGCGCTCGGGCGAGACCCATGCCTGGGGCGCGCAGACAATGCATCTGCTGCAATCGGCCTGCGACCGCTCGAGCTACAAGATCTGGAAGCAGTATTCGGAGAAGCTGCACGCCAACCCGCCCATTCACCTGCGCGATCTCCTCGGCATCAAGGCGATCCGCCAGCCCGTGCCGCTCGAGGAGGTCGAGAGCATCACGGCGATCCGCAAGCGTTTCGTCACGCCGGGCATGTCGCTCGGCGCGCTTTCGCCCGAGGCGCATCGCACACTGAGCGTGGCGATGAACCGCATCGGTGCGAAGTCCGACTCCGGCGAAGGCGGGGAGGACCCCAAGGATTTCCACCCCGACGCCAATGGCGACAACCCCTCGGCCAAGATCAAGCAGGTCGCCTCGGGGCGTTTCGGGGTGACGGCGGAGTATCTCAACGCCTGCGAGGAGCTCGAGATCAAGATCGCCCAGGGCGCCAAGCCCGGCGAGGGCGGCCAGATCCCCGGCATGAAGGTCACCGAGCTGATCGCCAAGCTGCGCCACGCGACGCCGGGTGTCACGCTGATCAGCCCGCCGCCGCATCACGACATCTACTCGATCGAGGATCTCGCGCAGCTGATCTACGATCTCAAGCAGATCAACCCGCGCGCCAAGGTGACCGTCAAGCTCGTCGCGCAGTCGGGCGTGGGCACCATCGCGGCCGGGGTGGCCAAGGCCAAGGCCGACGTGATCCTGATCTCGGGCCACAACGGCGGCACCGGGGCGTCGCCGGCGACCTCGATCAAGTATGCCGGGCTGCCCTGGGAGATGGGGCTGTCGGAGGCGCATCAGGTGCTCGCGATGAACAATCTGCGCGAGCGCGTGACGCTGCGCACCGATGGCGGGCTGCGCACCGGGCGCGACATCGTCATGGCCGCGATGCTGGGGGCCGAGGAATACGGTATCGGCACCGCGGGCCTCATCGCGATGGGCTGCATCATGGTGCGCCAGTGCCAGTCCAACACCTGCCCGGTGGGGATCTGCACCCAGGACGAGAAGCTGCGCGCCAAGTTCACCGGCAATGCCGACAAGGTCGTAAACCTCATCACCTTCTACGCCCAGGAGGTGCGCGAGATCCTCGCCTCGATCGGGGCGCGCTCGCTCGACGAGGTGATCGGGCGGCCGGATCTGCTCGCGCAGGTGTCGCGCGGCTCGGCGCATCTCGACGAACTCGATCTCAACCCGCTGCTGATCACGGTCGATGGCGGCGACAAGCTCGATCTCGACCGCGAGCGCCCGCGCCAGCCCGTCGATGACACCCTCGACGCCGAGATCGTCGGCGATGCGGCACGCTTCTTCGCGGATGGCGAGAAGATGGAGCTGAGCTACGCGGTGCGCAACACCCAGCGCACCATCGGTGCGCGCGCCTCGAGCCATCTCGTGCAACGCTTCGGGATGCGCAACAGCCTCAAGCCCGATCACCTGACCGTCAAGCTCGCCGGCAGCGCCGGGCAGTCGCTCGGGGCGTTCGCCGCGCCGGGGCTCAAGCTCGAGGTGTTCGGCGATGCCAACGACTATGTCGGCAAGGGGCTGTCGGGCGGGCTCGTCGTGGTGCGCCCGCGCATGTCCTCGCCGCTCGTGGCCTCGGAGAACACGATCATCGGCAACACCGTTCTCTACGGCGCCACCGGCGGGTATCTGTTCGCCGCCGGGCGCGCGGGCGAGCGCTTCGCGGTGCGCAATTCGGGCGCGCATGTGGTGATCGAGGGCTGCGGCTCGAATGGCTGCGAGTACATGACCGGCGGCGTGGCCGTGATCCTCGGCACGATCGGCGCAAATTTCGGCGCCGGGATGACCGGGGGCATGGCCTATCTCTACGACCCGGACGGCGCCGCGCCCGAGCTGATGAACATGGAGACGCTGGTGAGCTGCCCCGTCACCGTCGAGCACTGGGAGGCCGAGCTCAAGGGGCTGATCGAGCGCCACCTGGCGGAAACCGGCAGCGTGAAGGCCGACGAGATCCTGCGCCGCTGGGACGTTGAGCGCGCCAATTTCCTGCAGGTCTGCCCCAAGGAGATGCTGCGCCATCTGTCGCATCCGCTCGGTATCGAGGAGGAGGCGATGCCGGCCGAGTGAGTCAGCCGCCCGCCGCGATCTCGGCGGTGATCCAGTCGCGGAACGCCGCGAGCGGCGGGTAGACGCCGCGCCCGGCCGGCCAGACCAGACGGTAGGCACCGTGGCTTGTCGCCGCGGCGTCGAAAACCCGCACCAGCCGGCCGTCGCGCAGGTCGTCCTGCACGAGGAAATCCGGCAGCAGCGCGAGGCCGAGGCCGTGAATGGCGGCTTGTGCCATCGTCGCGAACTGATCGAACACGACCCCGCGCGGCAGCGGCGCGTCCACCCCCTGCCCCGCCAGCCACCGCGCCCAGCCCCGCGGCCGCGACGCCACATGCAGAAGCGGCAGATCCAGAAGATCCGCCGGCGCGCGCGGTGCCGCCTCGGCGAGGAATGCCGGACTCGCGCAGGGCAGCACCGTCTCGTGCATCAGGAAGGCGGCCTCGGTGTCGGCGCGGATGTCGCGGCCGAAATCGATCGCGGCGTCGATGCGCTCGGCCTCGAAATCGAAGCGACCGAGCCGCGTCGTCAGGTTGATCGTCACCCCCGGATGCGCGTTGAGAAAGCGCGGCAGCCGGGGCGCGAGCCAGCGCGTGCCGAAAGCGGGCAGGATCGCGACGGTGAGCGCCCCGCCGCCCGGATTGGCCGCGAGATTGAGCGTCGCGTTGCCGATCTGGGCGAGCGCGGGCCCGATCTCTGCGGCATAGGCCGCGCCCTGCGGCGTGAGAACCACGCGCTGGCGCTCGCGGGTGAACAGGGCAAGGCCGAGCCGCGACTCCAGCGCAGCGATCTGCCGGCTGACCGCGCTTTGCGTGAGATCGAGTTCCTCCGCCGCGCGGGTAAAGCTGCCCAGCCGCGCCGCCGCCTCGAAGGCGGCGAGCTGCGCGATCGGCGGCATGTAGCGGCGCGCAAGCATGACATTCCCTTTCCTCATGACCCGTTGCGCAAACAGCGTTTGGCGCGCGCGTCTTTCGGGGCCATATTGCATGCATATCCGCGCTCGAAAGGACACGCCATGAAAGACGAGACCCCGCTCAAGGCGAAGGACGCCCCGGATCTTGGCCGCTTCGACTGGGAGGACCCGCTGCGGCTGTCGGATCAGCTCACCGAGGAGGAGCGCATGATGCGCGACTCCGCGCGCAGCTACGCCCAAGAGAACTTGCAGCCGCGCGTGATCGAAGCCTATGCCGAGGAAAAGACCGACCCGGCCATCTTTCGCGAGATGGGCGAGATGGGCCTGCTCGGCGTGACCATTCCCGAGGCGTATGGCGGGCTCGGCGGCTCCTATACCGCCTACGGGCTCGTCGCGCGCGAGATCGAGCGGGTGGATTCCGGTTATCGGTCGATGATGTCGGTGCAGTCCTCGCTGGTGATGTATCCGATCTACGCCTACGGCACCGAGGAGCAGCGCCGCAAATACCTTCCCGGCCTCGCCGCCGGCGAGCTCATCGGCTGCTTCGGCCTGACCGAACCCGATGCCGGCTCCGACCCCGGCGGCATGAAGACCCGCGCCGAGAAGACGGCGAACGGCTACAAGCTCACTGGCTCCAAGACCTGGATCTCGAATTCGCCCATCGCCGATGTCTTCGTGATCTGGGCCAAGTCCGACGCCCATGACGGCAAGATCCGCGGCTTCGTGCTCGACAAGGGGCTCAAGGGGCTCTCGGCGCCCAAGATCGGCGGCAAGCAGTCGCTGCGCGCGAGCATCACCGGCGAGATCGTCATGGAAGGTGTCGAGGTTGGCGAGGAGGCGCTCCTGCCCAATGTGCAGGGGCTCAAGGGCCCCTTCGGCTGCCTCAACCGCGCACGCTACGGCATCGCCTGGGGCGTGATGGGTGCGGCCGAATTCTGCTGGCACGCCGCGCGCCAGTATGGCCTCGACCGCACCCAGTTCGGCAAGCCCCTGGCGCAAACGCAGCTCTTCCAGAAGAAGCTCGCGGACATGCAGACCGAAATCGCGCTGGGTCTGCAGGGCGCGCTGCGGGTGGCCCGGCTCATGGACGACGCCAATGCCGCGCCGGAGATGATATCGCTGATCAAGCGCAACAATTGCGGCAAGGCGCTCGACGCAGCGCGGCTGGCGCGCGACATGCATGGCGGCAACGGCATCTCCGAGGAATACCAAGTGATCCGCCACATGGTGAATCTCGAGACGGTCAACACCTACGAGGGCACGCACGACGTGCACGCCCTGATCCTTGGCCGCGCGCAGACGGGTCTTCAGGCATTCTTCTGAACGCGCTCCGGCCGGGCCTTGCAAGCCGGGGCCCGGCCGCGCTAATGAGACGCGCGAGGAGAGGTGGCCGAGTGGTCGAAGGCGCACGCCTGGAAAGCGTGTAGGCGGGAAACCGTCTCGGGGGTTCGAATCCCCCTCTCTCCGCCATTTCAGGGAATTATGACTTTGTTTTCTCTAAGAGATTCGAAAATCTCACCCCCAGGATATCCCCCACATTGAGTTGGCTCGCACCGGAAGTTCCCGGAAGCAGTTGCTAAGTAGGTGGCGGCAGAGATTCGCGATCGTGGGTCAGGGTAGAATGTCGGGCGCCGACGTCCGCGGCGTATTCGCCGAGCGCTTGCGGGCGGGTAGTGCCCAAGGTAGTGGCGCAGGAAGCGTCACTCTTCGCTCTTGGCGTGGCGCAGCGTGGTCGCGCTGTTGGTGAGGGCGCTTCTTCGTAGTTAGCGGTTGCGTAATCCGACGAAGATGAATGAGATTAGGATGAACAAGGATGTGCTTGACCTTCGGGGGCGATCCCCAAGAGCGATGATGCGGATTTCCCGTGCGGGCTCACGCAGGAGCAGGACACCGCGCAGCGGCATACTTAAGTCGAGGTAGCAGCCGTGTGCGACGCCACGAATGGTGAGGGCACGCAGGACCGGTAGAGCCAGCGCAACAGCTACCAGCAACTGTGGGGTACCCGCGTTTGAACGGTCGGAGCGGGCGAACAACGGGCACGTGACAACCCTGGAGAGCGCACAGGCGGTAGAACAGGCCCGAGGTGCACGATGGTCAGACTGCGAGCCCTTCATGCTTTCGTCATCATTGCGGAGCTCAAGAGCTTCGGAAAGGCTGCGGCGCACCTTAACACGACCCAGCCGGCCATTTCGGCGCGCATCCGCGGTCTCGAGGCGGATCTCGGACGGCGACTGATCCACCGCAACTCGCGCGAGCTACGCCTTACTTCCGAGGGCCAGGAAGTGCTGCGCTATGCCAAACCGATCGTCGAACTCACCGACCGCCTGAGCACGCTCTTTTCGCAAGACACTCAAGTTACAGGCACGGTGCGCATCGGCGCCATCGACACGATCAGCGCGAGCTGGTTGTTTCGCCTGTTCAAGCGCCTGAGAAGCGAGCATCCTGAGGTGACCTTCGAGCTTCGCGCCGACACCTCGGCCAATCTCATCGAGGATCTGCGGGCCGGCGACGTCGATATCGCCCTGGCGATGGGCCCGGCCGAGGAGGAGGGCCTCGTGAACGTCGAGCTCGGAAGCTTCCCGATGGCATGGGTTGCGAACCCGCAGGTCTACCGGTTCGGCTCGGAGATGGATGTCAAGCAGCTCGCCGACTACCCGATCATTAGCTATCCGCGCGGATCACGCCCCTATGGCATGATCAAGAGTTTCTTCGGCCTCGAGCGCGACGCCAATCTGCAGCTGAATTGCTCGAACTCGCTGGCAACGCTGGTGCGCCTCGCGACGGAAGGATTCGGGATCGCGGCGATCCCGCCGGCGATCATCGAGCGCGAACTGCGCACCGGCCTACTTGAGCGAATTCCGGTGCGCCAAGAGTTCCCCGCGCTCGACTGCCATGCCATCTTCTATGCGACCTCGCTCTCGGCCGCGCCCGGCGTGATCGCCGAGCTAGCGCGCGAGGAGGCCGAACGGTTCTGGGCGGAAAAAGCAGAGCAACCTTCGAATCAACCCGAACCGTTCGGCTGAGCCCGCTCTCAACCCGTGGATGCGAGGTTGTCCTCGACGATCCTGCGCGCACCCGAAAGATCCGCGAGCTTTTCGCCGCTCTGAATCTTCGCGAGAAGGCTGATTTCGCGCTCCTGCATCCCGAGCGCCTTTTCGGCGACCCAATCGATCTGATCGGGCTTTAGCACGATCACACCGCTCTCATCGGCGAGCACCGCGTCACCCGGCTCGACCGACTGGCCGCCGCAGGAAACCGGCACATTCATCGCGCCGGCGAGGCCGAGCAGCTTGGTGGTGATGGGTGCCGGTCCACGGCACCACATCGGCATCTCCTGTGCGCGGATCTCCTCGAAATCGGTGGCCGGCCCATCGATCGCGGCGCCAACAACCCCGGCTTTCTTGGCCGCATGTGTCACCACGCCGCCCCAGCACGCATGCTTGTCGTCGCCGGCCCGATCGATGATGAGAAAATCGCCTGGTCGCGCGATGCTGACTGCATAGTGCAATAGCGCGGAGTCCGCCCCGGCGAGGCGCAGTGTCACGGCCGTTCCGACGACCCGCTTGCCGGGCAGAACCGCCCCGATCGCCCGGTCGAGGAACACATCATGCAGGAAATGACCGATCGTGGCGGTTTCACACCTTGCGAGCAGAGCGGCCTTGTCCTCCGCTATCTGCGGGGGGTTCTCGTTGACTGTATACATCTGGGTAGTGTCTCCTGCTCAGGCGTCCTCGGTTTCGCGCAGCGGGGCCTTGCCCAGCACGTGATGGGTCATGACGGGCATCTTGCCGCGAATGACCTCGGTGTACTCGGGATCGATATCGGCGGTGGTGCAGCCGACCTGGTCGGAGGCCGTGGCCACGACCGTCCCCCACGGATCGACGATCATCGATCGGCCGAAGCAGACCTTCTTGCCGTTGTCGTGATCAAAGACCTGACCAGGCGCGACCATGTAGCACTGCGTCTCGATCGCCCGGGCCCGGATCAGCGCCTCCCAGTGATCGCGCCCTGTCATCATCGTGAAGGCAGCGGGCAGGAAGATCACCCGCGCGCCCTTGTCGCGCAGGGCGCGGAAAAGTTCCGGAAAGCGCAGATCGTAGCAGATCGCCAGCCCGATGGTGGTCCCGGCCGCCTCGGTCACGACCACCTCCTCGCCGCGCTTCATGGTGTCGGACTCGCGGTAGGAGCGACCATTGGGGACATCGACATCGAAAAGGTGGATCTTGCGGTAGGTCGCCCTGACCGCGCCCGTGGGGTCGAACACCACGGTGGTATTATAGCACTTGCCCTCCGAGCGCTCGGCCATGCTGCCGCCATGGATATACACGCCATGCTTGCGCGCCAGATCCGAGAGCATCCGGCAGGCCTCGCCGTCCGGGATCGTCTCCGAGTTGGCGTATTGAACGTCGAAGTCACTCGTCATCGACGTGAAGGTCTCCGGCAGGGTGATCAGGTCCGGCCGGTCATTCACGGCCGCCTTCTCGATCAGCTCGCCGGCAACACGAAGGTTTTCCACCTTGTTGTCCTTGGTGTTCATCTGGATCATCGAGATCTTCATTGAAGTCTTTCTCCTCTTGATAGGATCGCGTCGGGACGCGCTGGTCATCGCGGCCCCATGACGGCATCGGGAAGCCAGAGGCTGAACTGCGGCACGGCCGCCAGCAGCAGCAGCACTATGGTCAGCGGGATGAAGAATGGCAGGACCGACTTCACCACGCTCTCAACGGGAATGTCGGCAATGCGGGCGACGATGTAGAGCCCGATGCCGAGCGGCGGCGTCGCCAGGCCGAGGATCAGCCCCATCTGCATCACGATGCCGAAATGGATCCGGTCGATACCGTAGGCATCCACCAGCGGTAGCATGATAGGAACCAGAAGAAGCTTGGCCGTCACCCCGTCGATGAAGCAGCCCACGACGAGCACCAGTGCGATCACGCCGAGCAGGAAGAAGAACGGCCGGTCGATGAGGTCGGGAACCACCGCAGCGATATCCTGCGGAATGCGCTCGACGGCGAGCAGCCAGCCCATCCCGTTGGCGAAGCCGATGATGATCAGGATCATGGCGGTGATCAGCATCGTGTCACCGACCGCCTGCCAGACATGGCGGAAGCTGAAACTGCCGTAGAAGAGCGACAGGAGCAGCGTGTAACCGCAGGCCAGGATCCCCGCCTCCGCGGCGGTGGTCGTCCCGGTCAGGATCCCCGCCATGATGATGCCGGGCGCGGCGAGCGGCGGCGTGCCCTTGAGGATATTGACCCAGATCTCCCGGCCCGAGGCTTTGGGCTGGGTGGGCAGCTCGACGACGGCGGCATAGAGCCGGTTGAAGATCAGCAGTGACAGCGCGATCAGCAGCGCCGGCACGATCCCGGCGAGAAACATCCGCGCGACCGAGACATTCGCCAGGAAGGCATAGACCACGAGCGGAATCGACGGCGGGATGAAGGGCGCCAGAATGGCAGACACCGTCGTGATCGCCGCCGCAAACGACGCCTGGTAGCCACGCTCGCGCATCGCCCGGATCTCGACAACCCCGAGCCCCGCAACATCGGCCACGGCGGCGCCGGTGCCCCCGGCGAGCATCACCGATGCAAGCACGTTGACCTGCGCGAGCCCGGCCTTGAAATGTCCGATCAGCGCATTGGCGAGATTGAACATGCGCTCCGTCAGCCCGACGGCATTCATGAGCGTGCCCGCCAGGACGAAGAACGGGATGGCCAGCAGCGAGGTGTTGTCTACCCCCTCGAGCACCCGCATCGGCACGATCCACAGATCGCCGCTGAAATCCGACATGAGCAGGGCGCCGAGAACCGACACGCCGATCGCCATGGTGATCGAGACGCGAAGCGCGAGCAGCGTGACGAAGCCCGCAAACAGGAGGCCTGCCGTCATCGCCCGATCTCCGGGATATGGCCATGCACGGGCGCGGCCTCCTCGGGAGGCCCCTCGGTCAGGCGAAGCAGTGTGTCACGCAGGAATTCCAACAGGATGAACGCGCAGGAGGCATAGAAGGGAACCGCCAGCCAGTATCGCTGCAGCCCCACGTAATCCATGTTGCCGACCTGGCGCGGCAGCAGGTTGGGCGCTTCGCGCAGTATCACCGCCATGAGCGCGATCACGATCAGGTTGGTGCCGATCGTGATGATGTTCTGCACCCGACTCGGCAGCGCCTTGTAGAGAATATCGACCTTGATGTCGCGGTGGCGCCGATAGATCACGTAAAAGCCGAGAAACACCATCCAGACGAAGAGAACACGCGTCCACGGAAAAACCCAGATCAGGCCCTGATCGAACATGGCCCGCGAAGTGATATTGGCGATGTTGATGAACAGAATGATGATCAGGATCACGTTGGCGCCGGCGAAGAAGACCTTCTCCGCCAGCGCGAGGAATCGATCGAGCCCGCGAAGCATTAGCCCCCTTCCGCCTCGCGGGTCGCCTCGACCGTCTCGAGAAAGCCCTCGGGCATCTCGCCTTCCGCGTCGAGCTCTTCGTACATCTCGAGCATGCGGGCGACGAAATCGCTTGTGTCGATCTCGCTATAGGTCGCGCCCTTCTCTTGCATGCTCTCGATCGACTCGTCGGCGATATCTCCCATCACCGCTTGGGACTCCGCGGCGATGGCATCGTAGGCCTCGAGGACCTGCTGCCGGGTTTCCTCGTCGAGCGCGTGCCATTCGGTCGCGCTCGCCATGAAGGCCATGCCCTGCGAATATTCGTCGTGGCGCACGATATGCGGCGCGACCTCGTAGAAGGCCATCGACTCGGCGAGGGCGATCGGGCTGTTCACAGCGTCGACAATGCCGCGGCTGATGGATTCGTAGGTTTCCGTCCAGGCCAGGGTGCGCACCTCCGCACCGAGATGCCGCCAGGCCTCGGCGGCGAGTTCGTCGGGATGCATGCGCAGCCGGATCCCCTGCATCTCCTCGAGGGTTTCGAATTCCTCCGAGGACAGCATCACGCGAAACGGCCCGCGCACGAACTCGGTGGGATCGCCGATCAGGACGATACCCGCTTCCTCCTCGACCTTATCGAGCCATTCGGCGACGAGGTCCGAGTTCATGAAGCGCACCCAATGCTCGCGGTCGTCAAACAGGAACGGTGCTGCCGCCCAGGCGATTTCCGGAACCCATCGCTGCAGATAAGTGATGCCCTCCGGATAGACATGCACCGTGCCGAGCTGGATCTGCTCGAGCACCGCATCGTCGGAGCCGAGCTGCTCATTGGGATACACCTCGAAGGTGATCGCGCCGTCGGTGCGCTCTTCGACCTCGTCCGCGAATTTCTGGAACAGCTCGCCCTCAACGGACTCCGGCGGCATCTTGTGAGACATCCGCCAGGTATCAGCCAGCATTGTACTGGGCATCGCAACCGCCAAGGCCGCCCCGCCGAGCAGTGCGAATGAGAGTTTCTTGTTCATTGGATCGCTCCCCGTTTTGCAGTCGGCGCGACGCTATGGGGGCGCCGTGGCTGCGTCAAATTGTTGTTTTTTGGGCTCTGAGATAAACTTCGTTTATTGATGGACCCGGATCCCTGCGCCCGATCCGATGACGCCTACGCCTCGCCTGCCCCCCAATCTTGGCCGATCGCGCATTCCCGTCCGGGCGCCGCAAAGACGAGCTGGATGCGCTTCGCGGCGGGCCTTATGGCGCCGAGCGGCGGCGGCTCGGAGGTGGCGGTGAGCGGCGGGCGCGCGCTGGCGCCGGAGCGGACCCGGCCAAAGCCGCACGCCGTGGCGTGCCGAGGAAAGCCTTCGCGCTTGCTGTCACTCTGAACCATCCCGTATCACGCTCGCCATGTCTCCATTTTGACTCACCAGCCCGAGCGCGCGGAGCTTCGCTTCGGCCCGCCAAGCCCGCGTTGCGTCCCAGCCCAGCGCGGTTGCCATCGCGCCATAGGTCGCAGGCCCGTGACGGCGCAGGCGGTCCAGATATGCGCCTGCGTCCGGGTCCAGCCCATCGGCCCGAGCCGGGGGCTCGGGGTCAGCCCTCCCCCCTTCGGACAAAACTGACGAAACCGACAAAACCACCCTTTCGGTTGTATCGGCCCCGCCT
>SLQD01000259.1 GCA_007131685.1 Paracoccaceae bacterium | reverse complement strand
GGTGCCCGCGCGGGCGGCCCCGGCGCTGCTGGCCGGGTGGCGCGCCGGGGCACTTCTGGGGCAGGCGGCGCGCGCGCCCCAGCTTGTGGCCGATGGCGCCCTCAAGCAGTCTGAATTCGCGCGCCGGGGGATGCTTCTGGCGCGGGGGCTGACCGGGCGCTGGTGATCAGCCGCCCCGGTAATGCGCGAGCACATGCAGCCGGATCGCCGAGGCGAGGCCGCAATCGGCCGGGTTGCGCGCCGCGTCGATCTCGGCGGCGAGGCTGTTGACGGGCTTTCCTTCGGCGGCGGCGATCTCGCGCAGCGCCTGCCAGAACGGCTCCTCCAGGGTGACACTCGTGCGGTGTCCGCGCAGGGTGAGCGAGCGTTTGCGCGGCCGCGCGCTCATTCCTCGCGCTTGTGCCCGTCGAGATGGCGTCGCTCGGCGGCGGCGCGGGCGGCCTCGGCGGCGCGCTCGGCTTTCGATCGGCCATTGCGGGCCGCATTCGCATCGCCCGCGGCCCGCTTCTGCACCCGCGCGCGCTGCTTGCGCGCGGTGCGCAGATTGATGACTCCGCCGCTCATCCGCGCGGCCCGATCATGTCCTCGGGGCGCACGATGCGGTCGAAGGTCTCGCCATCGA
Organism: Paracoccaceae bacterium; assembly: GCA_007131685.1. GTDB lineage: Bacteria > Pseudomonadota > Alphaproteobacteria > Rhodobacterales > Rhodobacteraceae > Alkalilacustris. The sequence goes on along the minus strand of SLQD01000259.1, from coordinate 4,384 downwards.
CGAAGCCGAGATTGATCGCCTCTTCGCGCAGCGTGGTGCCGTTGCTGTGCGCCGTCTTGGCGACCTTGGTGGCGTTGTCGTAGCCGATCTCGGGGGCGAGCGCGGTGACCAGCATCAGGCTGTCGCGCATGAGCTGGCCGATGCGGTCGGTGTTGGCCTCGATGCCGGCGACGCAGTTATCCGTGAAGGCCACCGCCGCATCGCCGAGAAGCTGCACGGATTGCAGCACGTTATAGGCCATCATCGGCTTGTAGACATTGAGCTCGAAATGCCCCTGGCTGCCCGCGAAGCCGACCGCGGCGTCGTTGCCCATCACCTGCGCGCAGACCTGGGTGAGCGCCTCGCACTGCGTCGGGTTGACCTTGCCGGGCATGATCGAGGAGCCGGGCTCGTTTTCGGGCAGGATCAGCTCGCCCAGCCCCGAGCGCGGCCCCGAGCCGAGAAAGCGGATGTCATTGGCGATCTTGAACAGCGATCCGGCCACGACCCTGAGCGCGCCCGACATCTCCACCATCGCGTCATGCGCGGCGAGGGCCTCGAACTTGTTGGGCGCGGTGACAAAGGGCAGCCCCGTCGTCTCGCCGATCCTCGCCGCGACCGTCTCGCCCCAACCCTTCGGCGTGTTGAGCCCGGTGCCCACCGCCGTGCCGCCCTGGGCGAGCTCATGGATCGCCGGCAGCGCGGCTTCGACGCGCCGGATCCCCATCGCGACCTGGTGCGCGTAGCCCGAGAATTCCTGGCCCAGCGTGAGCGGCGTGGCGTCCTGGGTATGGGTGCGGCCGATCTTGATGATGTCGGCGAAGGCGGCGGATTTCGCCGCGAGGGCGGCGTGCAGTTGCCGAAGCCCGGGCAGCAGCACGTCGCGCACGCTCATCGCGGTGGCGACATGCATCGCGGTGGGGAAGGTGTCGTTGGAGCTTTGCCCCATGTTGCAGTGATCGTTGGGATGGACCGGCTCCTTGGAGCCGATCTCGCCGCCGAGAATCTCGATGGCGCGGTTGGCGATCACCTCGTTGGCGTTCATGTTCGATTGCGTGCCCGAACCGGTCTGCCAGACCACGAGGGGAAAGTGATCGTCGAGCTTGCCCTCGAAGACCTCCCGCGCGGCGGCGGCGATGGCGTCGCCGCGCCGCGAATCGAGCGCCCCGAGCTCCATGTTGGCCTCGGCGCAGGCCTTCTTGATGACGCCGAGCGCGCGCACGATGGCGACGGGCTGGCGCTCCCAGCCGATGGGAAAATTCTTCAGCGAACGCTGCGTCTGCGCGCCCCAGTAACGGTCGGCGGGGACCTCGAGGGGGCCGAAGCTGTCGGTTTCGGTGCGCGTGTCGGTCATGGGCAACCCTCCATCTTCGGCGCCGCTATAGGGCGCGTCGGCGCGGGCTGCAACGCCGCGCTACTTGCGGAACTTGTCGAGGCTGACGATCTCGGCCTCCTTGGCGGGCTCATCCTCGGGCTCGGCATCCTCGGCCATCGGCGCGTCCTCTTCCTGCGCATTCTGGCTGTCGAAGCGCAGCCCGAACTCCACCGACGGGTCCACGAAGGTCGAGATCGCGTCATAGGGGATGTAGAGCGGCTCGGGCCGGTCGCCGAAATTGAGCGTTATCGCGAATCCCTCGGCATCGACGGCGAGATCGTCGAACCAGTTCTGGATCACGATGGTGATTTCCTCGGGATAACGCTCGCGCAGCCAGTCGGCCATCTGCACGCCGGGGCGGGTCGTGTCGAGGGTGATGAAGAAATGATGCTCCCCCGGCAGACCGTTGGCGGCGACATCATCGAGCACATCGCGGATCAGGCCGCGCATCGCGCGGTGCATGAGCCTGCCGTAATCGATCGAGCCGGACATGGCACTCCCTCTCGCTACATGCGCCGAGCATAGGGGATTCGGCGGCAAACGAAAGGGGGCCGGCGCTCAAACCGCCCCGAGCACCCCCCCCGCGAGCGCCGCACCCCCGAGCACCGGCAGCAGCGGCCAGCCCCGCCAGATCAGCGCCAGCCCCGCCGCCAGTGCGAGCACGAAGGCCTCGGGCACGAAGCTCGCCGCCTCGGGCTGCAGGAGCCGCAGCGGCCCGAGGCGGCGCGTCTCGATCTCGGCAAAGAGCACATGCGCGGCGAACCACAACGCGAGACTCGCCATCACCCCGACGACCGCCGCCGTCACCGCGCGCAGCGCCCCCGACAGCCGCGGCTGCGCGGCGAGACGCTCGATATGCGGCGCGCCGGCGAAGATCCACAGAAAGCAGGGCACGAAGGTCGCCCACAGCGCCACCAGCGCCGCCGCCGCCCCGAGCCACGCCCCGCCGGCCTGCGCCCCGGCGAGATAGGCGACGAACTCCGTCACCAGGATCAGCGGCCCCGGCGTCGTCTCGGCGAGGCCGAGCGCGTCGATCATCTGCGTCGTGGTCAGCCAGCCCTGCTCCTGCACCACGGTCTGGGTCATCCAGGCCAGCACCGCATAGGCGCCGCCGAAGCTGACCACGGCAAGCTGCGCGAAGAAGCTGCCGATCCGCGCCAGCAGCCCGCCCTCGAAGAGCCATAGCGCCGCCAGCGGCACGAGCCAGATCCCGCTCCACAGCGCGACCACGGGCAGTGTGCGCCCGTGCGCCGCCGCGGGCAGCGGCGCGGCGGTGCCCGCATCGGCGCCGCTCGTGAGCAGGCCGTAGAGCGCGGCGAGCGCGATGACGAGCGGAAACGGCAGGTCGAACAGGAACAGCCCCGCGAAGGCCAGCCCCGCCAGCCACCAATGCGCCGCCCCCTCGAGCGCGCGCCCCGCCAGCCGCAACAGCGCCTGCGCCACGATCGCGAGCACCGCCGCCTGCACCCCGAGAAACAGCGCCCGCACCAGCGGAACCTGCCCGAACGCCGCATAGACCACCGCCAGAACCAGGATCACCAGCGCCCCCGGCAGCACGAACAGCCCCCCGGCGACGAGCCCGCCGCGGATCCCGTGCAGCCGCCAGCCGGCATAGGTCGCAAGCTGCATCGCCTCGGGACCGGGCAGCATCATGCAAAACGACAGCGCATTGGCGAATTGCCGCTCCGTCAGCCAGCGCCGCGCAGCCACGAGTTCGCCGTGCATCAGCGCGATCTGTGCCGCCGGCCCCCCGAAGGAAAGGCACCCGATGCGCGCGAAGGCGCGGGTGAGCGCGCGCAGGTCGGGGGCAGGATCGGACGGGTCGACGGGCATGGTCCCTCGCGGCTTCGCGCGCTGACCCGTCAAGCACGCCCGCCGATGCGGCGCAAGGGCCGGGCACACCGAGCAATAATGTCACACTCCTTCCGAAAGCGGCCCGCGCGCGCGCGGTACATATTGTGCAAGGCGGCTGGTGAGCGCATCTGCTGATCACCAGCACGGTTTGACCCAACGACTGTTGCGATGTGCTGGATCGCAGCCCATACCGAAAGTGCCCCAGATGAAAACCCTCGTTGTTGCCGCGCTCGTCAGCGCGCTCGCAGTTCCCGCATTCGCCGGCGGTGTCGGCGGCAAGATGGCCGACCCGGTGGTCGAGCCGCGCATCACCCCCACGCCGACCCCGGCGCCCAGCATGTATGACTGGACCGGCGCCTATGTCGGCGCGCTCGCCGGCGTTGGCCGGGTCACCACCGATCGCGACAGCGACGACAACCAGAACGGCGTCGGCGCCGCGCTGCTGGCGGGCTACGATCACCAGTTCGACGGCTTCGTCGTCGGTGCCGAGATCGATTTCAGCCCCGCCGTGCTCAGCGATATCGGCGACGACGTCAACGAGGTCGACAGCGTCACCCGGCTGAAGGCGAAGGTCGGTGCGCCCGTCGGCGCGACGGGCAACATCCTGCCCTATGCCACCGCGGGCATCTCGCATGTGCGCGCGACGCTCGACGGCGACAGCGCCAATGACACCGGCTGGCTGGCCGGCGCGGGCGTCGCCTATGGCGTCACCCCGAACTTCTCGCTCAACAGCGAGCTCATCTACCACCGTCACAGCGATTTCGACGGCCGCGGCGTGGATGTCGAGGCGACGACGCTGACCGTCGGCGGCGCCTACCGCTTCTGAGCCGCACTTCGGTCGGGCCGCGCCCCCGGGCGCGGCCCGACCCTTCAGCCGCGCCCCAACCCCGACACGCACGGCTCCGTGCGATGCGCCCGGCCCCGCGCCGCAGGCGCATCAGCCCGCGCGCGCACCGGTCGCCCGCTTGCGTCAATCGTACATGAAAGTGCAGGCTTCTGTTGCCAGGTGCCTGCGAACCCCGCCAGACCGTTGCTAGACGGTCTGGGCTTCAGAAATCGGTGTCGTTACCGCTTACGCAGCAACGGCCACCGGAGCACGGTTGTCGTTGGCAACTGTACTTTTCGGACCGATAACGGTGGTACCTCACCGGGCGAAAGCTACACCTTTACACGTTC
>SLQD01000250.1 GCA_007131685.1 Paracoccaceae bacterium | reverse complement strand
TGCTCGCGGCGCGCGGCGCTCTCGGCGGCGCGCGATCGGGCGAGCTTCTCGGTCTCGGGGCCGCGGGATGCGGGGTCGCCGGGGGCGGTATCGCGGCCGGCCTCGCCCGCCGTCGTGCCGAGCTCCGCCGGGCCGGCGGGCGCTTCGGGGGCGGCGGCCTCGGCGGTCTCCTCCGCGGTGGGCGCGTCGGGCTTGAGGCCGGACTTCATTCGGGATTTCCAGTGTTTCGGCCCCTTGGCGACCTCGGAGAGCTCATCGACCCCGAGATCCTTCGAGGAGGCCGCGTCCTTGAATTCGCGCGCGACATCCTTGACCCCGGACTCGTCGGCGGCGTTCTCCATCGCGCGCTGGAAGTCGCGCCCCATGCTCCGGATGCGCGCCATGAACCTTCCGAGATTGCGGAACAGTCCCGGCAGATCCTTCGGACCCACCACGATCAGCGCCACGATCCCGATGATCAGCAGCTCGGTCCAGCCGATATCAAGCATGCCGCCCTACTCCGCCGCCCGGTGCCGCGTATCTCAGGCCTTGTCCTGCTCCCGCTCGGAGGCGGTGTCGCGGGTGCTGCCGAGCTCGGTCTCGGCCTCGGTCTGGTTCTCGATCTCCTCGGACCCCTCCTTGATGCCCTTCTTGAAGGAGGTGATCCCCTTGCCGACCTCGCCCATCAGCGAGCTGATCTTGCCGCGCCCGAAGAGCACGAGCACCACGATCGCGATGAGGAGCAGGCCGGGAAGTCCGATATTGTTGAACATGACTCTCTCCCTTCGATGCCAAGGGGCATCTATGCTTTGCGCGCCCCCCCTATTTATGGCCTCGGCAGCGCCATTCAAAGCCCCAATCCGGGCGGTTCGCGTTTTTTGACCGCGCTCAGATCGTCGCGTTCACCCCGCCGCCGTCATGCAGCACGTTCTGGCCCACGATGAAGCCCGCCTGCGCCGAGCACAGAAAGGCGCAGACCGCGCCGAATTCGGCGGCGGTGCCATAGCGCCGCACCGGGATCGTCGCCTCGCGGCGGCGGCGGGCCGCCTCGGCGCTGATGCCCTCGCGCTCGGCAACGCCTTCATCGAGCGCGGTGGCGCGGTCGGTATCATGGATGCCGGGCAGCAGATTGTTGATCGTCACCCCCTTCTCGGCGACCTGGCGCGAGGTTCCGGCAACAAAGCCCGTCAGCCCCGCGCGCGCCGAGTTCGACAGCCCCAGCACCGGGATGGGCGCCTTGACCGATTGCGAGGTGATGTTGACCACCCGGCCCCAGCCGCGCTCCATCATCCCCGGCACGAGCGCCTGCATCAGCGCGATCGGGGTGAGCATGTTGGCGTCGAGGGCGGCGACGAAATCCGCGCGCTCCCAGTCCGTCCACATCCCCGGCGGCGGCCCGCCGGCATTGGTCACGAGGATATCCACCGCCCCCGCGGCCCCGAGCACCTCGGCACGGCCGGCTTCACTGGTGATGTCGGCGGCCACGGCCGTGACCGGCACATCATGCGCATCGCGCAGCGCCTGCGCCGTCGCCTCGAGCACCTCGGCGCCGCGCGCGTTGATGACGAGTTCGACGCCCGCCTCGGCAAGCGCCTCGGCGCAGCCGCGCCCCAGCCCTCTGGATGCCGCGCAGACCAGCGCACGCTTGCCGCGAATCCCGAAATCCATGCCGTTCTCCCTGCTGCCGGTGCGCAGCTTGGGCCGGGCGGGCGCGACATGCAACCACCCGCGCCATATTGCCGGCCCGGCGCCAGAAAACGGGTGCCCTGGCTCAAGTGCTGCGTTATACCCGGACGCGGCAGGACGGGCGCAACCCGGGGGAGGATGCGATGACGACCATAGTGGCGGCCAGCGACCTGACCGAGCGGTCGCAGCATGTGCTCGCGCGCGCCATCGCCCTTGCCGAGACGCTGAAGGCGGAGGTGATCTTCGTCCATACCGCGCCGCGCGGGATGCCCGAGCTGCGCGTCGAGGCGGCGCGGGCGCGGCTGCAGGAGGAATGTGACCTCACGCGCGGCGCCGGCGGCGTCAGCGTGGAGGTGCTGCGCGGACGCCCGGAAATCGCGATCCCGGAGCGGGCTGCACAGGCAGGTGCTGCGCTCGTCGTTCTGGGGCTGCACCGGCCGCGCGCGGTGTTCGACCTGTTGCGCCTGACGACCCTGGAGCGCATCGTGCTGCGCGCGCCGGCGCCGGCGATCGTCGCCCACACGCCGCCGGACCGCCCCTATCGCAACGTGCTCGCCGCGGTGGATTTCAATGCCGCCGATCGCGAGGCGCTCCGGCTGGCGCAGGAGATCGCCCCCGGGGCCGCGCTGCACGCGATCCACGCCCTCACCCTGCCGCTGCGCGAGAAACTGCCCACGCCCGCGAACGAGCCGCTTTCGGCGCCGAGCGTTCAGGAGGCGCGCGCGCGCTGCGAGGCGTGGCTGCGCGAGCCCGGGCTTCCGGCCGGGCTGAACCCGCCCGAGATCGTGCCCGGCGGGCTGCACGAGGTGCTCAGCTTCCGGATCGAGGAGCTGCAGCCCGAACTGCTCGCCATCGGCGCGGGGATGCGCGCCAATGAGGACCGGCTCGGCAATTACGCCCGCGACCTGATGCGCGAGCCGCCGACCGACCTGCTCGTGGCCAAGCCGCCGCTGCAGCCCGATCAGGAAAAGAGCTCGTGACACAGCTCCAGCGCCTCGACGAGCGTGTCGACCTCGGCGCGGGTGTTGTAGAGTCCGAATGACGCACGGCAGGTCGCCGTCACGCCGAGATGCGTCATCAGCGGCTGGGCGCAGTGATGCCCGGCGCGCACCGCGACGCCCTTCTTGTCGAGCACCGTCGAGATGTCGTGCGGGTGGCCCGCCCCGTCGAGGGTGAAGGAGAAGATCGCACCCTTCTGCGGGGAATTTCCCTGCACGGTCAGCCAGTTGAGCCCGGAGAGCCGCGATCGGGCATAGTCGCGCAGCGTGGCTTCATGGGCGGCGACATTCTCCATGCCGAGCTCCATGAGATACTCGAGCGCCGCGCCGAGGCCGATCTGCTGGACGATGCCGGGGGTGCCGGCCTCGAACTTCATCGGCGGGTCGTTATAGGTGACGTGGTCGCGCGTGACATCGCGGATCATGTCCCCGCCGCCGATGAAGGGGCGCATCTCGGCCATCCGCTCGGGCGCGATCCGGATCGCCCCGGAGCCCGACGGCCCGTAAAGCTTGTGCCCCGTCACGGCATAGAAATCCGCCCCGAGATCCGACAGATCGACCGGCATGTGCACCGCCGCCTGCGAACCGTCCACCAGCACGGGCACACCCTTCGCCCGCGCCCCGTCGCAGATCGCCTTCACGTCGACCTGCGTGCCCAGCACGTTGGACATGTGCGTGATCGCCACGAGCTTCGTGCGCGGGCCGATCGCATCGAGCACCGCCTGCGGGTCGAGATCGCCATCGGCGTCCGTATCGACCCAGCGCAGCACCGCGCCCTGACGCTCGCGCAGGAAATGCCAGGGCACGATATTGGCATGATGCTCCATGATCGAAAGCACGATCTCGTCGCCGGGCTCGAGGCGCGGCGCGGCCCAGCCCTGCGCGACAAGGTTGATGCCCTCCGTGGTGCCCGAGGTGAAGACGATCTCGCGCTCGTCGGGGGCGTTCAGGAACCGCGCGGCGGTGCCGCGCACCGCCTCGTAGCGATCCGTCATCAGGTTCGACAGGTAATGCAGACCCCTGTGCACGTTGGAATACTCATGCGAATAGGCGCGCGTGACCGTGTCGATCACGACCTGCGGCTTCTGCGCCGAAGCGCCATTGTCGAGATAGACAAGCGGCTTGCCGTTCACCTCGCGCGACAGGATCGGGAAATCCGCGCGCACCCGCTCGACGTCATACATCGCTCACCCCTGTGCCGGCGGCTCGACCCCCAGCAGCGTCATGAAGAAAACCAGCACGAATGCGAGGGCGAAGGCCGTCGCGATGATCATCGCGAACACCCGCCCCAGCGACGTGAAACCATGTAGCACGGCGATGAAATTCGTCAGCAGCCAGAAGAACACCACCATCGCCGCCACGCCGATGATCCCCGCCAGCGGCGGCAGGATCACCAGCGTGATCACCTGGATGACCTGAAACAGGATCATCACGCATTGCAGCCAGGTCGCGAGTGTGAGCGCGGCGCCGAAATCGCCCGTCCCGCCCATCAGGCGGCCGACATGATGGATCGCCTGCACCACGATCAGGAGCGCGCCGCCCTGGATCAGCACCGATTGCACCGGCGTGCCCAGAGGCCCCGGCGCGACGAGCGCGCCGGTCATGGCGAGGATGCTGAACTGCCCCACGATCGCGCTGACGATCACCACCAGCGCGAAGGCCTCCCAGCGCGCGCCCATCGGCAGGTCGAGCGCCTTGACCTGCTTGCCGACCGTCTTCGGGTCGCGCAGCGTTTCGCGCACGAGCGCGGCGAGGGAGGAAAACGACGTGTCCATGCGCCCTCATTAGGCGGTCGCGCCGCCACCCTCAAGCGCGGCTTCGCGCAACCCGGCGAGCACGAAACCGATATAGGCCGCGAGCGCGACAAAGCCGAAGAGCTGCACCAGCGCGCCGGGGCCGACGAAGGCCACGAGAAGCCCGTGGATCAGCCACAGCGGCGCCACCGCGAGCAGCGCCCAGAAGGTCACCAGCCGCGCGCTCCAGAAGCTGCTGGGCTGGCGCATGAGCCGCTGCAGCCCGTGCAGAACCGCCGCGAGCCCGTAAAACACCAGCGGCGCGACAAAAAGCCACCCGAACAGAGCCCCGGACAGCATCGCCGTGAGCGGTATCTCGTCGGACAGATGCGCCTCGCGCGACAGGCGCGGCCACTGCGCCACGAAGATCAGGAGGCACGCCACCATGAGATAGGCCAGCGCGCGATCCTCGCGACGCCCCGCATCGAGCAGGCGCCGTACCACCCGGCGCGGCGCCCTGTAGCTCTCGACGATATTGCCCGTGACCGACATTCAGCCCTTGTGCCGTTCCAGCCAGCCGGCAAGGCGCGTGCGGATGTCCTCGGCGAGGGTCTCGTCCTCGATCT
>SLQD01000001.1 GCA_007131685.1 Paracoccaceae bacterium | reverse complement strand
TAGGCGGTGCGCACCACGTTGTTGTAGGGGTCCTGCTCCTGCAGCGACACGCCCGAGGTCTGGCAATGGGTGCGCAGCATCCTGGATTTCGGGTCCTTCGGCTCGAACTCGTCCATCACGCGCGACCACAGAAGCCGCGCCGCGCGCAGCTTGGCCGCCTCCATGAAGAAGTTCATCCCGATCGCGAAGAAGAACGACAAACGCCCTGCAAACGCGTCCACATCCATGCCCCGCGCGATGGCGGCGCGGACATATTCGCGCCCGTCGGCGAGGGTGAAGGCGAGCTCCTGCACGAGGTTCGCGCCCGCCTCCTGCATGTGGTAGCCCGAGATCGAGATCGAGTTGAAGCGCGGCATCTCGCCCGCGGTGTATTCGATGATGTCGGCCACGACCCGCATCGAGGGCTCGGGCGGGTAGATATAGGTGTTGCGGACCATGAACTCCTTGAGGATGTCGTTCTGGATCGTCCCCGACAGCTTGGCGCGGTCCACCCCCTGTTCCTCGCCGGTGACGATGAAGCTCGCGAGCACCGGGATCACCGCGCCGTTCATCGTCATCGACACGCTGACCTGATCGAGCGGGATGCCATCGAAGAGGATCTTCATGTCCTCGACGGAGTCGATCGCGACCCCCGCCTTGCCGACATCGCCCTCCACGCGCGGATGATCGGAATCGTAGCCGCGATGCGTGGCCAGATCGAAGGCCACCGACACGCCCTGCTGCCCGGCGGCGAGCGCGCGGCGGTAGAAGGCGTTGGACTCGCGCGCCGTGGAGAAGCCCGCATACTGCCGGATCGTCCATGGCCGGCCGGCATACATCGTCGCACGCGGGCCGCGCAGGAAGGGCGGCTGGCCCGGCAGGGTGTCGAGGTGCTCGAGCCCGGCGAGGTCCTCGGCGGTGTAGAGCGCGCGCACATTGATACCCTCGAGGGTGTGCCGGGTGAGGCTGTCAGGGTCGCGGCCCTTGAGTTCGCGCGCGGCCAGATCGCGCCATTCCTGCTGCTTGTCGCTCATGGGCGGCTCCTAATGCTGCGCCCGGCCTGCAAGCTGTTGCGGCCGGTGGGTGATTTCCGGCACAAAGCCCCTATATCGGGGCGTGCAGGAGGATCGATGAAACCGTTTATTGCCATTCTACTCGCCGCCGCGCTCCCCGTCACGGCGTTCGCGGCCGACGGCGCGCGCGATGGCGACGCGGGCGCCGCGCGCCTCGAGGCCGAGGCCGCCGAGGTTCCCGAGGAAGAGCAGGTCGCGGGGCTGCGCACCATCGACGGGACCGAGGCCGATCTCGCGAGCTTCCAGTGGGTCGAGCGGCTCATCGTGGTCTTCGCCGACACCCCCGAGAACCCCGACTTCCAGGAGCAGATGGCGTATCTGGAAGAGCGCGTCGAGGATCTCGTCGATCGCGACGTGGTCGTCGTGGTCGATACCGACCCGGCCGCGCAGAGCGCGCCGCGGCGCGAGCTGCGCCCGCGCGGCTTCATGGTGGTGATCATCGACAAGGACGGCGAGGTCAAGCTGCGCCGCCCGTCGCCGCGCTCGGGCCGCGAACTCGTCCGCTCGATCGACAGCTTTACCCTGCGCTGAGCGGGCGGCCCCGTCGGCCTCAGGCGGCGATCGGCGCGCGGCACGTCACTCGAACTCCATGATCACGTCGTCGACGGCGAGGCTCGCGCCCGGCCGGGCGTTGATCTTTGCGACCACCGCCTTGCGCTCGGCGCGCAGGACGTTCTCCATCTTCATCGCCTCGACCGTGGCGAGCGCCTGGCCCTCATGGACCTCGTCACCCTCGCCCACATGCAGCGCCATCACGAGGCCGGGCATCGGGCAGAGCAGCATCCGCGAGGTGTCGGGCGGGGCCTTTTCGGGCATCCGCGCGGCGAGCTCGGCCTGGCGCGGGGTGCGCACCACGGCGCGCAGCTCGGCGCCGCGATGGCGCAGCCGTGCGCCGCCGCGCACGAAATCGATCTTGATGATCATCGTCTCGCCGCCCACCGTTCCGCGAAACAGCGGATCGCCAGGGCGCCACTCGGACTCCACGGCGACCTCCGCGCCGTCATCGAAGCGCACCACGGTGCCACCATTGGCCTCGGTGATGTTGACGGCGAAGGTCTCGCGGTCGAGAAACACAACCCAGTCATCGCCCACGCGCCGCTGGTGATTGGCCATGGCGCCCGAGATGGCCGCCTCGCGCGCCTCCTTGCGCATCTTCATGTGCCCCGCCGCGGCGGCGAGCTTGCGAAGCGTCGCGGCATCGGGGGCGACGCCCGAGAAGCCCTCGGGGAACTCCTCGGCGATAAAGGCCGTGGTGATGTCGCCGGAGACGAAGCGCGGATGATCCATCACCGCCGCGAGAAACGGCAGGTTGTGGCCGATCCCCTCCACCTCGAACGCATCGAGCGCGCGGCGCATCCCCTCGATCGCCGCGGCGCGGTCGGGCGCCCATGTGCAAAGCTTGGCGATCATCGGGTCGTAATACATGCTGATCTCGCCGCCCTCGAAGACGCCGGTATCGTTGCGCACCTTCGCGGCCTCCGTCACGCGCTCCTCGGGCGGGCGGTAGCGGGTCAGCCGCCCCGTCGAGGGCAGGAAACCGCGATACGGATCCTCGGCATAGAGCCGGCTCTCGATCGCCCAGCCGTTGAGCGTCACGTCCTCCTGCGCGATCCCGAGCGGCGCGCCGGCGGAGACGCGGATCATCGCCTCGACGAGGTCGATGCCGGTAATGAGCTCGGTGACGGGATGCTCCACCTGAAGGCGGGTGTTCATCTCGAGGAAGTAGAAATTGCGCTCCCCGTCCACGATGAACTCGACGGTGCCCGCGCTCGTGTAGCCTACCGCCGCGGCGAGCGCGCAGGCCTGCGCGCCCATCGCCGCGCGGGTCTCGGCGTCGAGGAAGGGCGAGGGCGCCTCCTCGATGACCTTCTGGTTGCGCCGCTGGATGGAGCATTCGCGCTCAAAGAGATGTATGGTGTTGCCATGCGCGTCGGCCAGGACCTGGATCTCGACATGGCGCGGGGCGGTAACGAATTTCTCGATGAAGAGCCGGTCATCGCCGAAGGAACTCGCCGCCTCGCTCTTCGAGGCGCGGAACCCCTCGCGCGTCTCTTCATCGGACCACGCGATGCGCATCCCCTTGCCGCCGCCACCGGCCGAGGCCTTGAGCATCACCGGGTAGCCGATCTCGCGCGCGAGCCGCACCGCCTCCTCGGCATCCTCGAGCTGGCCGCCCGCGCCGGGCACGGTGTTGACCCCCGCCTCGGCGGCGAGGCGCTTGGAGGTGATCTTGTCGCCCATCGCCTCGATGGCGCTCGCCGGCGGGCCGATGAAGGCGATGCCCTCCGCCGCCAGCGCCTCGGCAAAGCGGCGGTTCTCCGACAGGAAGCCGTAGCCCGGATGCACGGCCTCGGCCCCGGTGCGGCGCACCGCGTCGAGGATGCTGTCGATCACGAGATAGGACTGCGCGGCCGGTGCGGGGCCGACATGCACGGCCTCATCGGCCATCGCCACATGCAGCGCCCGCGCATCTGCGTCGGAATAGACGGCGACGGTGGCGATGCCCATGCGCCGGGCGGTCTTGATGACACGGCAGGCGATCTCGCCGCGGTTGGCGATCAGAATCTTCTTGAACATAGGCGCGTGGTATCCCCGATCCGCATGTCATGGCAACGAAAAGGGGCATCGCGCAAGCGCGCGATACCCCCTCTGCGATCCTGTCCGTGAAGCGGTCTGCCGGCGTCAGCAGCGCTGCGGATAGGTCTGGCAATAGGCGATGTTGCCGGCCGCGCCGACGGCCGCGCCGGTGACCGGGTCGCCCCCGATCGCGGCCCCGCCGAGCGCCCCGGCCCCGCCCCCGAAGAGCGCCTGCTCGCCAACGGAGTCGCCACATGCCGCAAGGCCGAGCAACAGCCCGGCCGCAACGATCCATGTCTTCTTCTGCATCGCGTGTCCCTTCCCGCCTCCTTTTTGAGTGCAGCCCAGTCTACACCCTTCGCATGCGGCCTCAAAGCCGTTTGCGCCCGCGCGCGGAAACGTGCCGAGACAGGCGCAGGCATGCCGGCGCGCGCCATCAGGGCTGTTCCGCGAAAATCTCGGGAAAGCTCCGGCGCGCGCGGTCGGGATCGATCCGCAACAGGGCATCGTAGCTTTCCGGGTCGAACGGGTCCTCGGCGGCAATCACCTCGCGGCCGAACAGCCAGGACAGACGCCCGGCATCGAGGTTGCCCCGCGCGAAGGGCTCCTCGCCGAAGTGATCCCACAGCGCGGCCATGAAGGCGGCGTCGGCGCGTCGGTCCGCCGGGCGGCGATCGGCGTAACGCTCGCGCGCGACGAGGCGCGTCGGCCGCGTCTTGGCCGCGCGGCGGATCGTGAACTGGTAATCCGTGCCGGCGAGCCGGCTGGGGAACCCGCGATGCTTTATCATTGCCGCATCGCGACACGGCCGGGGCGCTGCGGCGGAACGGGCACGGCCCGTCCCGCCGCCGAGGGATCAGTATTTGCGGTATTCCACGTCGTCATGAACGACGGGGTCGGGCTCGACATAGACGACATCCTCCTCGGCGCGCGGCGAGCAGCCCGCAAGAATGGCGAGGATGAAGCTGGCCCCGAGGGCACGGGCAGTGATGGACATGGCAGTCTCCTCGATTCAGCGCGAGCATCGCATCCGCGGCGTGCCCGCATTCTGGTTGCGTGGATACGCCGCCTCGGCGCATCGCCGTGCAGGATATACGAGACCGCGCTGCGGCGGTATACGCGCGCCGCTTCGGCCGTGTTTTGCGCGCGCGGCCGTGGCGCGGCTGCATCAATCGCGCGCCCGCGCATCAGAACTCCTCCCACAGGCAGACCGCGCGCCCGGCCCGGAAAGCCTCGAAATACTGCGTCACGTCGGGCGCCGTCGCGCCGAACTCCAGCGGCTCGGCGGACATCGAGATCACCAGCCGCTCGACCCCTTCGCGGCGCATCAGCTCCAGCCCGTATTCGTCGCAGATGACCTTCATGTCCTCGAGCGCGCCATCGGGATCGATGCGATCCTCGGCTTCGGCCGCGATCCGCGG
>SLQD01000265.1 GCA_007131685.1 Paracoccaceae bacterium | reverse complement strand
CGGCCCGGCCGGCGGCGCCCTGCGGCGGGACGGGGGCGGCCGGCCGCGCCTTCGGGCGCTCGCCGCGCGCGGCTGCGTAGCCCAGCCCCTGCATCAGGTCCGCGAACTGCTCGAGCGACAGGCCCGTGATCGACAGCATGTCGGGCGTCGCCTCGAATCCGGCACGCGCATCCTGGCCGCGCAGCAGGTCGGCCAGCCGCTCGAGCATGTCGATCCGGATCGCCCGCGCCCCCGCCGGGCGATAGCCCGCCAGGGTGTAATGGATCTCGGGCGTGTCCGGCTGCGCCGGGATCGTCACGAGTCCCGGCGGCGGGCTCTCGGGGAACTCGTCGAGCCCCTGATGCAGCGCCCACAGCACCAGCCGCAGCCGCGTCGGCGCGGGCTTGAGCAATGCGGGCATGAAGATCGTGAACTGCCCGAACCGGACCCCGTGCTTGCGCAGCGCGCCGCGCGCGGACTGATCGAGCGCCTTGACCTCGGCGGCCACCGGCCCGCGCGGCTGCACGCCGAGCGCCTCGTGCATGCGGAACGCGAAGCCCCGCGCCAGCCCCGTGAGCGTCTCGTCTCGCGCCAGCGTCAGCAGCGGCTCGAAGAGCGCGGCGATGCGCCGGTCTATGAAATGCTGCAGCCGCCGCTCGACCCGCTCGGCGACCTCGGCGCCGGCCTCCTCGTCCACGAAGGCCGCAATGCGCGGCTTGAGCGGCTCGGATCCGGCGACGAGCTTGCCCACCGCCTGCCCGTCCCAGACGAGGCCGCCCTGCTCGGTGAAATCGATCTCGGTATCGGGAGCGTTGTAGAAGCGATCCGCGCGCAGATGGAAAAGCGGCGCGAGCGCCTGCACCGAGGCCTGGCGCAGGGTGCGCGCCTCCTCGGGGCTGTCGGTCCTGTCCTGGCGAAAGCGAAAGCCTTCGAGCCGGCCGATGACCTCGCCCTCGACCGTGACCTCGCCGTTGTCGTTCACCTCGGCCACGAGGCTCTCCTTCTGCTTGAGCCCGCGCATCAGCACGCTGGTGCGCCGGTCCACGAAACGCTGCGTCAGCCGCGCGTGCAGCGCGTCCGACAGGCGGTCTTCTACCGCGCGAGTCTCTGCGCGCCAATGCTTTTCATCAAGCACCCAGCCCGCGCGCTGCGCGACATAGGTCCAGGTGCGGATATGCGCCAGCCGCTTGGACAGCGCGTCGATATCGCCGTCGGTGCGGTCGATGCGCGCGATGTTGCGCGCCAGCCAGTCCGCCGGCACCGCGCCGGCCTCGCGCAGGAAGCCGAAGATCTGCGCCAGAAGCGCGGCGTGCTCGGTGGGCGAGATGCCGCGAAAATCCGGAACCCGGCAGACATCCCACAAGAGCTTGACATCGCGCGCCCCGCGCAGCTGCCCGCGAAGCTCGGGCATCGCCGCGAGCGCCTTGAGCGCGGTCAGGTCGTTGGCCTCGCGCATCCGGGTGAGCCAGTCGTTATGGGTGTGGCGCTCGAGCGCGGCGATGAGCTTCTCGGGGCTCGCGAATTCGAGCTCGGCGTTGCGCCAGTGCAGCTTGCGCACCGGCGCGAAGCGGTGCGATTCGATGGCCTCGACGGTGTCCTCGCCGAGCGGCCCCGCCTCGCCGGTCACGCCGAAGCTGCCCGGGGTGGTGTGGCGCCCGGCGCGCCCTGCGATCTGGGCGAGTTCGTCGGCGCCGAGCGCGCGCATGCGCCGGCCGTCGAATTTCGAGGTGGCCGAGAAGGCGACATGATTGATGTCGAGATTGAGCCCCATCCCGATGGCATCGGTGGCGACGAGGTAATCGACATCGCCGTTCTGGTAGAGTTCGACCTGTGCGTTGCGGGTGCGCGGGCTCAGCGCCCCCATCACCACCGCGCAGCCGCCCTTCTGGCGACGGATCAGCTCGGCGATGGCATAGACATTCTCGACGGAGAACCCCACGATCGCGCTGCGCGGCGGCATCCGGCTGATCTTGCGCGCGCCCGCGTAGCCGAGCGCCGAGAACCGCTCGCGGCGCAGGAACTGCACCCCGGGCACCAGTGCCGCGATCGCCCCGCGCATCGTGTCCGAGCCCAGGAAGACCGTCTCGTGCAGCCCGCGCGCAGAGAGCAGCCGCTCTGTGAAGACATGGCCGCGCTCGGGATCGGCGCAAAGCTGGATCTCGTCGACGGCGACGAAATCGGCTCCGATCTCGAGCGGCATCGCCTCCACGGTGCAGACCCAGTACTGCGCGCGGGCGGGGACGATGCGCTCCTCGCCGGTCACCAGCGCGACGACGGAGGGGCCGCGCTGCGCGACGATCGTGTCATAGACCTCGCGCGCCAGAAGCCGCAGCGGCAGCCCGATGACCCCGCTGCGATGGCCGAGCATGCGCTCGATGGCGAATCGCGTCTTGCCGGTATTGGTCGGCCCGAGAACCGCCGTGACCTGCGCCTGCCGCATGATCGTGCCTCTTGGGAAGTCGCGGTTTGCTCAGATGTCCCACCCGCCGAGCGCATGGGTCACGCGCACCAGCGCGGCCTCGATGCGCGGATGATGCGGATGAATCGCCTGCGCGGCCTCGTAGGCGCGCAGCGCCCGGTCCGGATGCCCCGTCTGCTCCATGATTGTGCCGATGCCGGTCAGCGCGCCGAAATGGTCCGGATTGAGCGCCAGGGCCCGCTCCAGATCCGCGAGCGCCGGGCCGATCAGCCCGGCCTCGAAATAGGCGGTCGCGCGGCTGTGCCAGCCTTCGGCGAAGCCCGGGGCGTGATCGGTGAGCGCGGTGAGATGCTCGATCGCGGCTTCGGTCTCGCCCTCGGCGAGCGCCGCGCGGCCGCGCTCGAGCAGAAGGTCCATCGTCGCCGAGCCCGATTGCGACCACGCATTGACGAGGTCGCGCTCGATGCGGTGCCAGTGCTCCAGGTCCTCGCGCGCGAGCCGCTCGAGCAGCTGCGCCACGTGCTCGCCGGTGGTGGCGGGATCACGGGCGGCGTCCTGCGCGGGCGCCGGCGTCGTGACGAGGGCTGACGCAACGGCAAGGTTGAGGCACAGGGTCAAGACACGCATAACGCCTGCACGATAACGCAGGCGGGCGCGGACGCGATACCCAAAACTTGGTGAACGGAGTACACCCCAATGAGCGAAATGATCGAACAGGCCGTCAAGGCCCTTTCGGAGCGGATCGAGGGATTCGACGGCAATGCGAAGTTCGTCTTCGGCGACGAGGGCACGGTCATGCTCGATGCGTCGGGCGCACGCGCCGCGGACGGCGAGGCAGACGTCACCCTCACCGCCGAGCCCGAGACCTTCCGCGCGATCTTCGAGGGCGAACTCGACCCGACGGCGGCGTTCATGTCAGGCAAGCTCACGATCGATGGCGACATGGGCCAGGCGATGAAGCTCGCGGGGGCATTGAGCTGACGCTGCCCGCGGCGCCGTTCAGCGCCGAGCTGGCCGAGGGGCCGCCGGGCGGGACCGCGGTCTGGAGCACGGCGGCCGACGGGGTGCGGCTGCGAATCGGCGGATGGCCGGGCGGCGCCTGCGGCACGGTGCTGATGCTGCCCGGCCGGGCCGAGTGGATCGAGAAATACGGTCGCGTCGCGGCCGCGCTCGCGGCGCGCGGCTACGGGCTGATCGCGGTGGACTGGCGCGGCCAGGGCCTGTCGGAGCGCGCCGTCGCCGATCCGCGCATGGGCCATGTCGGCCATTTCGACGAGTACCAGGCCGATCTCGCCGCCCTGCTCGATGCCGCGCCGGCCTTCGGCGTCGCGGGCCCGGCGCCGATTCTCGCGCATTCGATGGGCGGCTGCATCGCGCTGCGCGCACTCGTCGAAGGGCTCGCGGCGCCGGCCGTTGCGCTGAGCGCGCCGATGTGGGGGCTGCAGATGTCCACGGCAGTGCGTTCGGCCGCCTGGTCGGTCGCGAGCATCGCCCATGCCACCGGGCGCGCGATGCGCTACCCGCCCGGCGTCGGCCCCGAGCTCAACGTCGCCGAGACACCCTTCGACGAAAACATGCTCACGAGCGACCGCGAGTCCTACGACTACATGCGCCGCATGCTGCTGGCGCAGCCCGAACTCGTCGTGGGCGGGCCGAGCCTCGGTTGGCTGCATGCCGCGATGCGCGAGATCCGCGCGCTTGCGCGGCGCCCATCGCCGGACTGCCCCGCCAGCATCGCCCTCGGCAGCCGCGAGCGGATCGTGGATCCCGAGGCGATCACGCGTCGCGCCGCGCGCTGGCCCGCCGCGACGCTCGACGTCATCGACGCCGCCGAGCACGAGATCCTCATGGAGACCCCCGCGATTCGCGACGCCGCAATCGCCGCCGCCGCCGATCTGTTCGACGCGCAGGCGGGCTGAGGCGTCAGCCCGCCACGACCTCCTGACGCTGCGTGCCGAGCCCCTCCACCGACAGCTCCACCACATCGCCCGCGCGCAGGAATTGCGGCGGCTTCATCCCCATGCCCACGCCCGGCGGCGTGCCCGTGGCGATGATGTCGCCGGGATGCAGAGTCATCAGCTCGCTCAGATAGGCGATGACATGCGCGACGGAAAAGATCATCGTCGCGGTGCTCCCGTCCTGGCGCGGTTCGCCATTGACCGACAGCGTCAGCCGCAGCGCCTGCGGATCGCCGGCCTCATCGGGGGTGACGAGCCAAGGCCCCAGGGGGCCGAAGCCGTCGCAGGACTTGCCCTTTGTCCATTGCCCGCCGCGCTCGATCTGCAGCGCGCGCTCGGAGACGTCATTGACGACGCAATAGCCCGCGACATGGTCGAGCGCCTCGGCCTCGGTGACATGCTTCGCCGTCCGCCCGATCACCACGCCGAGTTCGACCTCCCAATCCGTCTTCTCGGAGCCGCGCGGCAGCGGCAAGGGATCGCCGGGGCCGGCGATCGACGAGGTCGCCTTGAGAAAGACGATGGGCTCGGCGGGAGCCGTCGCGCCGACCTCGGCGGCGTGGTCGTGATAGTTCAGCCCGATGCCGATGAACTTGCCGACCCGGCCCACGCAGGGCCCGATCCGCGGCGTCCCCTCGACGCGCGGCAGCGCCTCGGGATCGTGCCCGCCGAGCTGCCCGAGCACCGGGCCGGCCACATCGTCGAT
>SLQD01000191.1 GCA_007131685.1 Paracoccaceae bacterium | reverse complement strand
GAGCGCGGCCTCATCATCGAGACCTCCGGCGCCAATGACGAGGTCGTCAAGATCCTCGCCGCCCTGACAACCGACGAAGCCACCCTGCGAAAAGGCCTCGACATCATGGAACAGGCGGCCGAGAAATGCGCGGCCACGCAACAGGCAGCGGAGTGACAGCATGATCGTGCGCGATTTTCACGAACTCAAGGACAGTGACCGTGCGGTCTCGGACGCGCAGTGGACGAGTGTGCGGATGCTGCTCGCCGATGACGGGATGGGGTTTTCGTTCCACATCACGACGCTGAAGGCGGGCTCGGAGCATACCTTCCACTACAAGCATCATTTCGAGAGCGTGTACTGCGTCTCGGGCAACGGCGCGATCACCGATCTCGCCACCGGGCAGACCCACGAGATCCGTCCCGGCGTGATGTATGCGCTCGATCAGCACGACAAGCACACGATCCGCGCGGGCAGTGAGGATCTCGTCATGGCCTGCTGCTTCAACCCGCCGGTCACTGGCACCGAAGTGCACCGCGCCGACGGCTCCTACGCGCCCGCCGAAAGCTGACACGAGTTCACCATGACCCAGCCAGAGCGAGGGGTGCACACGGTCGAGAAGATCGGGGGCACCTCCATGAGCCGTGCGCATGAGCTGCGCGACACCATCCTCATCGGCGGGCGCCGGGGTGCGGCGCTCTACAACCGCATCTTCGTCGTCTCCGCCTTCGGAGGCATCACCGATCTGCTGCTCGAGCACAAGAAGTCGGGCACGCCGGGGGTCTATGCGCTGTTCAACAACGCCGACAACGACCAGGCGTGGTCGGATGCGCTCAACCGCGTCGAGGAGGAGATGTGCGCGCGCCATGGCGAGATCCTCGAGGATGCAGCCGACCGCACCGCCGCCGACCAGTTCGTGCGCGAACGCGTGGCCGGCGCGCGCTCCTGCCTGATCGACCTGCAGCGGCTCTGCTCCTACGGCCATTTCCGGCTCGACCGGCACATGATGACGATCCGCGAGCTTCTCTCCGGGCTCGGCGAGGCGCATTCGGCCTTCGTTACGGTGCTGATGCTGCAGCGATCGGGGGTGAATGCGCGCTTCGTGGACCTGTCGGGCTGGCGCGACGAGGAAAGCCACACCCTCGAGCAGCGCATCCGCGCGGGGTTCGAGGGTGTCGATCTCGCCGCCGAGATGCCCATCGTCACCGGCTACGCGCAGTGCGAGGAAGGGCTGATGCGCAGCTTCGACCGGGGCTATTCGGAGGTGACCTTCTCCAATATCGGCGTGATCACCGGCGCCGCCGAGGCGATCATCCACAAGGAGTTTCACCTCTCCTCGGCCGATCCCAAGATTGTGGGCCAGGAGAATGTCGTCAAGATCGGGCGCACGAATTACGACGTCGCCGACCAGCTCTCCAACATGGGGATGGAGGCGATCCACCCCAAGGCCGCGAAGCTGTTGCGCCAGGCGGGCATCCCGCTGCGCGTGACCAACGCCTTCGAGCCGGAGGACCCGGGCACGCTGATCGACGACGAACCCGCCGACACGCCGCGCGTCGAGATCGTCACCGGGCTCGGGGTCTACGCGCTCGAGCTGTTCGAGCAGGACATGGTCGGCGTGAAGGGCTACGACACCTCGGTGCTCGAGGTGCTCACGCGCCACAATGTGCGAATCGTCTCCAAGACCTCGAACGCCAACACGATCACCCATTATCTCGACGCGCCGCTCAAATCGGTGCGCCGGGTCGAACGCGACCTGCAGAAGATCTACCCCTCGGCGTCGCTGAGCGCGCGCAACCTCGCGGTGGTTTCGGTGATCGGGTGCGACCTCAAGGGCCTGGGGGTGCTCTCGCGCGGGCTCGCCGCACTCGAGGAGGCGGGGATCGAGCCTGTGGCGCTGCAGAAGACGACGCGCGACGTGGATGTGCAGTTCGTGGTGCCCAAGGACCGCATGGATGACAGCGTCAAGGCGCTGCACGACACCCTCATCGGCACCGCGCAGTCGCGCGCGGCGGCCTAGCCGCGCGCGGCGGCGAGCCCGGCAAGCAGGAGGGGCGTGTCGTCCTGCTGCTGCACGGGCACGCCCTGCTGCGCGAGGGCGCGCGTCATCGCGGCTGCGAGCGGATCCTCCCCGATCACCGTGACCTCCTGGCCGAGCCAGTAGGGCCGCGCTGCGGCGAGTTCCGCGCCCACGAGCGCGCCGAGGATGGCCGCCTCCCGCCCGGACGGATCGAGCTGCGCCGCCCCGAGCGCGGCGGCCAGGCGTTCGGGGCGTGACAGCACGGCGTCGAGCGCGGCATCGAATCCCGCCGCCTCGGCGTCCGCGCCGGCCGGTGCGGCGAGACCCGCGAGCAGCGCGCCCGTCGCGAAGCCCTGCAGGCTGACCACCTCGCCCGCACTCAGATGCAGCCAATGCGTCATCCGGGGCCCGACCACGCAGGCCACCCCGTCGAATCCCGGCCTCCGGGCGAGCAGCCCGGCCACGCGGGCTTCCGCGCCGTCGCTGCGCGCGGGCGGCGCGGCCTGGGCGAGCGGTGGCACGATGCGCAGCGGCGGGCTGCCAGAGGCGGCAAGCGTGGCCGGCAACGGTGTGCAGGGCACCTGGCGTGCCTCGGCGGGGGCACCGGCAAGCAGGATCGGCGCATCACCTGCAAGCGCGGCCGCAGAACGCCGCACCACCGCCACGAGGTCCTGTGCGGGGGCGCGCTGCTGCCGGCGTTCGCGGATGCGCCCGTCGGCCGCGATGGCGAAGAGGGACAACATGCCGGCGCGGCAATCGGCGGCAACCCAGTCGATGTCTTGCGTCATGCGCCGCTCCTGTCACCCTGCCGCCCGTGGCGCAAGCCCTGCCCCGGCCCGCGGGACTCCGCCGATGCTTGCGCCGCGCTGCGGCGCAGATCGTGGCGCCGGCATGACGTGCATCATGGACGTGCCGCGCCGCGCAGGCATTGTCACGCTGCGGCCACGAGGCGCCGCGATTCGATTGGAGGCAAGACCATGTCCGACACCAGCTTCGATTTCAAAGGCTGCACCGCCATCGTCACGGGCGCGGGCTCCGGCATCGGCGCCGAAATCGCCCGCGAACTCGGCGCGAGCGGCGCGCATGTCATCGTCAGCGACATGGACGGCGCGAGCGCCGACCGGATCGCTGGGGAAATCACCGAGGCGGGCGGGCGCGCCGATCCCTGCGTGGCCGATGTCGCGGATGCGGCGGCTGTGGAAAGGCTTGTGGATTTCGCCGTGGAAAAGGGCGGTGCGCTGCACATGGCCGTCAACAATGCCGGCATCGGCGGGCCGAGCGCGCCGCTCGGGGAGTATCCGCTCGATGGCTGGCGCCAGGTCATCGATGTCAATCTCAACGGCGTCTTCTACGGCATGCGCTACCAGATCCCGACGATGCTGGCTGCGGGCGGCGGCGCGATCGTCAATATCGGCTCGATCCTGAGCAGCGTTGGATTCTCTGGCGCTTCGGCCTATGTCGCGGCAAAGCATGCTGTTGCCGGGATGACCAAGACAGCCGCCATGGAATATGCCGAAAAGGGTATCCGCATCAACGCGGTCGGCCCGGCCTTCATCGACACGCCGCTCCTGTCGAAGAATCTCGACGCCGCCGTGATCGAGCAGCTTGCGGGGCTGCATCCGGCCGGGCGACTGGGCACACCGGCGGAAGTCTCGGCGCTGGTGTGTTTCCTTCTGTCGCAGCGCGCGAGCTTCATCACCGGCAGCTACCACCTTGTGGACGGGGCCTACACGGCCCGATAAACCGGCTCTCTGACCAACGACGCGGACAGGCGCATGAAGGACATCGAAAAAGGCTGGGCGCACCCGGCCGAGGACGTGCTGCGGGCACTCGAATCCGACGCACAGGCCGGTCTCGACCCGCAGGAGGTCGAGCGGCGGCTCGAGGCGCATGGCGCCAACAAGCTGCCCGAGGCACCGCGCCCCGGCCCGCTCAAGCGGCTTGCGCGGCAGTTCGCCAATCTGCTGATCCAGGTGCTGATGGTCGCCGCGGTGATCACGGCCCTTCTCGGCCACTGGATCGATACGGCGGTGATCCTCGCCGTGGTGGTGATCAACGCGGTGATCGGCTTCGTGCAGGAGGGCCGTGCCGAGGCCGCGCTAGAGGCGCTGCGCGACATGCTGGCCCCTCGCGCCGCGGTGCTGCGCGGCGGCGAACGCATGACCATCCCGGCCGCCGAGCTCGTGCCCGGCGATGTCGTGCTGCTCGAGGCGGGCGACAAGGTGCCCGCCGACATGCGGCTCATCGAGACGGCGGGCATGTCCGTCGAGGAGGCCATCCTGACCGGCGAGTCGGTGCCTGTGCGCAAGGACACCGACCCGGTGTCGGAGGATGCCGACCTCGGCGACCGCGCGGCGATGGCCTTCTCGGGCACCATGGTCGCCGAGGGGTCGGCCACGGGCATCGTCACGGCCACGGGCGGCGATACCGAGATCGGCCGCATCTCCGGCATGGTCGCCGGCGTCGAGCAGCTCACCACCCCGCTCGTGCGCCAGATGGAGCAGTTCGCCAAGTATCTGACGGGGTTCATCCTCGCGGCCGCCGTCGCGATCCTCGCCTTCACCATGCTGGTGCGCGACATGGGCATTGGCGAGGCCTTCATGATCGTGGTGGCGATCATCGTGGCCTCGATCCCCGAGGGGCTGCCCGCGGTGCTCACCGTCACGCTGGCGATCGGCGTGCAGACCATGGCGCGGCGCAACGCCATCATCCGCCGCCTGCCCGCGATCGAGACACTCGGCGCGGTGTCGGTGATCTGCTCGGACAAGACCGGCACGCTGACGCGCAACGAGATGATGGTCACCACGCTGGCCACGGCCGAGGCGCGCTACGCCGTCTCGGGCACGGGCTACGCCCCGGAGGGCACGGTGAGCGCGGAGGACGACGCGCCCGCCCCCGGCGCCGTGACCGCGGCAATGGGACGCGTCGCGGGGCTGTGCAACGCCGCGGCGCTGCGCGAGCATGACGAGGGCGGCTGGCGCGTCGAGGGCGATCCGATGGAGGGCGCGCTGCTGGCCTTCGCGGCCAAGACGGATGGCCCATGGCGCAAGCGCCCGCAGGCGCG
>SLQD01000039.1 GCA_007131685.1 Paracoccaceae bacterium | reverse complement strand
TCGCCACTGCCGGCCGGCGCCCCTGCTCATGGGCGCGCACCTCGGCCTCGTAGGCCGCGGCGATCTCGCGCGCGAGCGCGCCCACCTCGAAGCGGTAGGGGCCGATCTCGCCCACCGGCGTGACCTCGGCGGCGGTGCCCGTCAGCCAGCACTGCTCGAAGCCCTCGAGCTCCTCGGGCAGGATATGGCGCTCATGCACGGTGACGCCGCGCGTCTCGAGTAGCGCAATCACGGTCTGGCGCGTCAGCCCGTCGAGGAAGCAGTCGGGCAGCGGGGTGTGGACCTCGCCGCCCTTAACGAAGAAGATGTTGGCCCCTGTCGCCTCCGCGACATAGCCGCGGTAATCGAGCATCATCGAGTCCGAGCACCCCTTCGCCTCGGCGGCATGCTTGGACATGGTGCAGATCATGTAGAGCCCCGCCGCCTTGGCATGGCAGGGGATCGTCGCCGGGTCGGGCCGGCGCCATTGCGAGATGTCGAGCTTCGCGCCCTGCATCTTGGCGTCGCCGTAATAGGCGCCCCATTCCCAGGCCGCCACCGCGAGCCGCACCGGGTTGCGCGCCGAGGCCACGCCCATGTCCTCGCCCGCCCCGCGCCAGGCGACGGCGCGCACATAGGCGTCCGACAGCCCCGAGGCGCGCAGCACCTCCGCCTTGGCAGCCTCGATCTGCTCGACGCTCCAGGGGATCTCGAAATCCACCAGCTCCGCCGAACGCCTGAGCCGCACAGAGTGATCGCGCGAGCGAAAGATCACCCCGCCATAGGCGCGCTCGCCCTCGAACACCGATGAGGCATAATGCAGCGCATGGGTCAGAACATGCACCTGCGCCTCGCGCCACGGCACCAGCGCGCCGTCCATCCAGATCACCCCGTCGCGGTCGTCATAGGCCCCCGCCATCGATCCCCCCTTCGGCAGCTTGCCGGAAATTGCGCCATTCAGGTCCGGAGCGGACATATAGTTGCCGCTTCCGTCACTGATCGGGTATCAATCGATTCTTGGAAAGTCAATGACGCTGCCATAATCTCCGGGCGATAACGCAACCGCAAGCGGGGAACGGCCATGGCGGAAGGAAGCGGCGGCGAGAACCTCCTGTTTCTCACCGACGACCAGCTGCGCAAGGGAATCGAGGCGATGTTCTTCGCCTATCGCGGCTTCACGGCCGATCCCGACCGCATCCTCGCCGAATACGGTTACGGGCGCGCCCATCACCGCGCGCTGCATTTCGTCAATCGCAGCCCCGGCACGACGGTGACCAACCTGCTCGAGATCCTCGGCGTGACCAAGCAATCGCTCAACCGGGTGCTGCGCACGCTGATCGAGGACGGCCTCGTGGAGAGCCGTGTCGGCAAGCGCGACCGGCGCGAGCGCCATCTCTACCTCACCGAGCGCGGCCGTGCCCTCGAAGGCACCCTCTCCGAGGCCCAGCGCCAGCGCATGCGCGCGGCCTTCCGCGCCGCCGGACCCGAAGCCGTGGCCGGGTTCCGCCAGGTCCTCGAGGCGATGATGGAGCCCGAGATCCGGCGCCACTACCTCGCGCTCAAGGAGCAGAAGCCATGAGCGGCGCCGTTCCTGCCGCCGACGGCTCCGGGGACGGCCCGGCCGCGCCCGCGCCGCATGTCCTGATCGTCGATGACGATGCGCGCATCCGCGATCTGCTGCGCCGTTTCCTCATGCGCCACGGGATCATGGTCAGCGTGGCGGCGGATGCAGCGGCAGCGCGGCAGCTCATGGCGGGACTGGCCTTCGATCTGGTGGTGCTCGACGTGATGCTGCCCGGCGAGGACGGCATCAGCCTCACCCGCGCGCTGCGCGCGTATTCGCGAACGCCGATCCTGCTGCTGACGGCGCGTGGCGAGGCCTCGGACCGCATCGCCGGGCTCGAGGCCGGCGCCGACGACTACCTCGCCAAGCCCTTCGAACCGCGCGAGCTGCTGCTGCGCATCAACGCGATCCTGCGCCGCGCCCCCGAAACCGCGCCGGAGGCGCCGCCGGCGATGCTGCGCATGGGGGCACTGCGCTACGACCCGGCGCGCGGGGAGCTTTGGGACGGCACCGAGCGCGTCGGGCTGACCGGCACCGAATCCGCGCTGATGCGCATCTTCGCGCGCCAGCCCGGCATCGCCGTCGAGCGCGGACGCCTCGCCGAACAGCTCGGCCGCGATCGCGGCCATGCCCAGGAGCGCGCCGTCGATGTCCAGATCACCCGCCTGCGCCGCAAGATCGAGCGCGACCCGCGCGAGCCGCGCTACCTGCAGACGGTGCGCGGCTCGGGTTACCGGCTGGTGACGGACTGAGCGACACTTGCCCGCCGCGGGGTGCGACGCTAGCGTGCCGGCCAAGGAGGTGCCCATGCCGGATGTCCCCAGCCCCGACCGCATCGGCGCGCGCGCCATCCTGTTCGTGATGGCCGCCGATGCCGAATACGGCCCCGAGCTGCGCAGGCGCATCACGCCGCTGATGTGCGGGGTCGGCCCCGTCGAGGCCGGGGTGAATACCGCCGCCGCGCTCGGGGCGCTCGCGGCGCGCGGGGCGCTGCCCGATCTGGTCGTCTCGCTCGGCTCGGCGGGCTCGGCCGTGCTGGAGCAGGCGGCGATCTACCAGGTCAGCCATGTCGGCTACCGCGATATCGACGCCTCGCCGCTGGGCTTCGCGCCGGGCACCACGCCGTTTCTGGACCTTCCCGCGCGCGTCGCGCTGCCCCATCGCCTTCCCGGTCTGCCGCAGGCCACGCTCTCGACGGGGGCCGAAATCGTCTCGGGCGCGGGCTATGCGCGCATCGACGCGGACATGGTCGACATGGAGACCTTCGCCGTGATGCGCGCGGCCGACCGCTTCGCCCTTCCCCTGATCGGACTGCGCGGCATCTCCGACGGCGCGCAGGACGTCGCCGGCTTCGAAAGCTGGACCGCGTATCTCGAGGTGATCGACGCCCGGCTCGCCGAGGTGGTGGACCGCCTGCCCGAACTCGGCGACTGACCGCACCGAAAGGCCCCCATGACCACTGCCCTGATCACCAACCCCGACGCCGAACGCCACCAGACCCCCCCGGGTCACCCCGAGCGCCCGGCCCGGATGGAGGCGCTGCGCGATGCGCTCGCCGGGCCGGATTTCGCGAATCTGGCGCGCGAGGAGGCGCCGATGGGCACCGAGGACGACGTGCTGCGCTGTCACGCGCCCGAGCATGTCGCGCGGATCCGTGCCGCGCTCCCGGCGCGCGGGACGGCCGCGCTCGATGCGGACACGCATGTCGCGGCGGGCTCGATGGAGGCGGCGCTGCGCGGCGTGGGGGGCATGGCGCGGGCGGTGGAGATGGTGCTCGGCGGGGCCGCCGCGAACGCCTTCGTCGCCACGCGCCCGCCCGGCCACCACGCCGAGCGCAACCGCACCATGGGGTTCTGCCTGTTCGGCAATGTCGCCATCGCCGCGAAGATCGCGCTCGATCTGCATGGGCTCGACCGCGTCGCGATCCTCGATTTCGACGTGCATCATGGCAACGGCACGCAGGATCTGCTCTGGGACGAGCCGCGCATCCGATTCGTCTCCACCCACCAGATGCCGCTCTGGCCCGGCAGCGGCGCGCCGGGGGAGCGCGGCGCCCATGACCAGATCCGCAACATCCCGCTGGAGCCCGGCGCGGGCTCGGCGCCGTTTCGCGCCGCCATCGAGGACGAGGCGCTGCCGTTCCTCGACGATTTCGCGCCCGAGCTCGTGCTGGTTTCGGCCGGTTTCGACGCGCATCGCGCGGATCCGCTGGCGCAGCTGATGCTCGATGTGGAGGACTTCGCCTGGGTGACGGCGCGGATCTGCGACATCGCCGATGCGCATGCCGGCAGCCGGGTGGTCTCGGCGCTGGAGGGGGGATATGATCTCGGCGCGCTGGCGGCATCCGCCGCGGCGCATGTCGAGCAGTTGATGGAGCGGGGCGCATGAGCGACAAGCCGGTGGGCGAGATGAGTTTCGAGGAGGCGATGGCCGAGCTCGAGCAGGTGGTGACACGGCTCGAGCAGGGCGAGGTCGCTCTCGAGGAATCGATCAAGCTCTACGAGCGCGGCGCGGAACTCAAGGCGCATTGCGACGGCAAGCTCAAGGCCGCGGAGGAGCGCGTCGAGCAGATCCGGCTGGCCGAGAGCGGCGAACCGGTGGGAACGGCGCCGGCCGACGGGTCGTGATGGAGGCCGCGCGCGCCGAGGCCGCGGCGGCGATCGAGGCCCGGCTGGAAACGGCGATGACGGCCTTTGCCGAGGCGCCGGTGACTGCGGCGATGCGCTACGCGCTGCGCGGGGGCAAGCGCATGCGCGGTCTGCTCGTCATCGAGAGCGCGCGGCTGCACGGGGTCGCGCCGGAACGCTCCATTCACGCTGCCGCCGCCGTCGAGACGCTGCACGCCTATTCGCTCGTGCATGACGATCTGCCGGCGATGGATGACGACGATCTGCGCCGCGGCCAGCCCACGGTGCATCGCCGCTGGGACGAGGCGACGGCGATCCTCGCCGGCGACGCGCTGCATTGCCTCGCCTTCGAGCTCGTGGCCGAGGAAGGCGTGCCGGAGCCGGCGCGGCGGCTCGACCTGTCGGTGTCGCTGGCGCGCGCGGCAGGGGCGCATGGCATGGTGCTCGGCCAGGCGCGCGACATCGCCGCCGAGCACGCCGCCGCGCCGCTCGGGCTTGCCGAGATCACCGAGCTTCAGGCCGGCAAGACCGGGGCGCTGTTTCGCTGGTCGGCGCAGGCGGGCGCGCGCATGGCCGGGGCGGATGACGCGGCGCTGGGGCGCTACGCCGACGCGCTCGGCCTCGCCTTCCAGATCACGGACGACATCCTCGACGTTGAGGGCGACGCGGCGCGCCTTGGCAAGAGCGTGGGCAAGGATGCCGGCGCCGGCAAGGCGACCTTCGTCTCGCTGCTCGGCCTTGACGGCGCGAAGGCGCGTGCGCGCGAACTCGCCGAGGAGGCGGGTGACGCGCTCGGGATTTACGGTGCGGCGGCGCAGACCTTGCGACAGGTGGCCCGGTTCGCTATTTCGCGGGATACCTGAACACCGGGGCGGTGACGACATGACCGAAAGACCCAGCACGCCGCTGCTCGACAGGGTGCGCGTTCCCGCCGAGATGAAGGGGCTCAGCGATCGGCAGCTGCGCCAGCTCGCCGACGAGCTGCGCGCCGAGACGATCTCGGCGGTCTCCGAGACGGGCGGGCATCTCGGCGCGGGGCTCGGCGTGGTGGAGCTGACCGTGGCGCTGCACGCGGTTTTCGACGCGCCGCGCGACCGGCTGATCTGGGATGTCAGCCACCAGGCCTACCCGCACAAGATCCTCACCGGCCGGCGCGACCGGATCCGGACGATCCGCCAGAAGGACGGGCTGTCGGGCTTCACCAAGCGCAGCGAGTCGCCCTATGACCCGTTCGGCGCCGCCCATTCCTCGACCTCGATCTCCGCGGCCCTCGGCTTCGCCGCCGCGCGCGATCTCGGCGGCGCGCCGGAGCACGGCATCGGCGACGCGATCGCCGTGATCGGCGACGGGGCGCTCTCGGCGGGGATGGCCTACGAGGCGATGAACAATGCGGGGCATCTCGGCAAGCGGCTTATCGTGATCCTCAACGACAACGAGATGTCGATCGCGCCGCCCGTGGGGGCGATGTCGTCCTATCTCTCGCGGCTCTATGCCGGCGCGCCGTTCCAGGATTTCAAGGCCGCCGCCAAGGGGGCGGTGGGGATGCTGCCGCCGCCGTTCCAGGCCGGCGCCAAGCGCGCCAAGGACCTGCTCAAGCACATGACCGTGGGCGGCACGCTGTTTCAGGAGCTCGGCTTCAAGTATATCGGCCCCATCGACGGGCATGACATGGAGCAGCTCCTGCCGGTGCTGCGCACCGTGCGCGAGC
The DNA here is from genome assembly GCA_007131685.1 of Paracoccaceae bacterium. GTDB lineage: Bacteria > Pseudomonadota > Alphaproteobacteria > Rhodobacterales > Rhodobacteraceae > Alkalilacustris. Next base: position 11,920 of record SLQD01000039.1, on the reverse strand, counting down.
GCGCGCACGGGCCGGTCCTGATCCATGTGAGCACCACGAAGGGCAAGGGCTATCGCCCCGCCGAGCACGCCTCGGATGGCGGCCACGCCACCGCCAAGTTCGACCCCGCCACCGGCGAGCAGAAGAAGGCCGCCTCCAATGCACCCGCCTACACCAAGGTCTTCGCGCGCAGCCTGATGCAGGAGGCCGAGGACGATCCCCGCATCACCGCGGTCACCGCCGCGATGCCCGGCGGCACCGGGCTCGACCTCTTCGCCGAGCGGTTTCCCGAGCGCTGTTTCGATGTGGGCATCGCCGAGCAGCACGCCGTGACCTTCTGCGCGGGCATGGCAGCGGGCGGGATGCGCCCCTTCGCGGCGCTCTACTCGACCTTCCTGCAGCGCGGTTACGACCAGGTCGTCCATGATGTCGCGATCCAGCGCCTGCCGGTGCGCTTTGCCATCGACCGCGCCGGGCTCGTCGGCGCCGACGGCGCCACCCATGCCGGCAGCTTCGACATCGCCTATCTCGCCAATCTGCCCGGCTTCACCGTCATGGCCGCCGCCGACGAGGCCGAGCTCGTGCACATGGTCGCCACGGCTGCGCGCCATGACGCCGGCCCCATCGCGTTCCGCTTCCCGCGCGGCGAGGGCGCCGGCGTCGAGATGCCCGAGCGCGGCGCCCCGCTCGAGATCGGCAAGGGCCGGATGATCCGCGATGGTTCGGGTGTGGCGATCCTGTCCTTCGGCACGCGGCTTTCGGAGGTGATGACGGCCTGCGAGGCGCTCGAGGCGCGCGGGATCCGGCCCACGGTGGCGGATGCGCGCTTTGCCAAGCCGCTGGACGAGGCGCTGATCCTGGATCTCGCAGCCCGGCACGACGCGCTCATCACCATCGAGGAGGGTGCGGTCGGCGGCTTCGGCAGCCATGTCGCGCATCTGCTCGCCGAAAAGGGGGTGTTCGATACCGGGCTGAAATACCGCTCCATGGTCCTGCCCGACATCTTCATCGACCAGGCGAGCCCGGCGGACATGTATTCCGTCGCGGGGATGAACGCGCCCGACATCGAGGCGAAGGTGCTTGATGTGCTCGGGGTCGCGCGCATGGGCGCGCGCCGCGCCTGATCGCACCACCCTCTTGAAATCACTCAACGATCTACCATCTAGCGGGTAGATCGAACGGTGCGCCTAGGGCGCATCGAACCCCGGCGCCGGCCGGGGGACACCACCGACGGACCGCAAGGAAAGGAGGTGCAGCATGAACATCACACCGCTTACGCGCAGTGCCCGCGTGCCCGCCACACAGACCCCGCGCGATCCCTTCCTCGCACTGCAGCGCGACATGAACCAGCTCTTCGAAGAGGCTCTGCGGGGCTTCGGTGTTCCCGTCGCGGGGCGCGATGCCGGCACCGGCCTGTGGCCCAGCATCGAGGTCAGCGAGCGTGACGAAGAGCTGCGGATCAGCGCCGAGGTGCCCGGGATGGAGCGCGACGATATCGAGCTCATCGCCGATCGCGACGCGATCGTCCTGCGCGGCGAGAAGAAGGCCGAGAGCGAGGACAACACGCGCCGCGTCTCGGAACGCTGTTACGGCCGGTTCGAGCGCCGCATCCCGCTCGGTTTCGAGATCGCGCCCGAGCAGGTCACGGCGCGCTTCGACAATGGCGTGCTGACCGTCGCGGTGGCGAAACCCGACGACGCGACCGGCGGCGGGCGGCGCATCGAGATCGGCGCCAGTGGCTGATCGGAGCCGCATGCCGTGCAGGACGCGCCGGGCCGATGGCCCGGCGCTTTCGTGTACGGCTCACAGGGCCGGAAAGCGGAAGGCGAGATCGGCGGCGAGGGTGCGGTCGGTGGCGTCCTCCGGACCCTGCGCCCAGGGCCGGAACCGGTCGCGAAAGGCCCGAAGCCGCGCCGCCTGGGGCGCGGGCGGATAGCCGATCCGCGTCAGGCTGCCGGCGAGCGGCATCTGCGCCTCCCGCGCCTCGGGCCAGACCGACAGCCCGCCGCGGGCGAGCCGGCGCCAGTCGAAGCGCGGGCCGGGGTCCGCCTTGCGCGCCGGGGCCATGTCGGCATGGCCGATCACCCGCTCGGGCGGCACGCTCCAGCGCCGCATGACCTCGCGCAGCAGCGCCTCCAGCACGCGCATCTGCGGCTCGGGAAAGGGATGCGCGCCGGTATTGGCAAGCTCGATCCCGATGGAGCGGGAATTGACGTCATCGACCGAGCCCCAGGCCCCAGCCCCGGCATGCCAGGCGCGCGCGGCCTCGGGCACGAGCGACCATGTGGTGCCGTCCTCCGCGATCAGGTAATGCGCCGACACCGCCGCCGCCGGATCGCAGAGCCGCCCGAGCGCGGCGGCGCAGCTTTCCATGCCGGTGTAATGAATCACGACCATATCAGGGCGCGCATCAAGCCGGCGCGGGCCCTGATTGGGCGAACGCCGCGCGGTGATCACTCGGCGCGGGCGGCGGCGCGGTAGGGCTCGGGATCCCACCAGCAGGCGAAGCCGTCGCCATTCGGATCGAGGCCGAGCGGGTCCTCCTCAGGGCCGCCCTGGCGCAGGAACTCCTCCTGCGCGAGGTCCTGGTTCTCGAACTCGGCGCAGTTGCGCTGAAAGCGGCGCTCGGCGAACAGGCCGCGCCGGCTGTGCTGCGTCTCGCCGACGGCGTGCTGCGTCGAGAGCGCGTAGTCGACGACATTGGGCGCGCCGGAATCCACCTCGGCCGGCGCGTCGCCCTGGCTGACGGGCTGCTCGGGCGCGGGGGGATCGACCTGCTCCTCGGCGAGGTCGATCTGCTCGCCGCGCGGCGCATCCGCGCCCTCGTCGGCCTGCGGGTCGATATCGGGGCCGGGGCCGGAACCGGCCGCGGGATCGGCACCCTGCGATGCACCGAGAACGCCGTCCTGCGCGGTTGAGGCGTCGCTCGGGCTCGTCTGCGCGTCGCCGCGTACGGCGGCGAGCGCATCGCGGGCGATGGTCGCGCCGTCGTCGGCTTCCCCTTCGGCGGGAAGCTCATCCGGGTCCTCGAGCTCCGGGATCGCCGAGATCGGCGCGCCGTCATCGGCGGATTCGGTTTCCTCGGGCGCGTCGGCGCTGCCGGTGTCGCGCGGCGCCTGGGCGGGCGCGCAGGCGGCGATCACGGCAAGCGCCGTGCCCATGAGCAGGGCGCGGGGAGTATGGCGGTGCAGCGTCGTCATGGCGCGGCCCCTACCACCATTTCTCCGGCCGCGAAACCGGACCGGCGGCGCGCTCGATCACATGCGCGACATTCAGCATGTCGCCCTCGCCCCAGGGCTGGCCGATGATCTGCAAGCCCAGCGGCAGGCCCTGCGCATCGCGCCCGGCGGGCACCGAGACACCCGGAAGTCCGGCCATGTTGACCGGCACGGTGAAGATATCGTTGAGATACATCGCCACCGGATCCTCGCCGCCCATATCGCCGAGCCCGAAGGCCGCCGAGGGCGTCGCCGGGGTCAGGATCGCATCCACCCCGTCCGCGAAGACCGTCTCGAAATCGCGCCGGATCAGGGTGCGGACCTTGCGCGCGCGGTTGTAATAGGCGTCGTAGAAGCCCGCCGAGAGCACATAGGTGCCGATCATCACGCGCCGCTGCACCTCGGCGCCGAAGCCCTCCGCGCGAGTCTTCTCATACATCTCGGTGATGCCTTCGCCGGCCTCGAGCGCGGCGCGGTGGCCGTAGCGGACCCCGTCATAGCGCGCGAGATTGGAGGACGCCTCGGCGGGGGCGATCACGTAGTAGGCCGGCAGCGCGTATTTCGTATGCGGCAGCGAGATGTCCACGATCTCCGCGCCCGCGTCGCGCAGCATCTCCGCGCCCTGCTGCCATAGCGCCTCGATCTCTTCGGGCATTCCGTCCATGCGGTATTGCGCGGGGATGCCGATGCGCCTGCCGCGGATGTCGCCGGTGAGCATGGCCTCGAAATCGGGCACGGGAATGTCGGCCGAGGTCGAATCGCGCGCATCGTGCCCGGCCATCGCGCCCAGCATGATCGCCGCATCGCGCACCGAACGCGTCATCGGCCCCGCCTGATCGAGCGAGGACGCAAACGCCACGATCCCCCAGCGCGAGCAGCGGCCATAGGTGGGCTTGACGCCGACCGTGCCGGTGAAGGCCGCGGGCTGTCGGATCGAGCCGCCCGTGTCGGTGCCCGTGGCCGCAAGGCACAGGCGCGCCGCCACCGCCGCCGCCGAGCCGCCCGAGGAGCCGCCCGGCGTCAGCGGCGTATCGTCGCCCGCGCGGCGCCACGGATTGACGACATTGCCATAGGCGCTGGTTTCGTTGGACGAGCCCATGGCGAACTCGTCCATGTTGAGCTTGCCCAGCATCACCGCGCCGGCGTCGCGCAGCTGCGCGGTCACGGTGGATTCGTAGGGCGGGCGGAACCCTTCCAGGATGCGCGAGGCGGCCTGGCTGGCCACGCCCTCCGTGCAGAACAGATCCTTCACGCCGATGGGGATGCCGCACATCGCCGGCGCATCGCCGGCCTTCAGCCGCGCATCGGCCGCCGCGGCGCGTTCCATGGCGAGTTCGGGCGTCTTGTGCGCCACCGCCCCAAGCACATCGGCGCCGTCGATGGCTTCGAGGCAGGCCGCGGTCAGCGCCGCCGCGCTGGTCTCGCCCCTGCGCAGCGCATCGCGCGCCTCGGCGATGGTCAGATCGGTCAGATCGCTCATTCCACCACCTTCGGCACGGCGAAGAACCCCGCGCGCGCATCGGGCGCATTGGCGAGCACGGCGTCGCGGCGGTCGCCGTCGGTGACGACATCCTCGCGCCGCTTGAGCCGCATCGGGGTGACCGAGGTCATCGGCTCCACCCCGTCCACATCCACCGCGCCGAGCTCGTCCATGAAGCCGAGGATCTTCGACAGATCCGCCGCCAGTCCGGGCAGATCCTCCTCGGCCACCCGGATACGGGCGAGTTTGGCGACGCGGCGCGCCGTGTCTGTATCGATGCCGGACATGCGCGTCTCCCGCTTGCGATCCGCGCGCGGTTTAGCCCTGCGCGCGCGCCCCTGCAAGCCTGCGGCGGCGGTAAACCTCGATCATCCAACCGAGCATCACCGCGTTGAGGATGTGCCACAGGAAATGCGTGCCGATCGGGAGAACGTCACAGACCGGCGCGTCGAGCGCGCGGAAGGTCAGCGAGACGGCGAGGATCACCGCCCCGATCGCCAGCCCGCGCGCCGTCGCGGGCGCCGCGCGGCGCAGGATCGCCGCATAGACGAAGATCAGCACGACGACACCCGCATAGCCGGCGTTCGCCTCGAGCTGCGGCGCCAGCGCCAGCAGCGCCGCTGTCACGACCGCCGCATATGGAAAGAACAGGACCACCGCCGCCGCCGAGCGCCCCGGCGAGAACCCGAGAAAATCGCGCGTGGCCGCGAAGATGTAGATCAGGATGAAGCCGAGGATCGGCAGCACGTCGAGCGCGCTGGCCCAGCCCGTCGCATGAGTGTGCCACAGGAAGGAGCCCACCCCGATCGCCGCGAGCACCCACACCAGCGCCCACGCGAGCGGCAGGCGCGCCCCGCGCAGCCGCCACGCCATCACCGCCGCCGCGACAAGGAACGCCGCGTTCGTCACGGCATTGACCGGCTCGGACCAGTAGGTGAAATCGGTGCGCTCGCAATACTGGATGGTCTGGCGCGTCAGGTCCATGTGACAGGGCTCTCGGATTTGCTAGGGTCGCGGGAGCAAATCACATGGAGGGCATGATGAAAATCACCTGGCTGGGACATTCGGGCTTTCGCATCGAGATCGGGGACCAGGTCCTGCTGATCGATCCCTGGGTGACGGGCAACCCCGTCTTCGACGAGGCCCAGCGCGGCGCCGCGATCGAGGGGGCGACGGCGATCCTGCTCAGCCACGCCCATTTCGACCATGTCAACGACGCCCCCGCCATCGCGCGCGAGCTCGGCATCCCGATCATCGGCAAGTTCGAGCTCGCCACCTGGCTCGAGGCGCAGGAGCGGGTTCAGGTCACGGGCTTCAACAACGGCGGCACCGTCGCGCAGGGCTCGGTCAACATCACCATGGTCCATGCGACGCATTCCTCCTCGGCCAAGGGCGAGCACGGCCCGGTCTATCTGGGTACCGAGGCGGGCTTCATGATCGAGCATGGCGGGCGCACGATCTATTTCTCGGGCGATACCGACGTGATGGCGGACATGGGCATCTTCCACGAGCTGCACCGCCCCGAGATCGGCATCATCTGCGCCGGCGGGCATTTCACGATGGACATGCGCCGCGCGGCTTTCGCGGCCAAGCGCTTCTTCGACTTCAAGACGGTGATTCCCTGCCATTACAAGACCTTCCCCTTCCTCGAGCAGTCCGCCGAGACGATGAAGGCGGAACTGCCCGGCGTGAACGTCGTCGAGCCGGAGGTGATGGCGCCCATCGAACTCTAGCGCCGCGCGGCGAAGAAATCGCGCAGGAGCGTCTCCGCCTCGGCGGCGGCGATGCCGTCATAGATCTCGGGGCGGTGATGCGCCTGCGGGTGCGCGAAGATGCGCGGGCCGTGGGCCACACCGCCCGATTTCGGATCCGTCGCGCCGAAATAGAGCCGCGCGATGCGCGCGAAGCCGATGGCCGCGGCGCACATCGCGCACGGCTCCAGCGTGACATGGAGATCGCAGCCGGGCAGCCGCTGCGATCCCAGCGCCGCGCAGGCCGCGCGGATGGCGAGCAGTTCGGCATGGGCCGTGGGGTCATCGAGCTCGCGCGTGCGATTGCCCGCCCGCGCGATCACCGCCCCGTCCTGCACGATCACGGCGCCCACCGGCACCTCGCCGCGCGCGGCGGCGGCGCGGGCTTCGGAGAGGGCGACATCCATGTGACCGCGAAAGCGCATTCTCCCTCATCGCGCGGCCTCGCGGCGCGCGCAATCCGCTTTCGTCGCCGCTCATGGCGCGCTATGGCATCGGCATGGGCAGCACCGACGACACACCGAGCGGAGAGCGCATCGCCAAGGTGCTGGCGCGCGCGGGGGTCGCCTCGCGGCGTGAGGCCGAGCGCATGATCGAGGCCGGGCGTGTTGCCGTCAACGGCACCCGGCTCGACAGTCCGGCGCGCAATGTCGCCCCCGGCGACGCCGTGACGGTGGACGGCAAGCCCGTCGGCCCCGCCGAGCCGCCGCGGCTGTGGCTCTATCACAAGCCCGCCGGGCTCGTGACCACGGCGCGCGACGAGAAGGGCCGGCCCACCGTGTTCGACCGGCTGCCCGCGGAGCTTCCCCGTGTCATGCCCGTCGGACGGCTCGACATCACCTCCGAGGGGCTCCTGCTGCTGACCAATGACGGCGCGATCAAGCGGCGGCTGGAGCTGCCGAGCACGGGCTGGCTGCGCAAGTACCGCGTCCGCGTCAAGGGTACTCCAGCGGACGCGACGCTCGCCCCGCTGCGCGCCGGCCTGACAGTGGATGGCGAGCGTTTTCAGCCCATGCAGGTCACGCTCGACCGTCAACAGGGCGCCAATGCCTGGCTCACCGTGGGTATCCGCGAGGGCCGCAACCGCGAGGTGCGCCGCGCGATGGAGGCGGTGGGGCTCACCGTGAACCGGCTCATCCGCATCAGCTACGGCCCGTTCCGGCTCGGTGAGCTCAAGGCGGGCGCCGTGGAGGAGGTCAAGCCGCGGGTGCTGCGCGACCAGCTCGGCCTCGCAGGCAACCCCACCGCCCCGGCCCCGCAGCGCGGCAAGCCGCGCAAGCGGCACTGAACCGGCCGGCTTCGCTCTGGCGCCGGGCCTGGGGAATGGGTTATGATGCAATCGCAGAGAGGCGTGGCGCGGGGCCGCGCACGGAGATGGCGATGTCGGGCACCGGGCTGCGCAGGCTCAGTTTCGTGCTTCTCGTGGCATTGGTGATCTATGTCGCGCTCCGGGCCGGGCGGTGGTGACCCGGCCGGACCATGTCGCCGACTGGCGCGAGCGGCGCCCGGCGCGCGCGACGCTGCGGCTCAACCTCATGTTCGTGCTGCCCTTCGCGCTGCTGCCCGGGGCCTTCATGCAGGCGCCGGCGGGGCTTGCGCTGCGGCTGGTGGCGGTGGCGCTGATGCTGCTGGCGGCGTGGCTGACGCGCGAGGGGATGCGCGCCGAGGCGGCCTACGAGGCGCGCCGCGTCGCCCGCCGCCCGGCACTGGCGCGCAAGGCCGTCGCGGCCGTGGCGATGGCGGCGGGGCTGGGCTGCGGGGTTTATGTGCCCGGTGGCGCGGGGGCGGCGCTGGTGATCGGGGCGCTCGGGGCAGCGCTGCATCTCGGGGCCTTCGGGCTCGACCCGATGCGTGACAAGCACCCCGACGGCGTGGCCGGCTGGCAGGGCGACCGCGTCGCGCGCGCCGTCGCCGACGCGGAGAGCCAGCTCGCGGCGATGCGCGACGCCGTCGCCGGGACCGGCGATCGCGATCTCGTCGCGCGGGTGGAGGCGTTCCGGGCCCGCGCGCGCGAGCTGTTCCTGCGCATCGAGGCCGAGCCGGCGCGCCTCGCCGGCGCGCGGCGCTACCTGGGAGTGTATCTTTTGGGTGCCTGTGACGCGGCAAAGCAATACGCGGCCCTTGACCGCAAGGCGCGGGACGGGCACGCGCGGGCCAGGTTCGTCGCCCTGCTCGACGATCTCGAGCGCGACTTCGCCGCACGCAGCGAAGCCCTGCTCGCCGATGACCGCGCGCGCCTCGATATCGAGATCGAGGTGCTGCGCGAGCGGTTGCAGCGTGAGGGGCTTCGGCCCGAGTGACAGGTTGAACGGTTGGGATGAAGATGGCCGAGCACAGCGACAGACCCGCCCCGCCCGACGCCGAGGAACTGCGCCAGGTGACCGGGCACAGCCTGCCCGAACCGCCCGAGGCCCTGCCCGAGCCCGGCACCGAGCCCGACGCGCTGCGCGCGCGCATCGAGGCGCGCAAGCGCGAGATCGATCTGGGGGACTCGGGCTCGATCATCGGCTTCGGCGCCGCCGCGCAATCGGAGTTGCAGAGCATCAGCCAGTCCATGCTCTCGGATGTGAAGACCAAGGATATCGGCCCTGCCGGCGACGCGCTGCGCCAGATGGTGGAGTCGATCCGCGGCTTTTCGGTCTCCGAGCTCGATGCACGCCGCGAGCGCAGCTGGTGGGAGCGGCTCACAGGCCGCGCCGCGCCGATCGGGCGGCTTCTGCAGCGCTTCGAGACCGTTCAGGACCAGATCGACCGTATCGGAGATCAGCTCACCCGCCACGAGCACCGCCTGCTCAAGGACATCAAGGCGCTCGACCGGCTCTACGAGACGACGCTGGGCTTTTACGACGAGCTCGCGCTCTATATCCGCGCCGGCGATGAGCGCCTTGCCGAGCTCGACGCCGAGACGATCCCCGCGCGCGAGCGCGCGCTCGACGAGGGCGACGAGACGATGCAGGGCCGCGCCGCGCAGGAGCTGCGCGATCTGCGCGCGGCGCGCGACGATCTCGAGCGGCGGGTGCACGATCTGCGGCTGACCCGCCAGGTCACGATGCAGGCGCTGCCCTCGATCCGGCTCGTGCAGGAAAACGACAAGTCCCTCGTCAGCCGCATCAACGCCACGCTCGTCAACACCGTGCCGCTGTGGGAGACCCAGCTCGCCCAGGCGCTCACCATCGAACGCTCGCGCCAGGCGGCGACCGCGGTGCGCGCGGCCAATGACCTGACCAACGAGCTGCTCACTGCGAACGCCGAGAACCTGCGCGCGGGCAACCGCGCCGTGCGCGAAGAGATGGAGCGCGGCGTGGTCGATGTGGAGGCGGTGCGCCGGGCCAATGACGCGCTCGTGGCCACGATCGACGAGAGCCTTCAAATCGCCGAGGCGGGCAAGGCGCGCCGCGCCGAGGCCGAGTCCGAGCTGGGGCGCATGGAGACCGAGCTGCGGGCCGCGCTGGCATCGGCGCGCCACCGCGCGCGCCCCGAAAAGCGCCCCGATCCGCGGGAAGGGCGCCGTGATGGCTGAACCGTGCCGCCGGATCCCGGCGCTGCAGGCCGCCGCCCCGGCACTCATCCTGCTTGCCGCCTGCGAGATGGCCGCGCTCGAGGAGGACAGCCCCCCCGCGCCGCCCGCGCTCGCCGCGCCGGAACGCCCGGCCCCCGAGCCCTCGACGCGCAGCCGCGAACTCGCCGATCACTACGAAGAGCTCGAGCGGTCGCGCCTTGCTGCGGGGCTGATGCGCACCGAGGGGCTGGATGCGCCGGTCGATCCGGGTACCCTGGCGCGCAATTTCACCCGCGTCGCGCTGCGCGAGGAGCATGCCCGCATCGCCGGGCGGATCACCGGCGAGGGCCGCGCGGCGCCGCTGCGGCGCTGGGAGGAGCCGGTGCGGCTGTCGGTCGAGTTCGGCGACAGCGTCGCCCCGTCCCAGCGCGCCGCGGATCTCGCCATCATCTCCGACTATGCCGAGCGCCTCGGCAGCATTACCGGCCACCCGGTCTCCTTCACGAGCGATGACGGCAATTTCCGGGTCCTGGTGCTGGGTGAGGAGGACAGACGCGACTATGCCGACCGGCTGCGCGCGCTGGTGCCGGGCATCGACGCACAGACCGTGTCGCTGATCACCGGGCTGCCGCGTTCGGCGCAGTGCGTGGTGGCGACCTTCGCGCGCGGCAACCGCGATGTCTTCACCGATGCCGTGGCGGTGATCCGCGCCGAGTTGCCGGATCTGACGCGCGAGTCCTGCGTGCACGAGGAACTCGCCCAGGGTCTCGGCCTGCCCAATGACGATGAGGACGTCCACCCCTCGATCTTCAATGACCGCGAGGAATACGCGCTTCTGACCCGCCATGACGAGATGCTGCTGCAGATCCTCTATGACGCGCGGCTGCGCCCCGGCATGCGCGCGCAGGACGCCATGCCGATCGTCGAGGAGATCGCCGAGGAACTCGCGGGCGCGCGCAGCTGACGCGCCCGCGGACGCGGCGTTCAGCCGCGCGAGATCGGCACGCGCTTGGAGCTCTGGGTCTTGGCCGGATCAGTGCGCGGCACCGTCACGGTGAGCACCCCGTCCCTGAGATCGGCCGTCACGCCGCTCTCGTCGGCATCGGGAGGCAGGCGGAAGCTGCGCGTGAAGCCGCCGTACTGGCGCTCGCTGAAGAACCAGGTGTCGCCCTTCTCCTCGCGCTCGGTCTTCTTCTCGCCGCGCACGGTGACGACATGGTCCTCCACCGTCAGCTCGATATCCTCCTCCGCGACGCCGGGCAGCTCCATGCTGATGCGGTAGCCCTCATCGCTCGAGGACGCCTCGGCGGCGGGGGCCATCAGTTCGGCAAGGCGGCTGCCGAATTGGCGAAACGGCTCGTAGAGCGACGGCCAGAGGGTGCTCATCGGGGTTTTCTCAACCATATCGACCTCGTGATACTCGTGTTGCGAGAGGCATATAAGGTATGTCCGCGCGGGCGTTTCAACCTTGACCCGGGTCAAGCCGCGCGCCGATTGTCGCGCCGGCAGAGCGGAGGGCGGAAATGCGCGCATTGATCCAGCGGGTGAGCGACGCGCGGGTCGCGGTGGCGGGCGAAACCGTGGGCGAGATCGGGCCGGGGCTCATGATCCTCGTCTGTGCGATGGCGGGCGACGGCGATGCCAATGCCGACGCGCTCGCCGCGAAGGTGTCGAGGCTTCGCGTGTTTCGCGACGATGCCGGGCGGATGAACCGCTCGCTGCTGGATACGGGCGGCGCGGCGCTCGTGATCAGCCAGTTCACCCTCGCCGCCGACACCTCCCGCGGCAACAGGCCGGGCTTTTCCGCCGCGGCTCCGCCGGCTGAGGGCGAGCGGCTCTATGAACGCTTCGCGGCGGCCCTCGAGGAGCGCGGTATCCAGGTCGGGAAAGGGATATTCGCGGCCGACATGGCCGTCACGCTGACCAATGACGGTCCGGTCACGATCTGGCTCGAGGCGTGATCGCTTTCAGCGGCCATCGCGGGCGCGGCGAT
>SLQD01000088.1 GCA_007131685.1 Paracoccaceae bacterium | reverse complement strand
GCGGGGCGGTCTTGGCCGCGATCGCGGATCTCTTTGTTCTCGAGGACGCGGAAGGTCTCGGACGGGTCGTCGGCACCCTTCACATGGGCGGGTTTGAGGATGTTGCCAATCCCGGGGCATGTCGGGTCTGTGCACCGGCGCAGTAGTCTCCGGTGGGCGGGGTCTGTCCGGTGCCTTGACGCGCGTGCCTCCACATGGCCGACGCGCGACAAGGCGCACTGGCCGAAGGCCAGTTTCGTGGCTGTCGGTCCGTGTTGAGTTCAGCTCTTGGCTTTGCGGTTTTGGCGAAGCCGAAGGCTTTCGCCGTTCATCTCGAGGATTTGTACGTGGTGGGTCAGGCGGCCAAGGATGGCGCCGGTGAGGCGCCCGGAGCCGAAGACCTCGGCCTGTTCGTCGAAGGGCAGGTTCAAGGTGATGATTATGGAGCCGCGCTCATGGCGCTGGGAGATTATCTCGAAGGGTAGCTTGGCCCCTGTCTTTGACAGCGGCACCAAGCCGAGTTCGTCGATTATGCCACATTGGGTGCCGTTACCGACCCATCGAGGGAGCCATCCATGCCGTCAGTGGTGAGCGCGTGGCTCACCGCTTCTGCTCATTCCATCTACGTGGCACGCCAGACGTACCCGGTCATATAGCTCCACAGAAGAGTTCTCCCTGCCGTCAGCTCGTTGGCTTCGGGCTAAAAATGCGGACACTTACCCCGCGACGGTCAGACCATCCAACCGATCCCGCTGTCCAGTTTCTCTCCGGGGTCCACACAAGACAACCCGGATCAGTTGGCACGACAATCCGGGCGAGGGACGTTCGGTTTGGCGGCCCAAGTCTGAATGCGCGGCATTCAGCAGGCAAGATAGTTGTCGCGACAAGGCAATTGCAGCTCGCTTCCGAGGCGCTGCAGAGCGAACAAGACCGGTTGCCACCCCACTCGCCAAGGTCATCTGTCTGCCGTCACGCCGACGATGTGGTGTCTTCCGCCCTCCTCAGACGGTATCACGACGCACCACGAAGGCGGCCTCGCCGCTGGACACGGATGCTGCAGGTGCAGTCGACAGGTCGCACCCCCGAGCGGCGGGTGCGCACAGAAAACGGACGCTGCCAGATCGAGGGCGCGGCCACGCCCGCGGACTGCGCCCTGAATGAACCTGCCGTTCAGCGTCGACGGCAAGCCGCGGTGCGAGGCCACGGAACCGCTTATCGGTGTTTGTGCGAAAGCCCGCAGGGCGCAATGTCCGTGGGCGAATCCCCCTGATCTCAGCGCAAGCTCTCCTGCCCGGCAGGAACCTCACCCCGTAGCTTGCGCATATATTATTGATTGTAAATGATATTTCATATGCGCAAATTTCTTGCGAGGAAACACATCATATGCAAAAATACTTGCATGGCCGAAGAGCCTGCAAACTCCGCCAACAGTGAGGTCACCATGAAACGCTTTACCGCCTGGACTGCCGCCGCCCTCGTCGCGACCTCGGCGGCCGCCTCCGCCGAGACCCTGCTCGTCGCCACCGACACCGCCTTCGTGCCCTTCGAGTTCGAGCGCGACGGCGAGTATGTCGGCTTCGACATCGACATGTGGGCCGCGATCGCCGAGGAGCTCGAGCTCGACTACGAGCTGCAACCGATGGATTTCAACGGTATCATCCCGGCGCTGCAGACCGGGCAGGTTGATGTCGCGCTGGCCGGGATCACGATCCGCGAGGATCGCGCCGAGGTGATCGACTTCTCGGACGGCTACTATGAAAGCGGCTTTCGCATCATGGTGCCCGCGGACAGCGACATCGAGGGTGCGGAGGATCTCGCCGGCAAGCGCCTCGCGGTGCGCACCGGGACCTCCGCGGCCGATTATGCGCGCGACAATTTCGACGAGACCGAGCTGGTGCAGTTCCCCAATATCGACAACGCCTATCTCGAACTGCGCACCGGGCGCGTCGATGCCGCGATGCACGACACGCCCAACGTGCTCTATTACATCGCGACGGCCGGCGATGGCGACGTCAAGGCGGTCGGCGAGCAGATGATGGCGCACGAGTACGGCATCGGCTTTCCCAAGGGCAGCGAGCTGGTCGAGCCGGTCAACGAGGCGCTGGCCAACATGCGCGAGGACGGGCGCTACGACGAGATCTACGAAAAGTGGTTCGACGCCGCGCCGGGCGAATAAGCCCGCCGCTCCCGTCGCCAACCCGGCGGAGCCGACACGGTGCGGCTCCGCCTTTCCTCGCGCCGCGCGGAGGTCTTCATGGACGTACAGTGGTCCATCATCATCGATTTCATCCCCCAGCTTCTCGCGGGGGCGCAGGTCACGCTCTACATCACGGTCGTCGGGCTGATCGGCGGCATCATCGTCGGAACGGTCGCGGGGCTGATGCGCGCCTATGGCGGCATGATCCTCAACGGGGTGGCCTTCGCCTATATCGAGGTGATCCGCGGCACGCCGATCGTGGTGCAGGTGATGTTCATCTATTTCGCGCTTCCGGTGCTCGCGGATCTGCGTATCCCCGGCATGACGGCGGCGGTGCTCGCCATCGTCATCAATGCGGGCGCCTATATTGCCGAGATCGTGCGCGGCTCGGTGCTCTCGATCGGGCGCGGACTGACGGAGGCGGGGCTCGCGCTGGGGCTGCCGCGCTGGAAGGTCGTCACCCATATCGTCGGCCCGCTCGCCTTTCGCCGGCTCATTCCGCCGCTCGGCAATCAGTGTATCGTCAGCCTGAAGGATACCTCGCTGTTCATCGTCATCGGCGTCGGGGAGCTGACGCGCACCGGCCAGGAGATCATGGCCGCCAATTTCCGCGCCGTGGAGATCTGGACCGCCGTCGCCATCCTGTATCTGGTCATGACCGGCACGCTGTCACTGATCCTGCGGATGATCGAAAAGCGCATGAGGATCCTATGAGCGTCGTGGAATTCAAGAACGTGTCCAAGCATTTCGACAAGCTCAAGGTGCTCGATGAAGTCGATCTGACCATCGATCGTCAGGAGGTTGTGGTGCTTGTCGGGCCGTCGGGGTCGGGCAAGTCCACGCTGTTGCGCTGCATCAACGGGCTCGAGGAGATCACCGGCGGCGATCTCGTCGTCAACGGGATCTCGGTGCGCGGCGGGCACGCAAGACTGCGCGAGATCCGCCAGCAGGCCGGGATGGTCTTCCAGCAGTTCAACCTGTTCCCGCAATTCACTGCGCTGGAGAATGTCGCCTTCGGGCCGCGCCAGGTGCTCGGAATGAACCGCCGCGACTCCGAGGCCCGCGCGATGGAGCTTCTGGAAAAGGTCGGGCTGTCGGACAAGGCGCACAATGCCCCGTCGGCCCTGTCGGGCGGTCAGCAGCAGCGCGTCGCCATCGCTCGCGCGCTTGCCATCCGGCCGAAGGTCATGCTCTTCGACGAGCCCACCTCGGCGCTCGACCCCGAGCTCAAGCAGGAGGTGCTCAACGTGATGCGCCAGCTTGCAGAGGAGGGGATGACGATGATCGTCGTCACCCACGAGATGAACTTCGCGCGCAGTGTCGGCACGCGGCTGATCTTCATGGAGCACGGCAAGATCGCCGTGGATGGCGATCCGCGCGAGGTCATCAACAATCCGCCCAATGACCGGATGAAGGACTTCCTGCGCCATGTCCAATGAGAGCCGGATCGGCTTTCTGCGCGCGGGCGGCGATCCCGCCGCGATCGGCGCGGCGCTGGGTCGTCACGCGCGCGCGGCGGTGCGCGAGCGGCTCGTGCCGAGCGCGCCTTGGCAAGCCTGCGCGGTGCGGGCCGACAGCCCGCAGCTCGCGGCGATGCGCGATTGGGTTGCCGTGCAGCATCCGCGCATCCTGCGCGAGCTCGAAGGCCTCGCCGACGGGCTCGATCTGCCCTTCGCGCAGGTTTTCGCGTGGAACTGTCGTGGCGAGATCGCGGCGGCGCCCGATGGCTGCACGACGGTGATGCTGCCGGGCCCGCGCCCGCGCATCGCGCATAACGAGGACGGGCTGCCGCAGCTCGATGGCCATTGCTTTCTTGCCGAGATCGCACCCGATGACGAGCCGGGGTTCACCGCGTTCTGCTACCCGGGCTCGCTGCCCGGTCACACCTTCGCGGTGACCGGGGCGGGGATGGTGCAGACGGTCAACAACCTTCGCCTGCGGGTGCGCGATGCGCGCGCGCCGCGCATGGTGCTGGGGCGCGCCGTTCTGGCGGCGTCGGACCCGAAGGCTGCGCTCGGGGTGCTGCGCACCGCGCCGGCGGGAGCGGGATTTCACTTCGCGCTCGCGCAGGCGGGCCGAGCGGAAATCCTCAGCGTCGAGTTCGGAGCCGGGCGCGTCTCGCAGCGCGTCGTCACGGGCCCCGAACTGCACGCCAATCACGCCCTTCATCACCCCGGGGGCTGTGCCGATCAGGTCGTGACGGACTCGTCGCGCGACCGTCAGGCGCATGGCACCGCGTTGCTGGAGAGCGGTGTGCGCGATCCGCTGACTGTCCTGCACGATGAGGGCGGGCCGGGATTGCCCATCCTGCGCGCCGACCCCGACGACCCCGATGACGAGAACACGCTGGCCACGGCGGTGTTCGACATCGGCGCGGATGATGTTAACTGGCGGGTGCATGAGCGACGCGAAGCGAAGGCCTGCCATGTCCACCGACTCGCGCGGTCCTGAGCCACCCGCGCCGCCCGCCACGGTGGGCGAGTTGCGCGCGCTGATGCTGGCCATCGCGCGCGGCGAATCCGACATCGTCCTCGGCCCGAAGGCGCGCGAGGCCCTCGGCCGCGTTCTCGAGTTACAGGGCAGCCCCAAGCTCCTGTCGATCACCGCGCTCGCGGGCGAACTCGAGGTCAATCCATCGACGCTGACGCGGCTTGCGCGCAGCCTCGGCTATCCGGGTTTCGGCGCGTTCCAGGACGTCCTGCTCAATGCGAGCCTCACGCGCCCCGGCGCCTTCTACAGCCGCCAGGCGCAGGCCGCGCTGGCTGGAGGGGAGCACGGCGTGGCGGCGGGGGTGGAGCGCCTGTGCCGCGAAACCCAGGCCAATATCGACCGCTTCCTCGACGGCTTCGACCCTGCGAGCTTCGACGATGCCGTCGCCCGGATCGCCCATGCGCGCCGCGTCGCGGTTTTCGGCGTGCGCCAGTTCCACGCCTTCGCGGCCTTTCTGGGCTACGGACTGCGCATGATCCGCTCGGATGTCGCACTGCTGGAGGCGCCGGGCAAGGGCGTTGCCGAGGCGCTCGCGACGATGGGGCCGGGGGATGTGCTGATCGCGGCGAGCTGTTCGCCCTACACCGCGCATGTCGTCGAGGTCACCCGCGCGGCGCATGAGCGCGGCATCGCGGTGGTTGCCATCACCGATCGAACCTCGTCGCCGTTGGTGGACGTCTCCGATGCGGCGCTGTTCGTGCCGCATGACACGAGCTTTCTGTCCAACAGCATGACGGTCTTCATCGCCTGCGCCGAATGCCTGATCAATGCCTGCGCCGCGAGCCTCGGCGACGATGCCGCCGCGGCGCTGGCCGAGCGCGACCGCATGATCGCCCGGCTTGGCATCGAGATCTGAAGCCCGACCGGGCAATACGCGCAGCCGCTGCGCCTGCCTGGCGACATCGCGGGAGTATCCTGTCCAGCGCGAAAATAAACCTCAAGAATCATTGACATTTCTGTGGCCGTCCTGGTCGAAATGTGACCGTGCGGGGCTTGCGGGCGGGTTCGGCAGGGCTAGGCGTGTCAATAAACCCCAGCTATTCGGGCATCATGGCACCACCGGCAGAGTTCGGGCACGACCAACTCGACAGCAAGACTCTGGCCGAGTGGCCGCAACCAGGTTTCTCACGATCCGGGGGCTCTACACGGGCGCCCGGGCCTCCCGAAGCTCAGCGAAGCGGTCCTCCAGCTTCCCGGAGGCGCAATTCAGGGTGAACTGCCCGGCGCTTGCGTTCTCGCGACACTGATACGACAGCCCGACCGGGCTTTCCCGGGTTGCACCCGCTTCGTGCCCTCGGCCGAAACGATGTGACACCCGCAAGTGCCATGACGCCCTCGCGGACCGGGGCGCGGGTCCGTCACGCGGCATCGCGCGCGTCGAAACATCCGGGCCGTGCACTCCGGCGACGATGAAGCGAACATCACCGCCTAAGTCCCGCGGATACGCAGATGCACCGCGTCGAACTCAGGGGGCGACGCCTCTCGGCGCGCGAATTCGACCGTCAGCTTGCCGAGCTCCCGATCCGGATCGCCGGGATCGACGGCTTCACCGCGCTCGGCATACCCGTCGCACGGGCCGTGGGATGAGACTGTTCGGGGAAAGGGGAACTCCGGCCATCAGCCGGCTCGTGCAGCAGAGTCCCGACGGAGTATTCTAGGAAAACGAGGTTGACGATTTGCTGCAAAGCGTGCGCGCGCTCAACCCGAGCGCTGCGATCGACGAATCGGCTGGAACGGGATGATCCTCCTCGCCAGCGAACCGCTATCCATTGTGACGCCCCCGGTTCGTGCGACACCTGTTCGCGGTCATCCGAATGAGTGAGGCGAAGTCATGGGCGACATGCACTGAGCCGATCCGCCGGCCTTGCTTTTTGCCGATGCGACGGCCTGCCCGCGTCGCAGGAGAAGCGCAGGCAGGAACGGCGCGGCGGGTGGTGCCGCTCCTCACTCCAACCCGATCGCGCAGCCGTCACTGCGCGGGTCATGGGCCCCGCGCAGCCTCGTCGTATCGATTGCAATGAGCCCGGCTTGTCCGCACAGGGGATTGAGCGGCGCGATCGGAGACAGTTGGTGGCCGCGCGTCCGCAGGCCTGCCATCGTGGCTTCTCCTGCGGAGCTTTCGATCTTGAGCGTATCCGCGTCGTCCGCGAAGCCGCGCCCGAGAAGCAGACGCGGACCTGCAAGCGCAGCGGCTGGAGACATGCCGTGCATGATCGCGCGGCTGAGCACCGTGGCAAGGGTCTGCGGCTGGCCATCCGCGCCCTGCGTTCCGTAGAGCAGGGCCGGTCGCCCACCGCTCAGGGCGAGGCCCGGATTGAGCGTGAAGAAGGGCCACGCGCCCGGTTGGATGCGTTGGGGGTGCCCCGGCAGGCCGTTGAAGGCGGCGGCACGGTTCTGCCAGAGGATACCGGTATCGCCGGCGACGATACCGCTGCCCCAGTCGAAATAGATGCTCTGAAGAAGGCTGACAGCACGGCCGCGCGCATCTACCGCGGCGAGAAACACGGTGTCGCCGCTCTGGAAGGGATGGGGCCATTCGAGCGCATCGTCTTGCCGGATGCGCGCTGCCATCGCGTCGAGCCTCTGCGGCGCCAGCAGGTCCGGAGCCGGTGTTGTCAGGATGTGCGGCCTGTCGAGGAAGGCCTGCTTTATCGCCTCGGCTACGAGGTGATAGAATTGCGGATCATCCGGATTGATGCCCGCGATGCCGAGGCGCTCGAGGATGCCCATGATCGCGAGGGTGGTGACACCCTGTGTGGGCGGCGGCGGTGCGAGCAGCCGCATTCCGGCCACATCCAGCCCGACGGGCGCGTCGCGCGGTGCAATCGTAGCCGCCAGATCCGCCGCATCGAGCGGAGCGCCGGCCCCGGCGAGCCCGGCGGCAATGCGCCGCGCAAGGGCGCCCTCGTAGAATTCTTCAGGACCGTCGCAGGCGATTGCGCGCAGGCTTTCCGCCAGGGCGGGCTGGCGAAAAGGGGTGTCGGCCGCGCCCTGAGCACCGATACCGAAATTGGCCGCAAAGCCCGACCAGTCCGGCCATTCAGCCTGTCGGAACCGTAGCCAGTGCATCAATGATGGGCTGGGCGTTATGCCCTCGCTGGCATGTTCGATGGCCGGATCGAGAAGATGCGCGAGGCGGAACGTCCCGTCCCAGTGCGCCCGCGAGAGCGCAAGTGCCGTATCCCAGCTGCGCACGAGTCCGGCCGAACCGGCGGCGGAAAGCGGTCCGCGAAGGGGGAGCCGATCGGGGAGCATGGCGGCGTGTGCCGTGGCCTGACCGATGCCCATGATGCATTCCGTCTTGCCGGTCTCGTCAGACACCAGCCAAAGCCCGTCACCGCCGAGGCCGCAGAAATGCGGATAGACGACCGCGAGCACGGCCCCCGCCGCGATCGCCGCCTCGATCGCATTTCCGCCGCAACGAAGAATTCTGGCGCCGGCCTCCGTGGCCGCCGCATGCGGGGTCGTGACCATCCCCGTCCGGCCGATCGCTTCGTCCGGCCCAACACGCGCGCGATCAGTCTGCACCCAGATACCCGAGAACGACCTCGACCGCGTGCGCGCGGCGGCGTTCGAGAAAGGCTGCCTCTGTCAGGTCCTCTCCGAATGTCGCCGTCAGAGTGTGGAGGTTCGAGATGTGGATGAAGCTCAGCGAAAGGATCGTCAGGTAAAGATCCGTCGCGCTGGGGCGCTTGCAGAATGTCCCGTCGGCGAATCCGTTCTCGATCAACCCGTCGAGATTCGCGATGAGGGGGCGGGATCTGCTGTAGAGCGATCCGAGTTCGCGCGCCATGTCACCGCCGGCGAGATTCTCCTGAAGCACCATCTTCGGGAACTGCGGGTTTTCGAGCATGTAATCGAAGGTGAAGGTGGTGAGTTCCGCAACACCCTCGCGTGGGGGCCGCTGCCAGAAGCTGATGCGGTCCTCGCTGTCGCGAAGCTGCTCGTAGACGCGCTCGAGAGCAGCGCGATAAAGCCCCTCCTTCTTGGCAAAGAAGTGATAGAGCATTCGGATGTTGCAGTTGGCGGCCTGCACGATGCGCGTCGTGCTCGCCCCGGCGAAACCCGCGGCGCAGAACTCCTCGATGGCGGCCGAGAGGATGCGTTCGCGTGTGTCTTCTCCACGTTTGGTTGCACCGGCAGTGGCGTCTGGGGCTCCGGAGGCCTGGATCTTTTTCTGATGCGCCATTTCGCATCCTTTCGCTCATCGGATGACCAATGTAGTTGCATGCTCAAGCGTAGCACGTAAGTCATACTTTACTTACGATTCGGGCTGTGGAATCGTCAAGCGAAACCGTGATGGGGCAGCCGGGCGCGTGAAGCCGTGAACAGAGTGTTCTGATCAACAACAGGGAGCCGAAAAATGCGAATGAAGGCAAAGCTTGCAGGATCCGTAGCGGGGGCCTTGGCGCTCGCAACAGCCATGCCTGCTGCAGCATCGGAAGACATGACCGATGCCCGAATCACGGTGGCAATGACGGAAACCATTGCCGGTTACAATCCCTACGGGGATGCCGTGGTGCTCATAGGGAGCCTGTGGTGCAAGGTCTATGGCTGTCTGACGCGTTTCGACTTCGATGAGGGTCAGTTCGTCCCGTATCTCGCCGAGAGCGTCGAGGCGATCGACGAGACCACCTGGCACGTTCATCTGCGTGAGGACTGGGTGCGCCACAACGGTGATCCGGTTCTGGCCGAGGATGTGGTCCACTCGATCGACCGGATGCAGAACGATCCCGGTTCGGTGCGCCAGTTCGTGGTCGATCCGATCGAGTCGTCCAGGGCGATCGATGATCTGACCGTCGAGATCGTCACCCACGAGCCGATGGCGACCCTGCCGGACAATCTCAGCCTGCTCACCGTGACGTCGAAGGCGCTCCATGACGAGCATGGTTCTGACATGTATCGCGAACACCCCTACGGTGCCGGCCCCTATCGCCTCGTCGAGGTGTCCGCGGGTGAGCACATGATCCTCGAACGTGTGGACGATCATCCGATGGTATCGCCCACCAACCCGCAGCAGATCATGTATCGCATCATCGCGGAGCCGGAGGCGCGGGTGACCGCGCTGGCCAATGACGAGGTGCAGATCGCGCAAGGCATCCCACCGCAGCTCGTCGACCGCGCGGACGATCTCGACAATGCCCGTATCGAGTTCGCGAACTCCGTCGAGATGATGTTTCTCGCGATGAATCCCTCGACGCATCCCTGGGATGTGCCCGAGGCGCGCCAGGCCGTGGCGCACGCCATCGACCGTGAGGCGATCGTTCAAGCGCTGCTCGGCGGGCAGGCCACGTTGCTGCATGGCGCGGTCGGCGAAGGGCAGTTCGGATATGATCCCGATTTCCGCACCCCCTACGAACACGATCCGGATCGTGCCCGCGAGTTGCTCGAAAGTGCCGACCTCGTGGGAGTCGAGATCGATTTCTACACGCCGGTTGGCCGCTATGTGCAGGATCGCCAGATCGCCGAGGCGATGGTCCCCATGCTGGAGCAGGCAGGCTTCACCGTGAACCTGCAGACGCCGGAATGGTCGACCCTTTGGTCGAACGTGCAGTCGGGGGGCGTGCCCTTCTACTATATGGGGCGCGGCCAGATGCTCGATCCGTCGCGCGCGCTGCACCAGTATTTCCGCACCGACGGCAGCCCGCGGCTCGACTTCTCGGACCCGGAGCTGGATGAGCTGTTTGATGCCGAGCGCCAGGAGTTCGATCCGGATCGGCGGCTCGAGCGGATGCAGGAAGCGATCGCCGCACTGACAGAGGCCGCGCCGGCGCATTTCCTCTGGCTGCATCAACTGGCCTGGGGAGTGTCCGAGGGGATCGACTATACCCCGCGCCCTGCGGATCGCGTCGATGGCTGGGACATCCATGTCCGCGCCGGCGACTGATTGAGCGCTCGGGGCGCGGGGGTGCACCGCCGCGCCTTGGCAGAGCGACGGGAGGTTCGGGATGTTGGGCTACATCACGCGGCGGCTTCTCGGGGTCATTCCCGTATTGCTGATGGTGTCGCTGATTGTCTTCATGCTGATGCACGCCGCCCCCGGCGACCCGGTCAGCATGCTGATCAGCGACGAGGCGAGCCCCGAGGATCGCGCCCGCGTCGCGGCCGCGTGGGGGCTCGATCAGCCGGTATGGGTTCAGTATCTGAACTTCCTGCAGAACGCGGTCATGCTCGATTTCGGGGATTCGTTCCGGTACCAGCAGCCGGTGATCGACCTGGTCCTCGAGCGCCTCCCCGCCAGTCTCGAACTCGCGCTCTACGCCACACTCATGGCGGTGATCGTGGGCATCCCGCTCGGGATCTGGGCCGCGGCACGCCCCAATTCCATCGTGGATACACTCGCCTCCTTCGGCGGGTTCTTCGGGATCAGCATGCCGAATTTCTGGCTCGGGATCATGCTCATCCTGATCTTCGCGGGGCAGCTCAACCTGCTCCCTTCGGGCGGGCGCATGTCATGGGGAGACGAGATCCCGCGCCTCACCGGTTTCCTGACGGTCGATGCAGTGCTTCAAGGCCGCTGGGGGGAACTCCGGCTGGCCTTCGTGCATCTGCTCTTGCCGACCGTGGTGCTCGGCACGGCGATGACCGGGATCATCATGCAGCTCACCCGCGCCTCGATGCTGGAAAATCTCGCCGAGGACTATGTCATGACAGCGCGCGCCAAGGGTGTGCGGGCTCGGACGATCCTGTGGCTGCATGCGTTTCGCAACGCCCTCGTCTCGGTCATCACGATCATCGGGCTCGAGTTCGGCGCTCTGCTCTCGGGCGCGATCATCGTCGAGACCATCTTCTCCTGGCCTGGCATCGGGCAGCTTCTGATCCAGGGCATCGGGGCGCGCGACTTTCCTCTGATCACCGGCCTGGTGATCATATACACCGCACTCTTCGTGCTGCTCAACCTGTTGATCGATGTGCTCTACACGATCGTCGATCCGCGAATCCGGATGCGCTGACATGAATGCCGAGACACTCAGCTTTGACGAACGCTTCGGCTACCTGCTGCAGCCAAAGGCGCTGTTCGGCCTGATGATGCTGGCACTGCTCGTCGCTGCGGGGCTTTTTGCCCCCTGGCTCGCGCCGTTCGATCCGCAGCACCAGAACCTGATGATGGCGCTGACCCCCCCGCAGCCCGCCGGGCCACATCTGCTGGGCACCGATCATGTCGGCCGCGACCTCCTGAGCCGCATCATCTACGGCGCACGCGTGTCGCTCCTGATCGCGATCGCGGTCGTGGGGTTCTCGGGGATCGTGGGCGTCGTGCTCGGGGTCGTGTCAGGGTATTTCGGCCGCTGGGTGGACTCGGTCATTCAAAAGATCCTCGAGGTGTTCTGGGCCTTTCCGCCGCTGCTTCTAGCGATCGCGATCGTGGCGTTTCTCGGTCAGGGACTGGCCATCGTGATCCTCGCGCTCGCCTCGCAGCGCTGGATCCCCTATTGCCGGCTCGCGCGAGCCGAGACCATGACGCTACGCGAGCGGGAATTCGTTGTTGCGGCGCGCTCGCTCGGGGCGGGGCACATCCGCCTGCTGCGCCGCCACATCCTGCCCAATGTGCTTCCATCCACCATCGTGGTCGCGACCTTCGCGATGGCCACCGCGATCATCTCGGAGGCGGCGCTGTCGTTTCTCGGCCTCGGCGTGCCGCCCGCGATCCCGACCTGGGGCGGGATGCTCGCGGATGCGCGAAGCTACATCTCGACCTCGTGGTGGATGGCCCTGTTTCCGGGGCTGTGCATTTTCGTGACCGTGCTGGGGATCAACCTGCTGGGCGATGTGCTTCGGGCCCGCTTCGACCCCAAGATGAAGAGCCACTGACAGCGAAAGGACATCCATGCTTGAACGTCATCACATAACCGATCGCGACGGCGCGCGGCGCGCCGAGATCGTGGCAAGCCCCGATCTGATCTTCCTTTCGGGCGTGCAGCCCGAGACCACCGACGGTGACGCCAAGGATCAGATGCGAAGCGCGCTCGCCCGGCTCGACGCGCTGCTCGACGAGATGGGCGAGGACCAGCGCTCGATCTTCGTGATCCATGTCTGGCTAAAGGACATGCGCTATTTCAGTGCGATGAACGCGGTCTGGAACGAGTGGGCCGATGCCGACGCTCCGCCGGCGCGCACCTGCGTCTCGGGTGAGTTGTCGCGCCCCGACCTTCTCGTCGAGCTTATCGCCACCGCCTGCCGCAGCGGGGGCGCGCGATGACCCTCACCCGTATCGGCCCGGTGCTGCGCCCCGGCGCGCCGCGTATCCATCTTGGTGCGGCCTGTCCGCAGATGATCTCGATCTGCCTGACCGCGCCGGACAAATCGGGGGACATGGGCGAACAGACCCTGGCGATCCTCGATGTCATCGAGGGTCATCTGCGCGACCACGGCGCCGATCGTCGCGCGATCGCGATGGCGCAGGTCTGGCTCGCCGATATCCGCCAGCATGATGCCTTCAGCGCGGCGTGGAATGACTGGATCGATAGCGAGCATGTGCCGGCGCTCTCGGTGGTCGAGGCGGCGGCGTCGAAGCGCGACTCGCTCGTTGAAATCCGAGCCTATGCGGTCGCGGGATGACGAGCGCGTGCGCAACGGTCGAGACGGCGGGATCGCCCTTGCTCGCGCTCGAGGAACTGCGCGTGAGCTTCAGCCGGGGGCGGATCGAAGCGGTCAAGGGTGTCAGCCTCGCGCTGCGCCGTGGCGAGGTGCTCGCGCTCGTCGGTGAGTCGGGGTCGGGCAAATCCGTTACGGCAAAGTCGCTCCTCGGGCTGACCCGCTACACGGGCGGAACCGTTACGGGCGGCCGCGCGCTCTGGCATGGCGGGAACGACACCGTGACCGATCTGCTCGCCCTGCCCGAGGCGCGGCTCGAACGGCTGCGCGGTGACCGCATCGCGATGATCTTCCAGGAGCCGATGACATCGCTCAATCCGGTTCTCACCATCGGCTATCAGCTCACCGAGTCGGCGATCCGGCATCATGGGCTGAGCCGGGCACAGGCCGATGCCCGCGCTCTCGAAGCACTCGAGCAGGTGCGCATGTCGGATCCCGCGAAGCGGCTGGGTCAATTCCCCCACGAGCTGTCGGGCGGGATGCGCCAGCGCGTGATGATCGCCATGGCGTTGATGTGCCGGCCCGATCTGCTGATCGCCGATGAGCCCACGACGGCGCTCGACGTCACCGTGCAGGCCGAAATCCTCGCCCTGCTCAAGACGATCCAGCGCGAGAGCGGCATGGCGGTGCTCTTCATCACGCACGACATGGGGGTGGTCGCCGAGATCGCCGATCGCGTCGCGGTAATGCTCGCGGGCGAGATCATCGAGGAGGGATCGGTCGGGCAGGTCTTTGCCGCGCCCCGGCGGGATTACACGCGGCAACTGCTCGACGCGGCACCGAAGCTTGGCACCGCGCCCGTGGCGCCGGTGCGCCATCCGGACCCCGGGGCCGCAGCACTCAGCGTGCGCAACCTGCGGGTTCGGTTTCCGATGCGCAGCGGTCTGCTGCGCCGCGTGACCTCGGAGCTTCACGCGGTGGAGGACGTCTCCTTCGACGTCGCCGCGCGCGAGACACTCGCGATCGTCGGCGAGTCCGGATGCGGAAAATCGACGACTGCAAAAGCGATCCTGCGCCTGATCGAGGCCGACTCCGGCGAAATCCTCCTTGACGGGCGCGATATCTGCGCTCTGCCGCATCACGAGTTGAAGCGCGCGCGACGCGGATTGCAGATGGTGTTTCAGGATCCCTACGCCTCGCTCAATCCCCGCATGCGGATCTTCGACACGGTCGCGGAGCCGTTCCGGATCCATTCCAGCCAGAAACCGCGCCAGCTGCGCGCGACCGTTCTCGAGTTGCTCGAACGGGTGGGACTGTCACCCGAGATGGCGAACCGCTTCCCGCACCAGTTTTCCGGCGGGCAGCGCCAGCGCATCGCCATCGCACGCGCGCTCGCCCTGCGCCCGCGGGTCATTATCGCGGATGAGCCGGTCTCTGCACTCGACGTATCGATTCAGGCACAGATCCTCGAGCTGCTGCGCGAAGTTCAGGACGAGTTCAATATCGCGCTCCTGTTCATTTCGCACGACATGGGCGTGGTCGAAAAGGTCAGCGACCGCATCGCGGTGATGCATATGGGCGAGATCGTGGAGATAGGCCCGCGTGACGCGGTCCTGTCCGACCCGCGCCATTCCTACACACGCCGCCTCCTCGACGCAGTGCCGGTCGCGCACCCCGAATTGCGCCGCGTGCGTGATGCTGACACGCGCACGGTCGGGAGTCCCGTATTTGCACCTGGCGCCAGAGAACCCTCCGCACCGCTCGAACCGGTCCGGGACGGTCACTTCGTGCGCCCGGATGCCGGATAGCCAGCCGCTGACCCTGGCGACCGCAATCCGCGGCGCGATTGGGCAGGGCGTGTCGATCCCGGACCAAATGGGGCCATTGCCCGTCACCTGCCCGCGTACAACGGGCCAGTCGTTCGGAAGGTCTGTCGTGTAACAATCAACGTGGCGAGGAGATCGGACGATGCGCAAGTCCCGCTTCACCGAAGAGCGGATTGGCGCGACCTCGCAGGAATATGCGGCCGGGGCGAAGCTCTCTGAGCTGTGCCGCAAGTACGGGATGTCGGATGCGATGCTCGGCAACGCCGGCCTGAAAGGGCTGCGGGCAATATAGAGTCCTGGCGGTTCGGCACGAGGCCCTCATCGGTCCGGGGCGAATGCCGGACCGCACCTCCGTGCCGCGGTGAGGAGGCCGATGGAAGCGCATCGGTTCACGCAAGGGCGCGCATGCAGGCTGGTCGGGATTTCGCGGCGGACATGGCTGCCGGGCACGTCCGGACCGCCATGCACGGCTGAAAGAGCGCATATCCTGCGATGGCGGAGCTCGACCGCCGGTCGAAGTGGTGGTCGCATCCATCGACGACCATCGGGAGGAGTTGCCAGTCGTGGCGTCACTGATGGGGGGGATGGCTCCCGCTCCCGGCATCGCGATGTGCCACATTGGGTGCCGTTACCGACCCATCGAGGGCGCCATCCATCCCATCAAGGGCGGGGGCGGGGCTCAGCATCGAGATGACCGGCGAGAGCCTCCGCCTGGCGCAAAGCCGCGCACGCACATCAACCGACACCCCCTGAACCGACCTGCGCCGCCTCGGCCCTGACGGTCCAGGGCGGTCACGCGATCGCCAGCGAAATGGAGAGCGCGGCTGACCGGCCGCCGCCTCGTGGCCCGCCCAATTCCAGGGTGGCCTCGTCCTGCGCCACCGGATGGCGCGATCTTGCTCCGCCGTCGACGGGTCAGGCTGTTCGAAAAGCATCCGGCTCGCCTTGCTCCTTCGCGCGAACGCATGATTGCCGCGCGCAAACCGGGCGACGCTCCTGGCTGCGCCCGTCGTCAGGTCGCCACCGCGCGGGCCTTCTGCACCTCACGGGCAATGGCGTCGATGTGGCGATCCCAGGTGCCGCAGCATCCGCCGAAAATATCGAGCTGCGGGTGGCGCTGCGCAAGGCCGCCCATCATCCGACCCAGTTCGGCGGGGTCGCCCTCCTCGATATGGTTGAGCTTGCACAACGCAATCTTGTCCGTTTTCGCGGCGTTCGGACGGATTGCGCGGATGCGCCGGATCCAGTCCCCGGGCTCCAGCGCGGGTTCGAACTCGGCCGGGTGCGAGCAGTTGATCCCGTAGGAGTCCGGCCTCGCCGGGCCGGCCTCGGCATCGGTCGCGTCGATGGCCTCGCGCAGGGTGGGGCCCGAACTCAACCGATGCTCGGCGGTCAGGGTGAAATGCAGATTGAGCGGCAGCCCGATGCGGGCGGCGGCGCGGCTCAGACCGACCGCCTCGGGAATGTTGTTGAAGGTCGCGGCCCAGACGAGGTCAACGCCGCAGGCACGCAGGGTTTCGATCTGAACCGAATGATAATCCTCCGCCTCCTCGGCGGTGATGTCACGGTTCGCCGCATAGGCATCGCCGCGCGGGCCGACACAGCCGCAGATCGTGATATCCGGCAGCTCGTCACGATAAGGGTCCGACACCTCGCGCAGGAAGTCGATGCAGGCATGCTGCAGCTCGGCCAGGCCCTCGCGCGAGTAACCGAGCTTCTCCCCCCAGTCCGGGCTTGCCCGGTAGTCGAAGCCCGCGAGCATGGCCCCGAAGCCATGGCGCGCGATCGTGTCCAGAAGCTTGCGATACATGCCGCGCAGGTCCTTCACCGCCGCGGGCCTGTCCACGAGTTCGAACATGGCGAACTCCCGTAATTCGTGGCCGTGGCGGAACATGATCTCGGTCTCGGTCCCGCCCTCGGTCAGATATTGCAGCCCGCGCTTGCGCGGCTGGAAGGCGGGGGCTGCGCGTTTGCTGCAGGGCTCCTCCCCCGGTGCCGTGTGCCTTGTCATGCTGCGGCCTCCCTGCCTGCTCTGCTTGGCGCGGAGGAGTCTATCCCGGCAACAGCGCAGGGCTCTACTGGCGTTGCGGTACGGTCCGGCGCCTCGCCGCTTCTTGGCTCGGGATCATGGTGTTACACTGAAGGCGCTCTCGCCGCGTCTCGGGAAGCGCGCCATGCCCGACGAAGAAACCGACCACAGGTTCACGCGCATGCCAGGTGGCGCATGACGAAGGGCGCTGAAACCCGGCAGCGGATCCTCGATGCTGCACAGGCCGCCATTGTCGAGAAGGGCTTCACCGGGACATCGATCGATGAGCTGATCAGCGAATGCGGGCTGTCGAAGGGGGGATTCTTCTACCACTTCCGCGACAAGAACGACCTCGCGAAGGCCCTTCTGCGTCGCTACATTGAGGAGGACGAGCGGGTATTCGACGACGTCTTCAACCGCGCTGCCGCGCTGGTGGACGATCCGCTCCAGGTATTCCTCCTGGGGCTCAGGTTTCTGGCCGATGTGATGGGCGACATGCCCAACGGCCATCCCGGCTGCATCGTCGCGATCTCCTGCTACCAGGAGCGGATGTTCGACCGCGACCTCAGTGAGCTCAATGCACAGGCCGTGTTGCAGTGGCGCAGAAGGTTCCGGGGGATGCTGGACGAGATCGCCAAACGGTATCATCCGCGCGAGCCGGTCGGGCTCGACGAACTCGCCGACATGGTCTCGACCGTGCTCGAAGGCGGTATCGTCATGTCCAAGGCACTGGGCGATCCCGCATCACTGCGGCGACAGATCCTGACGCTTCGACTGATGGTTCAGGCGCTGTTCGTCCCGATCCCCG
>SLQD01000144.1 GCA_007131685.1 Paracoccaceae bacterium | reverse complement strand
TCGAGGCCACGACCGTCTCGCTGCGCGGCTCGTTCCGCTTCTGAGGCGTCACACAGCCTGAGACAGTGACGGGGTCGCCTTCGGGCGGCCCCGTTTCGTTGCGTGGCCTGTCGATCACGGCGCAGGCGGAATCGTTGAAAATCCGCAGGATGCCGCGAGAGCGATGGACCTCGCGCCGCGAAGCCTGTATCGCGACGGATGAGAACCAGCGCGACGATGGAGGTGACGATGAGGCGGAGCGTGGGTCTGGCACTGGCCAGTGTGATGGCGCTCGGCGCGGCGGCGGCCCCGCATGCGGCCACGGCGCAGGAACGGGAGCGCGCCTCCGATCTGCCACTCGTCGACCGGGTGGGCGATGCCCGGCCGCGCAGCTATCCCGAACGCTGGGAAGGGCTCTATGCCGGCCTCGGCCTGGGCTATGCGAATGGCGAGCTCGGCGATATCGATGACAGCGGCCTCGCCAGCGGGCTGCATGCCGGCTTCCTGTTGCAGCAGGGTCCGATCCATCTCGGCGGCGAGATCGAGCGCGATTTCCTGCGCGTCGAGGGGCTGCGCCACGCCACGCGTTTCAAGGGAATCGCCGGCATCGACGCGGATCAGCTCTTCCCCTACGCGCTTGCCGGCGCGGTGCGCATGAGCGGCGATCCCGGCACCAGCTTCGGCGTGACGCTCGGCGCCGGCGTGACCTATCGCTTCGAGGCCACGAACTGGCGCATGGGCGCCGAGTTCAACTACGATCGCGTCGGCGACTACGATGACAGCGACGATCTCGATGTGATGTCCGTCAAGCTGCGCGCCTCCTACGCCTTCTAGGCGCCCGCGACCGCTTCACGCACCGCCATCACGTCCGCGCGCGTGCAGTCGAAGGGGCCGACCTGCACGCGGATCACGAAGCGTCCCGCGTGCCGCGTCTGGGTGAGATAGACGCGGCCCTCGGCATTGATGCGTTCGAGCAGCGCCTGCGTCGCCGCGTCGCCATCGCTGAGCGCGAAGGAAAACAGCGACAGGGATGGAGGCGTGACGATCTCGACCCCGGGCAGCCGCGCGAGCTCCGCGGCCAGCTCCGCGGCCCAGGCAACATGGTTGCGCAGCCGCGTGCGCAGCCCCTCGAGCCCGTAGGCACGCAGCACGAACCACAGCTTGAGCGCGCGAAAGCGCCGCCCGAGCGGCAGCGTCCAGTCGTTGAAATCGGTGATCGCTTCGGCGCCCGGGGTCTGAAGGTAGTCGGGCTTGAGGCCCAGTGTGCGAATCTGCGCCGCCGGGTCGCGCAGGAACTGCACCGAGCAGTCGAACTGCGCGCCGAGCCATTTGTGCGGGTTGATCACCACGCTGTCGGCGGCCTCGACCCCGGCCCACAGATGCCGGAACTCGGGGCAGATCATCGCCGAACCGGCCCAGGCCGCATCGACATGCACGGGCAGCCCCGCCGCCTGCGCCGCCGCGATGCACTCCGCGATCGGATCGAAGGCCCCGATCCCGGTGCCCCCCGCGCAGAGCACCAGCCCGGCCGGGTGCAGCCCCGCCTCGCGGTCCGCCGCGATGGCGGCGGCGAGCGCGTCGGGGCACATCCCATGATCGGAACCCGTCGCCACCCTGACGAGATTGTCCTGCCCGATCCCGGCCACCCGCACGGCCTTGTCAACCGAGGAATGGGCCTGCGCCGAGGTGTAGAGGCGCAGCGCCGGTTGCCCGGCGAGCCCGGCGGCATTCCCCGTCCAGTCCAGCGCGCGCTCGCGCATGGTGAGCACCGCGGCGAGCGTCGCGGTGGTGGCGCTGTCATGGATCGTGCCGGCAAGATCCCCGGGCAGGGCGAGCGCGTCGCGCAGCCAGCCCGTGACCACTTGCTCGAGCTCGGTGGCCGCCGGGGCGGTCTGCCAGAGCATGCATTGCGCGGCGATGGCATTGGCGAGCTGCTCGGCCAGCATCGAGGCGGGCGCGGCATTGGCCGGGAAATAGGCGAAGAAGCGCGGATGCTGCCAATGGGTCATGGCGTCGGGGATCAGCGCCTCGAAATCGGCCCAGATCGCCTCCATCGGTTCGGCCGCTTCGGGGGCCGCGGCGGGCAGGCGCGCCGCAATGTCGCCGGGCGCCACCGCCGGGCGCACCGGCCGCTCGCGCAGCCCGGCGTGATAGCCATGCGCCCAGTCGGCGGCGCGTTTCGACCAGTCGCGCAGCGCATCGTGATCCATGCCCGATCCTCCCCGCGCGCAGGTAGCCATGCGCGGGGCGTGGGGGCAAGCCCTCAGGCCTGCGCGGCGAGCGCGGCGCCGAGATCGCCGTAGCCCGTCAGCCGGCGCTCATAGGCGAGGCCGAGCCGGGCGGCACAGTCGCGCGCCGCCGAATCGAGGGCGGGGTCGTCGGTCTGGGCGAGATAGATCAGCCGCTCGTACTGTCCGAACAGCATGTCGCGCAGCTCCGGGTGCCGGTCGAGGCCCATCGGGCGCCACACGAAGGCGTCGAACTGGCGCACGAGGAAATCCGTCAGGTAGAAGGCGCGCATCTCGGCGTCGCCGCGCGCGGCGAAGGTTTCGACGCCATCGAAGAAGGCATAGCAATGCGGCCCCGCCACCATCTCGACGCCGAGCGCGGCGCAGCGCGCCGCGAGCCGGCCGCCGGTGCCGCAATCGGCATAGACGACGAAGATGCGCGCGTGGCCCGCGCCGCGCCGGCGCACGGCATCCTCGATCGCGTCGGGAATCCGCTCGGGGCGCAGATGCAGATCGGCGGGCAGGCAGTGCAGATCCATGTGCGTCCAGCCATTGGCCCGGCGCAGCGCGACGATCTCGCGCGCCAGCGCGCCGCAGGCGATCAGCAGGACGCGCCCCTGCGCCGTTTCGAGCGGCCACCCGCGCGCCGCGAGCGCGGCGTCGCCCGGCAGCGGCGCGCTCATTTTCCCGACCGGCTGATGATCCAGACCACGACACTCGCGATCATCAGGATCGGCAGGATCAGCGCGAGCTCCGGCCCCTGCAGCCCGCCATCGGTGTAGGACAGGATCGTGCCGAGCGCGACGGTGATCGCGGCGGCGGCCACCACCGTGACGGCCATGATGATGAAGAATCGGTCGCGCTGTCGCATCGGACCTCCGGGTCGCCCGCCCGGCTCAGACCGTGGCGAGCTGGTTGTGCTTGCGCGCCACGAAGGCCTTGGCCGTCTCCACGGCCACCGCGGCATCGCGGCAATAGGCGTCGGCGCCGATGGCGCGGCCGAACTCCTCGTTTAGCGGCGCGCCCCCGACGAGCACGATGTAATCGTCGCGCACACCCTTTTCCACCATCGTGTCGATGACGGTCTTCATGTAGGGCATCGTCGTTGTCAGCAGGGCGGACATGCCGAGAATGTCGGGCCGCTCGCGCTCGAGTGCCTCGAGGTAGTTCTCGACGGGGTTGTTGATGCCGATATCGACGACCTCGAAACCCGCCCCCTCCAGCATCATCGCCACGAGGTTCTTGCCGATGTCGTGGATGTCGCCCTTCACGGTGCCGATGACCATCTTGCCCTGCTTGGGCGCGCCGGTTTCGGCGAGCAGCGGCTTGAGGATGAACATGCCGCCCTTCATCGCGTTGGCCGCGAGCAGTACCTCGGGCACGAAGAGGATACCGTCGCGGAAATCGTAGCCCACGATCGTCATCCCGGCGACGAGCGCCTCGGTGAGGATGTCGTAGGGCTGCCAGCCGCGCGCGAGCAGGATGTTGACCCCCTCCTCGACCTCCTCCTTGAGGCCGTCATAGAGATCGTCATGCATCTGCCGGACGAGATCCTCGTCCGAGAGTTCCGCGAGAATGATATCTTCGTGCTCATCGGTCATCGCGCCACCCCGTGCTTGCCCTTCGTTCATGCGCTTGAATCACCGCCAGGAATTGGCGGTTTGCGACATGGCCGCAGCCGCGACCGACCTGAGCGCCGCGCCACACGCCGGCGTGGCCGGCGCGCCACAGGGCGCAGGCGCGGGGATGGCGTTTGTTCGCATATTGTTCTATACTGTGCCAATGGATGACGAGGAGCTTTCCCTGCCCGAAGGGCTGCGCGTGGCCGGCCGCGGGGCGAGGCGCAACATGAGCGGCCGCTTCGAAGCAGAGACGCGGGCGCCCGTCCATGACGGCTGGAGCATCGCCGAGGAGGCGCGCCCGCTGCGCACAGAGCTGCGCGCCGAGCGCCCGCGCCGGATCATCGCGCGCAACGACTCGCCCGATATCCCCTTCGACCGCGGGCTCAATCCCTATCGCGGCTGCGAGCACGGCTGCGCCTACTGTTATGCGCGCGCGACGCATGCGCATCTCGGGCTTTCGCCGGGGCTCGACTTCGAGAGCCGCCTCGTGATGCGGCCGCAGGCGCCCGCGGTGCTTGCGCGCGAGCTGCGTGCGCGGGGCTACGATCCGCGCCCCATGGCCATCGGCACCGCGACCGACCCGTATCAGCCCGCCGAGCAGGCGCAGCGGATCACGCGGGGCGTGCTCGAGGTGCTGCGCGAGTTCTCCCATCCCGCGACGATCACGACCCGCGGCGCGCTGATCGCGCGCGATCTCGACATTCTCGCGCCGATGGCGGCGCGCGGGCTGATGCGCGTCGGCATCTCGATCGCGACCCTCGATCCGGATCTCTCGCGCCGCCTGGAGCCGCGCGCGCCCGCACCGGCGCGGCGGCTCGAGGCGATCGCGGCGCTGGCGGCGGCGGGCGTGCCGGTGCAGGTGATGATCGCCCCGGTGATCCCGGCGCTCACCGATCACGAGCTCGAGGCGATCCTTGCGGCGGGGGCGCGGGCAGGGGCGCGCTGCGCTCAATGGCTGCTCCTTCGGCTGCCGAACGAGGTCGCGCCATTGTTTCTCGATTGGCTGGCGCGGCACGAACCGGGGCGCGCGGCGCGGGTGCGCGGCCGGCTGCGCGAGATGCATGGCGGGCGCGACTATGACGCGGCCTGGGGCCGGCGGATGCGCGGGCAGGGGCCGCATGCGGCGCTGCTGGCGCGGCGCTTCGAGATCGCGGCGCGGCGCAACGGGCTCGACCGGGTGCCGCCGCCGCTCGACTGCACGCAATTCGCTCCGCCGCCGCGCGCGGGGGATCAGCTCGCGCTGTTCTGACCCGCCGCGCCGCGCCGCCCGCGCCGGCGCCCCGGTCGGGCGGCCCCGGGTTCGGTGCCGTCGGCGGCCGAGGACAAGGCGCCGAGCCGGGCGGTGATCGTCTCGAGCCGGGGGCGCGGGCTGACCGGCGTGCACTCGAGCGCAGCGCGCATGCGGCGCAGGTGCTCGGGCGTGGTGCCGCAACAGCCGCCGATGATGCGCGCGCCGCAATCGCGCGCGAGCACGGCGTAATCGGCCATCAACTGCGGCGTGCCGTCATACCGGATCTGGCCGTCGACGAATTTCGGCACACCGGCGTTGCCCTTGGCGATGATCGGCCGTTCCGCGCCCTGCGCCGCCATGCCAAGCACCGTGCGCAGCAGATCCGAGGCCCCGACCCCGCAATTGGCTCCGAACGCGGCGGGCGGGTGCGCGAGCCGGTCCGTCAGTGCCACGAGATCCGCCGAGGTCACCCCCATCATCGTGCGCCCGGCGGTGTCGAAGCTCATCGTGCCGCACCAGCTCATGCCCGCGCGCTTAGCCGCCTCGGCGGCGGCGCGGAATTCGTCGGGCGCCGAGATCGTCTCGACCCAGAGCAGATCGGCGCCGCCGTCGCGCAGCGCCTCGGCCTGTTCATGGAACATCTCGACGGCCTGCGCCATGGTCAGGCTGCCGAGCGGTTCCATGATGTCGCCCGTAGGCCCCATCGAGCCCGCCACGAGCACGCGGCGCCCCGCGCCATCGGCAACCTCGCGCGCGATGCCGGCGGCGGCGCGGTTGATCTCGAAGACACGGGCCTGAGCGTCGTGCAGGCGCAGCCGGCTCGCATTGCCGCCGAAGGAATTGGTCAGGAACAGATCCGACCCGGCCGCGACCGGCCCCTCATGCAGCGCGCGGACGCGCCCGGGGTGATCGAGGTTCCACAGCTCGGGCGCCGCGCCCGAATCGAGGCCCATGTTGAACAGGGTCGTGCCGGTGGCGCCGTCGGCGAGCAGCCAGTCGCGCGCGTCGAGCATTTCCGTGAGCGCATCCGCCATCGGCGCCTCCCCGGCGCGGCGTCGCCGCGCCTGCTGCGTCCCGGCGCGGCGGCGCCGGACTCACTCCTCGGCCATCATCTCGGCCTTGGCCTCGGCGAGCAGCTCGGCCATGCGCGCCCGGATCGTGGCCTCGTCGGCCAGATCGCCGAGATCGTGGGCGACCTTGCGGAACACGTCCTCGTGGCCGGCCTCCTCGAAATCGGCGCGGATCACCTCCATGGCGTAATCCTCTGCTTCCGCGCCCGGCTTGCCGAGCAGCCCCGCCGCCCAGAGCCCGAGGCGCTTGTTGCGCCGCGCCACGGCCCTGAACTGCATCTCCGCGTCATGGGCGAATTTCGCCTCGAAGGCGCGCTCACGCTCCTTGAAAGATTCCATGATCCGGGCCCCTTACAGATGAACGATCCGTGCTTCATATGACGTTGCAGGGCGCGGCCCGCAAGCCCCGCGCACGCATCGCCCGGCTTGCGGCGCGGGGCGGCTTGGCGTATATCGCGCCAAGCCTCGGTCATGCGCCGGCGGCGGCATCGGAGTTCACATGGCACGACGGACCAAGGTCTACGAGGGCAAGGCGAAGATCCTGTATGAAGGTCCCGAGCCCGGCACCCTCGTGCAGTACTTCAAGGACGACGCGACCGCGCACAACGCCGCCAAGCACGCCGTCATCGACGGCAAGGGCGTGCTCAACAACCGGCTGAGCGAGTTCTTCATGTCGGGCCTCAACGCCATCGGCGTGCCGACCCATTTCATCCGCCGCATCAACATGCGCGAGCAGTTGATCCGCGCCGCGGAGCTGATCCCCGTCGAGGTGGTGGTGCGCAACGTGGCCGCCGGGTCGATGTGCAAGCGGCTCGGGCTCGAGGAGGGTGCGGCGCTGCCGCGGCCGATCGTCGAATTCTACTACAAGGACGACGCGCTCGGCGATCCGCTGGTGAGCGAGGAGCACATCATCGCCTTCGGCTGGGCCACGCAGCAGGATCTCGACGACATGGTCGCGCTGGCGCTTCGGGTGAACGACTTCATGACCGGGGTGATGCTCGGCGTCGGGATCAAGCTCGTCGATTTCAAGATCGAGATCGGCCGCGTCTGGGAGGGGGATTTCCAGCGCCTCATCGTGGCCGACGAGATCAGCCCCGACAGCTGCCGGCTGTGGGACATGCGCACCGGGCGCAAGCTCGACAAGGACGTGTTCCGCCGCGATCTCGGCGATCTCGCGGAGGCCTACACGGAGGTCGCGCGCCGGCTCGGGGTGATGCCCTCGAACGCGACCTATCTGGGCAAGCCGACACTGATCAACTGACGCTTGGAAACGGACGGGGCGGGATGAAGGCGCGCATACAGATCATGCTCAGGGACGGTGTGCTCGATCCGCAGGGCGAGGCGGTGCGCCATGCCCTGGGCACGCTCGGCTTCGAGGGTGTCGAGGGGGTGCGCCAGGGCAAGGTGATCGAGCTCGATCTCGCCCATACCGACCGCGCCGCCGCCGAGGCCGAGGTCACCGCGATGTGCGAGAAGCTGCTCGCCAACACGGTGATCGAGAGCTACCGCATCGAGCTGGGCTGAGCCGCGATGAGGGCCGCCGTCGTCACCTTTCCGGGCTCCAATTGCGACCGCGATCTCGCCGTGGCGTTCGAGGCCGCCGGCGCCGAGGTCGTGCGGGTATGGCACAAGGACACGGCGCTGCCGGCGGGCATCGACGTGGTCGGGTTGCCGGGCGGGTTCTCCTTCGGCGATTACCTGCGCTGCGGGGCGATCGCGGCGCGCGCGCCGATCGCGGAGGCGGTGCGTGGCTTTGCCGGGCGCGGCGGCGCGGTGCTGGGGATCTGCAACGGCTTTCAGGTGCTGATCGAGCTGGGGCTGCTGCCCGGGGCGCTGATGCGCAATGCGGGGCTCAAGTTCGTCTGCCGTCCGGCGGCGCTGCGCGTGGAGACGGCGGCGAGCCCCTTCACCTCGGGCTGGCAGGCGGGGGCGCGGATCACGCTGCCGGTGGCGCATCACGACGGCAACTATGTCGCCGATGCCGAGCTCGAGGCCCGGCTGCGCGGCGAGGACCGCATCGCGATGACCTATCTCGACAATCCCAACGGATCGAGCGGCGATGTCGCGGCGGTGCTGTCGCAGGACCGGCGGGTGCTGGGGATGATGCCGCATCCGGAACGCGCGATTTCCGGCGCGCTCGGCAGCGCCGACGGCTCGGCGCTCTTTCGCGCATTGACCGATGCGTTCACCGCGGCCTGATCGCCACCTTCTTGTGGCCGCGCCCGAGCGCGCGTAAACTCGGCCCATGAAGGCCGACGCCTCGCAGCAGAAACAGCCCGGACCGCGCGGGGTGCCCTGGCGCGTACGCTTCATCGTGGGCGGGCTCGTTCTGCTGGCGCTGGTGGTCGTCTGGGTGGCGAATTTCTGGCTCACCGAGCGCTTCACAGAGGCCACGCGCAACCGCGCCGAGCTGCGCCTCGTGCTCTATTCGGGCAACATCCAGAGCGAGCTGCAGCGCAACTCCGTGGTGCCGCTGCTGCTGGCGCGCGATCCCGAGCTCATCGGGGCGCTGGAGTTCGACGAATTCACGCATACCTCGCAGCGGCTGATCTCGCTGATGTCGGAGATCGGCGCGGCCGAGATCCGGCTGCTCGACGCCGAAGGCCGCGCCGTCGCCGCCACCGATCGCAGCCGCATCGGCGGCAGCTACGCCGATGCCAAGCCGTTCCTCGAGGCCCTCGGCGCGGGCGAGACCGTCTTCAACGTCGCCGAGCGCGACGAGGGCGGATTCGGCTTCACCTTCTCGCGCGCGGTGGTGTCGAACAATCGCGAGATCGGCGTGGTGGTGGTCAGCGTCGATCTGACCAAGTTCGAGGAGAGCTGGGCCGGTTTTGCCGATGCCGTCGCCGTCACCGACAGCGAGGACCGGATCATCCTCGCCACCGAGCCGCGCTGGCGCGGGCAGGACATGAACGCGGCGCTGACGCTGCGCGATGCGCCCTCGGCGATCAATCGCGCGCTGCAGATCACCGCCGACTGGGCACAGGAGAGCCACGACACGCGGCTCGGCGGCGAGGCGGTGCTGCGCTCGGAGGCGCGGATTCCGTTCCATGACTGGAAGATCGTCTCCTTCACGCGCTACGATTCGGTGCGCGAGCGGGTCAACGGGGTGCTCGCGCTCATCATCATGGGCTTCGCGATCGCGCTGTCGCTGACGTTCTACATGCTCTCGCGCCGCGCCTGGTCGGAATCGGCGCTCTGGCAGCGCGAGTCGGCCGAGCTGCGCCAGCTCAATGCGCGGCTGCAGCGCGAGATCGCCGCGCGCGAGAAGGTCCAGAAGGATCTCGCCGTGGCGGAACAGACGCTGGCGCAATCCTCCAAGCTCGCCGCCCTCGGCGAGATGTCGGCCGCCGTCAGCCACGAGCTCAACCAGCCGCTCGCGGCGATGCGCACCTATCTCGCCGGGGCCAAGCTCTTGTTGCAGCGCGCGCGCCCGGCCGAGGCGCTCGCCTCCTTCCAGCGCATCGATGACCTGATCGCGCGCATGGGCGCCATCACCCGCCAGCTCAAGAGCTATGCGCGCAAGGGCGGCGACGCCTTCGAGCCGGTGGACATGCGCGACTGCGTGGCGATGGCGCTGTCGATGATGGAGCCGCAGCTCAAGACGCGCGAGGTCACCGTGGAGCGCACCGTCCCGCCCGGGCCGGCGATGGTGATGGGCGACCGGCTGCGCATCGAGCAGGTCATCATCAATCTTCTGCGCAACGCGCTCGACGCCACCAAGGGAGTAGCCCAGCCGCAGATCGACATCCTGCTGACGATCGGCGACACGGCGACGCTCATGGTGCGCGACAACGGACACGGCATCGACGAGCCGGAAAACCTCTTCGAGCCCTTCTACACGACCAAGGAGGCCGGCGAGGGGGTCGGCCTCGGGCTCGCGATCTCCTCGGGGATCGTCTCCGAGCATGGCGGCCGGCTCACCGCGCGCAACGCGATGGAGGGCGGCGCCGTCTTCGAGGTGCAGCTGCCCGTCCTGGGCGGCAGCGAAATGACACAGGCAGCAGAGTAGGACGATGAATGGCTAGGGCGATGAAGGTCGCGATCATCGATGACGAGCAGGACATGCGCCAGTCCATCAGCCAGTGGCTGGCGCTGTCGGGCTTCGAGACCGAGACCTTCCCTAGCGCCGAGGAGGCGCTCAAGATTCTCGGGCCGGATTATCCCGGCGTCGTGCTCGCCGATATCCGGATGCCGGGGATGGACGGGATGACGCTCCTGCGCCGTCTGATGGGGCTCGACTCGAACCTGCCGGTGGTGATGATCACCGGGCACGGCGATGTCCCGATGGCCGTCGAGGCGATGCGTATCGGCGCGTTCGACTTTCTCGAAAAGCCCTTCAATCCCGACCGGATGACCGAGATCGCGCGCCGCGCGAGCCATCACCGCCAGCTCACCCTCGACAACCGCGCGCTGCGCAAGGATCTCGAGGACGGCCCCGGCCTGATGCGCAAGCT
Organism: Paracoccaceae bacterium; assembly: GCA_007131685.1. Lineage (GTDB taxonomy): Bacteria > Pseudomonadota > Alphaproteobacteria > Rhodobacterales > Rhodobacteraceae > Alkalilacustris. The sequence continues at coordinate 7,326 of SLQD01000144.1, read as the reverse complement.
CGTCGGGAACTCGCCGCCGATGGAGCGGCTGCGCGAGGAGATCCTCGATCTCGGCCAGGCCGACGGCCATGTGCTCATCGACGGCGAGACGGGCACCGGCAAGACGCTGGTGGCGCATGCGCTGCATGCGGTCGGCCCGCGCGCGGGGCGGCGCTTCGTTTCGGTGTCGTGTGCGGGCCAGGAGGAGGAGCGGCTCACGCGCCAGGTCTTCGGCCCCGAGCCCGATGGCGGCGGCAGGCCCCTGATCGAGGAGGCGCGCGGCGGCACGCTGTGCCTCGAGGATATCGAGGCGCTGACCCCGGACCTGCAGGGCCGGCTGCTGAATTTCATCAACGAGCAGGACCAGCCCGCCGAAACCCGCATCATCGCGATCTGCAACCAGCACGGCCCCGACCGCACGCTTGAGGATGCGCTGCGCCCGGATCTCTACTACCGCCTCGCCGCGCTCAAGCTGACGCTGCCGCCGCTGCGCCAGCGCGGCGAGGATATACTGGCACTGTTCACCCGCTATACCGAGCAGTTCGCCGACGAGTACGGCTGCGAGGCGCCCACGGTCACCGCGCCAGAGGCCGCGCAGCTCCTGCAATCGCCCTGGCCCGGCAATGTGCGCCAGCTCATCAACATCGCCGAGCGCGCGGTGCTGCACAATCGCCGCGGCGCAGGGGCGATCGCCTCGCTGCTGATGGCCGACAACGAGCAGGCCGCCCCCGCGATGACGACGGAGGGCAAGCCGCTCAAGGAGCATGTCGAGGCCTTCGAGCGCATGCTCATCGACAACACCATGCGCCGGCACAAGGGCTCGATCGCGGCGGTGATGGAGGAGCTGTCGCTGCCGCGGCGTACCCTCAACGAGAAGATGGCCAAATACGGGCTGCAGCGCGCGGACTACACCTGAGCGGCGATGTAGCCGGGCAGGGCGAAGGCGGCGGCGTGGACCTCGGGCGTGTAATAGCGCGGGGACAGCCCCGCCGCCTGCATGCGCGCGCGCAGCGTCGCGACGGAGGTGGCGCGTGCATCGCCCTGCGTGCCCCAGCCAAAGGCCATCGGCCCGCCGCCATAGGAGGGCACCGTCGCGATGAAGGCCGCCGTGTCGGCGAACAGGGCGCGAAAGCTGCGCATGGTGCGCTTCAGCGTGCCGTCGAGAAAGGGCAGCCCGCTCTGGGTGACGAGGATGCCGCCCGGGGCCAGCGCCCGGGCGCAATCGGCATAGAATTCGGGCGTGAACAGCGCGGCGCCGGGACCCGTAGGCGCCTCGGCGGCTGCGGGTGACGGGTCGGTGGAGTCGACGATGATGACGTCGAAGCCGCTCGCCGTGTCCCGGACGAACCCGGCGCCGTCGGCGATCACGAGCTCGAGCCGCGGGTCGTCGAAGGCCCCGTCGGACAGCGCGGGCAGATGCGCCTTCGAGAATTCGATCACGCCGGGGTCGAGCTCGACCATGGTGAGCCCTGCCACGGCGTCGTGGCGCAGCACCTCGCGCGCCATGCCGCCGTCGCCGCCGCCCAGGACCAGCACGCGCCGCGCCGCGCCATGGGCGAGGATCGGCACATGCGCGAGCATCTCGTGATAGATGAAGTGATCGCCCTCGGTGGTCTGCACCACGTCGTCGAGGGCGAGCACCCGCCCGAACAGCCCGTTCTCGAAGACGCGCAGCCGCTGGTGTCCGGTCGCGCGCACCTGCAGCGACCGGCGCACCCGCAGCAGCTGCGCGTAGTCGGCGTGCAGCGCCTCGTGCAGCCAGTCGCTCATGCGCCCAGCACCCCGTCGCCGCGCAGCAATTCGCGCACCTGCACGTCCCGCGTCCCGAAGGCCTCGGCAAGCACGTTCACCGCCCGCCACGGCGCCGCGTCGCCGCACATGAAGACGTCGAAGGCACCGTATCCGACTTCGGGCCAGGTATGAACCGAGATGTGGCTCTCGGCGAGAACGGCGACGCCGCTGACGCCCTGCGGGCTGAAGCGGTGGGTGTGAATGTGCAGCAGCGTCGCCCCGCAGGCGGTTACGCAGTCGCGAAAGGCCCGCTCGATGCGCGCGGGATCGTCGAGGCCGGTGCCGTTCATCACCTCGATGATCAGATGCGTGCCGGCATAGAGCTGGCCGTCTCCGGCGCGGATGAAATGATCCTCCCGCTCCGGGGCGCGCGGATCACGATCGCGCGGTACATCCTCGCGCAGGCGCGCGGGCGCGGCGGATCGCGCTGTCGCGCCGCGAGTCTCGGGATGGCGGAGATCTTCCGCCTGGGCACCTGTCTCCAGACCGACCCCCAGTTGGAAGAGGCTGGTGTCATTCATGGCGCACCCCCCTTCTGACCAGCAGATGAATCCAGAGGCCCCCCTGTCGCCCCGGCGCAGCGCGGTTTGCAGGCGAATCCTCGTCGACGCGACCTAATCGGGGCTCGCCCGCCGATCAAGCCGTTGCGCACCGTTGTGGCGTCAGGGGATGATACGCGTGTATTTCATGCCGCGCAGCGAGGCCCCCGCGATCAGCCCGGACTGGCCGAACACCATCGCGATGACCGAGCGGCCCTGCGTCGTGGTGTCGACGCCGATGCTTTCGCCCTGATCGACGAGCGCGTAACGCAGATCGCCGCCCGCCTCCCAGCCGCCGCCGCTGCGGAATTCCGCCAGCGCGCTCTCGGTCATGAAGAAGAGCGCATGGCCGTATTGCTGCGCGCCGAATTGCAGCCCGAACGACGCGGAGGTGGCGGAGTAGTAATCCACCGTGGCGTCATTGATGCGCAGCGCGCCGCGCCCGTAGGCGCCGCCGAGACCGAAGGTCGCCTCGCTCATCACAGGCATGTAGAGAATGCCATGCGCCTTGTCGCTCAGCTCGCGGGCCTCGGGGTAGTTCTGCTGGAGAAAGTCGCGGGTCGCGTCCACGCGCGCATCCAGCCTTTCGGCGCCGTCGCTGCCGATCGGATTGGAACACGCCCCCAGCGCGAGACTGGCGCCCAGCCCCGCGATGACACCCCGCCGGGAGATGCTGCTCATATTCATGCCTCGTTCGTGTTCTCGTTGGGGCCGCTTGGCGCGGCTCTTTGATCACTATAGCGTGTAAGGCCAGTTCTGTCACCGCCAGATGCGGCGCTCAGCGCGAAGCCGCCATCAGCCGTGCGGCCTCGGGCGCGAAATATGTGAGCACACCGTCGCAGCCGGCGCGCCGGAAGGCGGCGAGGCTTTCGAGGATCACCCGCTCGCCGTCGAGCCAGCCCTGGTCGATGGCGCCTCTGAGCATCGCGTATTCGCCCGAGACCTGGTAGGCGAAGGTCGGCGCCGCGAAGCGCTCGCGCACCCGCGTGCAGATATCGAGATAGGGCTGACCCGGCTTGACCATCACCATGTCCGCGCCCTCCGAGAGATCGCGCGCCACGCAGCGCAGCGCCTCCTCGGCATTGCCGGGGTCGATCTGGTAGGTCGCCTTGTCGCCCGTGAGGCGCCCGGCCGCGCCGACCGCGTCGCGAAACGGGCCGTAATAGGCCGAGGCGAACTTGGCGGCGTAGGACATGATCGCCACGTCGCCGTGCCCCTCCTGCTCGAGCGCGGCGCGGATGGCGCGGATGCGGCCATCCATCATGTCGGACGGGCCGAGGATGTCGGCGCCGGCCGCGGCCTGCGCGAGCGCCATCTTCACGAGGGCGTCCACCGTCTCGTCATTGACGATCACCCCGTCGCGCACGAAGCCGTCATGCCCGTCGATATTGTAGGGATCGAGGGCGATATCCGTCATCACCGCGATTTCCGGGACGGCGTCCTTGATGGCGCGGATGGCGCGGTTGGTCAGGTTGTCGGGGCGCCACGCATCGGCGCAATCGGCGGTGCGGCGTGCCGGGTCGGTATAGGGAAACAGGCACAGCGCCGGTATCCCGAGATCGCGCGCCTCGCGCGCCGCCGCCACGACCCGGTCGATCGACAGGCGCGCCACGCCGGGCATGGAGGCGATCGGCTCGGCCGCGTCCGTGCCCTCGCACAGGAAGACCGGCCAGATCAGGTCGTCGGGCGCAAGGCGGGTTTCGCGGGTGAGCGCGCGCAGCGCGGCGCTGCGCCGGGTGCGGCGCAGCCGGGCGAGGGGAAAGGGGGCGGGGTGTGTGTGCATGGGCGTCTCGTCGCGGCGGATTATGTGTTGCGTGCCATGCTGCGGCCTATATCACAAGGGCGATGGCGTGCGACCCCGTCGCGGCGCGAGGGCAAGGGAGCTGCGAGGCTTGCTGGACAACCTGCTGGCGATGATCGAGACGCGCTCCTTCTCGGCGCTGTGGTACTGGGTGCTTCTCGCGCTGGTCTGGTCGGGGGCGGCGCACTGGGTCATCGGCGTGCCCTACGACATGGTGGCGCGCGCGCGCCGGCACGGGGGCACGGCGCTGCACGATCTGGAGGCGCTCGCCCATATCCATGCCGCGCGCAAGCTCGCCTTCGCGCAGGCGACGGGGCTGTGGATGATCGGCCTGTTCGCCGCGGTGCTGACGATGCTGTTGCTGCTCGGTTTCGTCTATCGCATCGAGCTTGCGCAGGCGGTGTTCCTGCTCGTCGCGCCGCTGAGCCTCGTCTCGCTGCTCGGGGTGTGGACGGCGCGGCGTATCGACGCGCTCGAGGCCGGCGCGGAGGCGCTGTGCCGGATCCTCGCCTGGCACCGGCTGCAGGTGCAGCTGATCGGGGCGCTCGCGATTCTCGTGACGGCGCTGTGGGGAACCTGGCGCAACCTGAGCTATTCGGTGCTCGGTGGCTGAGCGGCGGTTGACACCGGGGCCGTGGCGGATAACCGGGCGCGGATGCTGAAATCGGGACATATCACGCTGAGCGGCGCGCCCGAGGGGTTCGACGCGCGGCTTCTGGCGGAGGAGCTTGCCGCACGCGGCACGGCCGTGGTGCATGTGGCGCGCGATGACCGCCGGCTCGAGGCAATGCGCGCGGCGCTCGCGGTCTTCGCGCCGCAGGTGCCGGTGCTGAGCTTTCCGGCCTGGGATTGCCTGCCCTATGACCGGGTCTCGCCCAATGCGCAGATCACCGCCGCGCGCATGGCGACACTGGCCGCACTCGCGCAGGGTATTTCGGGGCCTTTCGTGCTGCTGACCACGCTCAACGCCGCCACGCAGCGCATTCCCGCGCGCGATGTGCTGCGGGCGGGGTCGTTCGTCGCCGAGGTCGGCGCGCGGATCGACGAGGCGGCGCTGCGCGCCTATCTCGTGCGCATGGGCTTTGCCCAGAGCCCGACCGTGACAGCGCCGGGCGAGTTCGCCCTGCGCGGCGGCATCACTGACATCTACCCGCCGGGGGACGCGGCGCCGGTGCGGCTCGACATGTTCGGCGACGTGCTCGACGGGGCGCGCCGCTTCGACCCCGACAGCCAGCGCAGCACCGACAGGCTCGATCGCGTCGAGCTCGCCCCGGTTTCGGAGGTGATCCTCGACGATGACGCGATCGCGCGCTTTCGTCAGCGCTACCGCGCCGAATTCGGTGCCGCGGGGGCCGAGGATCCGCTCTACGAGGCGGTCAGCGCCGGGCGCAAGCACGCCGGCATGGAGCAATGGCTGCCCTTCTTCCATGAGCGGCTCGAGACGCTGTTCGATTACCTGCCGGATGCCTCGGTGATGCTCGACGACCAGACCGCCGCCGCCCGGCCCGCGCGCTGGGAGAGCATCGCGGAGCAGTACGGCGCGCGCCGCGAGGCGATGGCGGAGCGTGGCCGCGGCGGCAGCGTCTACAAGCCGTGTCCGCCCGAGGCGCTCTACCTCGACGATGCCGCCTGGCATGATGTGCTCGCCGGGCACCGGGTCGTGCAGCTGGCGCCAATGCCGCAGCCCACGGGCGCCGGGGTCGTCGATGCGGGCGGGCGCGTGGGGCGCAATTTCGCACCCGAGCGTCAGCAGGAAAACGCAAATCTTTTCAGCGCTCTTGCAGATCATGTTCGGGTCATGCGCGAAGCAGGGCATGTGGTCATCGCGAGCTATTCGGAGGGCGCGCGCGAGCGCCTCGCCGGGCTCATCGCGGATGAGGGCATCACGGGCGTCGAGATTCGCGACATGCGCGCGCTGCCGGAGGGGCGCGGCGAGGTGTTTCTCATCGTCTGGCCGCTCGAGCACGGTTTCGAGGCGCCGGGGCTGACGGTGATCTCCGAGCAGGACGTCCTCGGCGACCGGCTGATCCGCCGGCCGAGGAAACGCCGGCGTTCCGAGGCCTTCCTGACCGAGGCTCAGAGCCTGTCGCAGGGCGATCTCGTCGTGCATGTCGAGCACGGGATCGGGCGCTACACCGGGCTCGAGACGATCGCCGCCGCCGGCGCGCCGCATGAATGCATTGCGCTCGAATATGCCGGGGGCGACCGGCTCTACCTGCCGGTGGAGAATGTCGAGCTACTGAGCCGCTACGGCCACGAGGAGGGGCTGCTCGACAAGCTCGGAAGCGGCGCGTGGCAGGCCAAGAAGGCGCGTCTGAAGGAGCGCATCCGCGAGATCGCGGACCGGCTCATCCGCGTCGCCGCCGAGCGCCAGCTTCGCTCGGCGCCCGCGCTCACCCCGCCGGAGGGCATGTGGGATTCCTTCGCCGCGCGCTTTCCCTATGCCGAGACCGACGACCAGCTCGCCGCGATCGATGACGTGCTCGCCGATCTGGAGGCAGGCACGCCGATGGACCGGCTCGTCGTGGGCGATGTCGGCTTCGGCAAGACCGAGGTGGCGATGCGCGCGGCCTTCGTGGCGGCGATGTCGGGGGCGCAGGTCGCGATCATCTGCCCCACCACCCTGCTCGCGCGCCAGCACTACCAGGGCTTCGCCGAGCGGTTCCGCGGCTTTCCGGTCGAGGTGCGCCAGCTCTCGCGCTTCGTGCCCGCCAAGGCGGCCGCCGAGACGCGCAAGGGGCTCGCCGAGGGCAGGGTGGATATCGTCATCGGCACGCATGCGCTTCTGGCCAAGGGGGTGCGCTTCGCCAATCTGGGGCTTCTGGTGATCGACGAGGAGCAGCATTTCGGCGTCTCGCACAAGGAGCGGCTCAAGGCGATGCGCTCGGATGTGCATGTGCTCACCCTGACGGCGACGCCGATCCCGCGCACGCTGCAGCTTTCGTTGTCGGGGGTGCGCGAGCTGTCGATCATCGGCACGCCGCCCGTGGACCGGCTCGCCGTGCGCACCTATCAGAGCGAGTTCGACCCCGTGACCGTGCGCGAGGCGCTCCTGCGCGAGCATTACCGCGGCGGGCAGTCCTTCTTCGTGGTTCCGCGCATCAAGGATCTGCCCGAGATGGAGGAGTTCCTGCGCGAGCAGGTCCCGGAGATCAGCTTCGTCGTCGCCCATGGCCAGATGGCCGCCGGCGAGCTCGATGACCGCATGAACGCCTT
>SLQD01000186.1 GCA_007131685.1 Paracoccaceae bacterium | reverse complement strand
GCATCATCATCGTCGCGCTCGTCTTCCTGCCGGTGATGAAGGTCGGCGGGATGCAGTATTTCCAGGCCGAGGGCTTCGACACGCTGGGCAAGATCCTGCCGCGCGCCCTCGATATCTCCTCGGCGCTGCTCTACATCTATATCGGAATGACTGCGCTCTGCGCGGCGGCCTACATGGCGGTCGGCATGGGCGGGCTCGACGCCGTCAACCACGCCCTGACCACCATCGCCACCGGAGGCTTTTCCACCTCCGACGAGTCGTTCGCGAAATTCGCGGGGCCGGCGGAGTATGTGGCGGTGCTGTTCATGATCGCCTCGGGATTGCCCTTCATCCGCTATATCCAGCTCTTGCGCGGCAGCGCAATGCCGCTGTTTCGGGACATGCAGGTGCGCGCCTACGTGCGATGGGTGGTCTATGCGATCGCCCTCGTGGCACTCTACCGCACCGTTACCGACGCCCCCGCGATCGAGCTCAACATCCGGCAAAGCGCCTTCAACGTCATCTCGCTGTTCTCGGGCACGGGATACGGCTCCGCGGATGTCGCGAGCTGGGGGGCGTTTCCGCTCGTCGTGGTGCTGGTGGCGGGGTTCATCGGGGCCTGCACCGCCTCGACGGGCTGCTCGGTCAAGGTGTTTCGCTACCTGGTGCTGTTCGAGGCCATCAAGACCGAGCTGCGCCGCATCCTCAGCCCGAACCGCGTCACCACGGTGCGCTTGGAAGGCCGTCCCGTCAGCCCCGACGTGATCAATGCCGTGATCGCGTTCCTGTCGCTCTTTCTCGCGACATTCTGCGTTATCGCGGTGCTCCTGTCGCTGACCGGGCTCGAAACCCGCACCGCGGTGACTGCGGCCTGGACGGCGATCGGCAATATCGGCCCGGCCTTCGGCAGCGAGGTCGGCCCCACCGGCGCCGTGGACGGATTCCCGCCGGCGGCGAAATCGGTGATGATCGTGGCCATGCTGCTCGGCCGGCTCGAACTTATCTCGGTGATGATCCTGCTGCTGCCGCGCTTCTGGCGCGGCTGATCACCAGCAGGACACCAGCACCGTCATGTCCGAGGCAAGCCCGTTGAGCTGCCCGGGGGCGAGATCCCGGTCAGACGACGCGGTCTCGGCGCCGGAGCCCGCATCGTCGAGAAGCGCCGTGATCGCGGGCGCGCGGGCGGCGAAATTCACGTCGCTCGGCAGCACCCGGTCGCCCTGCTCGGCACGTGCGAGCAGCATCCCGATCACCGAACCGGACCGGTCGAGCACCGGCCCGCCGGCATCGCCGCGCTCGACCTCGATCGACAGCCGCGCGAGCCCCTCCTCGCCATTGAGCCCCGAAAGCGCCTCGAGCGCGCCATAGGTCAGCAGCGGGCGCGACAGCGTCTCGGCAAAGGAGAAGCCCGAAACCGCGACCTCGTCCCCCGGCCGCGGATCCTCGGCGCTGAAGCGCGCATGCACGGCCGGGGCGAGATCCTCCGCCTCGAGCAGCGCGATGCCGAGCTCGTCGTCGCGCAGCACCACGCGGGCGTCGCGATTGTCATCGATGGTGACGCGCTCACAATCATCCACTGCGGCCAGCGTCGTGAGGACCCGGCCCGACGCGTCGATGAAGAAGCCGGACTTCGCCCGCTCCGGCCGGCGCACCTGCAGCCCGGCGACAAGATCGGCCCGGGGCGTCAGGCTCGGCGCGTCATGCCTGTCCTCGAGGGTGCCGTCGATGGGCGTGAAGCTCGCCGCCATGGCCTCGCGGATGCGCTCGGCCGCGTCGTCCTTTTCCGGCCCCCAGAACAGGCCGTAGCCCTTCACCGCGCCGCCCGTGACGGTGGCGTGCAGATGGGCGCGCGCGTCATCGCTGGTGCCGGCAATCTCGAAGCCGTCGCTGCGCAGCTCGCGTGCGCCTTCGAGCGGCACGATCTCGAGCGTCTGCATGATCTCGTAGAGCCCGTCGAGGGTGGCCCGCCCGCCCGTCTGGCTGATGAGCAGCGCGCGCATTCCGCTGCCATCCACCGGCTCGAAATGGACGAACGGGGGCTCCACGCGATCTTCGGTGACCATCGCTGTGGGCAGATCGATCTCGATCCCCGCGCCGGCATGGCGCACCGTCTCAAGGCCCAGCGCGGCGCGCTCGGCCGCCTCCGCCTCGATCAGCTCGGCACGCTGGCGGGTGGTCAGCACACCGGTCGGTTCATATCCCTGGGTCTCCTGCCAGGCCGACATGGCCGCGCGCGTGCCCGGGCCGATGGCGCCGTCGATTGCCATCGTGTAATGGCCGAACCATTCCAGCGCCTCCTGCAGCTCCTCGCGCGCGGCGCGGTCGAGCCGCGCCTCGGACTGGCGCGCCTCGGCCGGCGTTTCCTCGGGCTCGGGTTCGGGCTCGGCCTGCGCGTGTTCGGGCGCTTCCTGTTCCGGCTCCTCGGCGGTGGCGTCCTGCTGCGCGTCGGCCAACTCGGCCTCGCGCCGGGCGAGCTCGGCACGCAGCGCGTCGAGGCTGATGAAGTCCGCGAGATCGGCGGCACCGATCCCGGTCGGCGCGGCATCGGGGCCCGGAAGGGGGGCGATATCGGGTTCGAACGGCGACAGGGTGGCATCCGCCACGCCGTAGGGCCAGAAGCGGACCTCGAAGGCCTCGCCCTCGGTGGCGAAGCTGTCGGGGGGGATGAGGTTCTCGGTTCGCAGCTCGAGCCGCGCAGCGTTAGCATCGTCGCGCGAAGCGTAAGGCCCCAATACGACGGCGTACCAGCCGCTCTCGAGCCGGTAGCCGGCGACGTCGGCCTCCTCTAGGAACGCGGCGTATTCGCGTGCGATCTCCTGCGCATCCTCGAGTGAGGATTGCGCCTCGATCTGCACCCAGACGCTCTCCTGCGCCGCGAGCGACCCGGCACCCGTGACCCCCATCGACAGCGCAACCGCCGGAATCACCCGCAAACTCATGATCATGTCGCCCTTGCCTTACATTCCGTTTCCACGCCGCAGCCTAGCAGAGACGTGCCGTTATGCACGTCAAAATCGCCGTGGCGTGCCGTTGACCCCCCGCCGCGCCTTGCCTATGCAGACGCTTCACGGCAGAGGGGCGCAGATGGCGGACCAGGCGGCGAAACCCCGCAGCTTTCAGGAGCTGATCCTGCGGCTCCAAGGTTACTGGGCGGTGAATGGCTGCGCGATCCTGCAGCCCTATGATCTCGAGGTCGGGGCGGGCACCTTCCATCCGGCCACGACGCTGCGCGCGCTCGGCCTGCGCCCCTGGGCGGCGGCCTATGTCCAGCCCTCGCGCAGACCCACCGACGGGCGCTACGGCGACAACCCCAACCGGCTGCAGCATTATTACCAGTTCCAGGTCATCATGAAGCCCTCGCCGCCGGACTTCCAGGAGCTCTATCTGGGCAGCCTGCGCGCCATCGGCATCGACGATGCGCGCCATGACATCCGCTTTGTGGAGGATGACTGGGAAAGCCCGACGCTCGGCGCCTGGGGGCTCGGCTGGGAGGTGTGGTGCGACGGCATGGAGGTGTCGCAGTTCACCTATTTCCAGCAGGTCGGCGGGCATGACTGCCACCCGGTCTCGGGCGAGCTGACATATGGCCTGGAGCGGCTTGCGATGTATGTCCTCGGGGCCGACCATGTGATGGAGATGCCCTTCAACGACCCCGACGCCGCGCAGCCGCTCAGCTATGGCGACGTGTTCCGCCAGACCGAGCGCGAATACTCGCGCTGGAACTTCGAGGTGGCCGACACGGACGCACTGCTGCGCCATTTCGAGGATGCCGAGGCCGAGTGCGCGCGCATCCTCAACGCCCCAGACAGCGACGCCGCGGGCCGGCGCATCGTGATGGCGCACCCCGCCTACGATCAGTGCATCAAGGCGTCGCACATCTTCAACCTGCTCGATGCGCGCGGGGTGATCTCGGTGACCGAGCGGCAGGCCTATATCGGCCGGGTGCGCGCGCTGGCGCGCAACTGCGCCGACGCCTTCCTGCGCACCGAGGCGGGCGGGGCGGCGTGAGCGCGGGCAAGCTCATCGCCGGGGGGCTCGTTATCCTCGCCGCGATCGGCGGGGTGGCGATGTACTGGCTACAGGTCCATGCCTATTACGAGGAGCTGCCCGCGCAGGACACCATCATGATGACGCCGCTCGGCGGCGGGCCGGTGGCACTTCCGGTGCGCGATTTTCGCGGCATCGACGCGGACACCTCGCCGCTGCGCTACCGCGCCTGCTTCACGCTCGCCGCGCCGACCGCGACGCTGCTGCGTCACCGTGACCCGACGCCGCTCAACGCGCCGCACTGGTTCGACTGTTTCGATGCGGGCGCCATTGGCGACGATCTCGGGACGGGCGCGGCGCGCGCCTATGTCGCCGAGGCCAATATCGAATACGGCTTCGACCGGGTCGTGGCGGTCTACCCCGACGGCCGCGCCTTCGCCTGGCACCAGATGAACCGCTGCGGCGAGGCGGTGTATGACGGGCTGCCGCCGCCGCCCGGATGCCCGCCCCCGCCCGAGGATGTATGAATGCCCGACCTACTGATCGAACTCTTCAGCGAGGAAATTCCCGCCCGGATGCAGCCGCGCGCGCGCGCCGATCTGCAGCGGCGTGTCACCGATGGGCTGCGCGCGGGCGGGCTGAGCATGGGGGCGGCGACGGCCTTCTCCACGCCGCGCCGGCTCGCGCTCGCGGTGGAGGGGCTCGGCGCCGAGAGCCCGGCGCGCCACGAGTCGCGCAAGGGCCCGCGCGTCGATGCGCCCGAGGCGGCGATCGAGGGCTTCCTGCGCTCCACGGGGCTGACCCGCGAGGATCTGCGCATCAAGGATGACAGGAAGGGGCAGTATTACTCGGCATCGATGACCCATCCGGGCCGGTCCGCCGACGCGATCGTGGCCGAGGTGCTCGAGAGCACGATCCGCGACTTTCCCTGGCCGAAATCGATGCGCTGGGGGTCCGGCAGCCTGCGCTGGGTGCGCCCGCTGCACGCGATCCTGTGCATCCTGACGGACCATGACGGCGCGCGGGTGGTGCCGCTGGAGGTGGACGGGATCGCGGCGGCGGATGTCACGCGCGGACACCGCTTCATGGCGCCCGAGCCGGTGCGCGTGGCGGGCCATGACGACTACGCCGCGAAACTGCGGCGCGCGCATGTGCTGCTCGACCCCGAGACGCGGGCCGAGCATATCCGCGCCGAGGCCGCCACGCTGACCTTCGCGCAGGGGCTCGAGCTTGTCGAGGATGCGGGGCTGCTCGAAGAGGTCACCGGGATGGTGGAGTGGCCGGTGGTGCTGATCGGCGAGATCGGCGCCGATTTCCGGCATCTGCCGCCCGAGGTGCTTCAGACCTCGATGCGCGAGCATCAGAAGTTCTTCTCGGTGCGCGATCCGGCGGCCGGGCAGATCACGCATTTCGTCACCGTCGCCAACCGCGAGACCGAGGACGGCGGCGCGACGATCCTCGCGGGCAATCAGCGCGTGCTCGCCGCGCGGCTCGCCGATGCGGCATTTTTCTGGGACAACGATCTGCGCGTGGTGCGCGATGCGGGGCTCGCCGGGATGGCCGATGGGCTCGCGCAGGTGACCTTCCACGCCAAGCTCGGCAGCCAGGCCGAGCGCGTGGCGCGCATCGCCGCGCTGGCGCGCGAGATCGCGCCTCTCGTGGGCGCCGATACGGACGCCGCCGAGACGGCCGCGCGGGTCGCCAAGGCCGACCTTCAATCCGCGATGGTGGGCGAGTTTCCCGAGCTTCAGGGCGTGATGGGCCGCTACTATGCCGAGGCCGAGGGGCTCGACCCCGAGATCGCGCGCGCCTGCGAGATGCACTACAAGCCGCTCGGGCCGGGCGACGAGGTGCCGGACGAGCCGGTGAGCGTGGCGGTGGCGTTGGCGGACAAGTTGGACACTCTCGCGGTGTTCTGGGCGATCGACGAGAAGCCTACGGGATCGAAAGACCCCTATGCGCTGCGGCGGGCCGGGCTGGGGGTAATCCGCTCAGTATTGGAAAACGGTTTGCGCATACCAATCGGCGGGCTCATCCGACAACATTGCGAGCACCTTGAGCACGCGGCACTGATGAAAAGACCTGACGAGGACGCTTGGGCGCGGATCGTCCTTGCTCAGAACCTTAGCTTTTTCCTTCATGAACGCCTCAAGGTGCATCTGCGCGAGGAGGGCATCCGCCACGACGTCATCGATGCCTGCCTCGCCATGACCGGCGCCGACGATCTTACCCTGCTGGTGCGCCGGGCGGAAGCGCTCGGCGATCTGCTGAAGACCGAGGACGGCGAGAACCTGCTGCAGGGATTCAAGCGCGCCAACAACATCCTGACGCAGGCGGAGGAGGCCGACGGGGTCGAATACTCCTTTGGTCCCGATCCGAAACTGGCGGAGACGGGGGCGGAGTCCGCGCTGTTCGAAGCGCTCGACGCTGCCGGGTCCGAGATAGGACCGGCGATGGCGGCGGAGGATTTCACGGCGGCGATGCGCGCGATGGCCGGGCTGCGCGCGCCCATCGACGCGTTTTTCGAGGCGGTGCAGATCAACACCGACAATCAGACGGTGCGGCGCAACCGGCTCAACCTCTTGCACCGCATCCGCGAGATCTGCCTTCAGGTGGCCGATCTGCGCCGCGTCGAGGGCTGAACGAAACGGGGCGGGCCCGGCACGGACCCGCCCCTTTCCATGTCCCGTTCGCGGCGCTCAGCCGGGCGTCATGCCCCGGATCCGCTCCGAGCGCCGGCGCAACAGCTCCACCGTGCTCAGCAGCGCGATCGACAGCAGCACCAGCAGCGTCGCCACGGCGAGGATCGTCGGGCTGAGATCCTCGCGGATGCCCGACCACATCTCGCGCGGGATGGTGCGCTGCTCGACCCCGGCAACGAAGAGCACGATGACGATCTCGTCGAAGGATGTGATGAACGCGAACAGCGCCCCCGACACGACCCCGGGCAGGATCAGCGGCATGGTGATCTTGAAGAAGGTCCGCGTCGGCGAGGCGCCCAGATTGGCCGCCGCGCGGGTCAGCGACTCGTCGAAGCCCACCAGCGTCGCGGTCACGGTGATCACCACGAAGGGCGTGCCGAGCGCGGTATGCGCGAGGATCACGCCGAGGAAGGTGTTCGACAGGTTGACCGACGAGAAGAAGAAGAACATCCCGGCGCCCGAGATGATCAGCGGCACCACCATCGGCGAGATCAGCACCGCCATGATCAGCCCCTTCGCCGGGATGTGCGCGCGGCTCAGCCCGAGGGCGGCGAGGGTGCCGAGGATGGTGGCGAGGATCGTCGCGCCGATGCCGATATAGAACGAGTTGCGGATCGAGCGCATCCAGCTGTCGGAGGTGAACAGCTCCTGGTACCAGCGCATCGAGTAGCCCTGAGGATTGAACTCGAGCATCTCCATCGTGAAGGTGAAGTAGGGCTGCGCGTTGAAGCTCAGCGGGATCATGATGATGATCGGGGCGACCAGAAAGAAGAAGATCGCCCAGCAGATCACCCTGAAGGTGTAGTGCCAGAGCTTGTCGAGCGGCGTGGCGTAGGCGGGCAGGGCCATGATCGTCTCCCTCAGCCGAGCTTCAGACTGTCGGCCCCGACGAGCCGGTTATAGACCCAGTAGAGGATCATCACGCTCACCAGGAGCAGGGTGCCGAGCGCGGCGGCGAGCCCCCAGTTGAGCGAGCTCTGCATGTGGCGCGCGATCTCGTTGGAGATCATCCGACCCGACTGGCCGCCCACGAGCGCGGGGGTGATGTAGTAGCCGATCGAGATGATGAAGACGAGCACGCCGCCCGCGCCGATCCCCGGCAGGGTCTGCGGGAAATAGACCCGGCGAAAGGCCGTCCACGGCCGCGCGCCCAGCCCCTTGGCCGCGCGCATGTAGGAGGGCGGGATGCCGCGCATCACCGAGTAGAGCGGCAGCACCATGAAGGGCAGCAGGATATGCGTCATCGCCACGATGGTGCCGGTCATGTTGTAGACCATCGACAGCCGGCTGTCGTCGCCGATGATGCCGAGCCCGACCAGCGTGGAGTTGATCACCCCCTGCTGCTGCAGCAGAACGATCCACGCGCTCGTTCGCACCAGGAGCGAGGTCCAGAACGGCAGGAGCACGAAGATCATCAAGAGATTCGCCTGCCGCATCGGCAGGGTGGACATGTAGTAGGAGATCGGAAAGCCGAGCAGGAAGGTCAGCCCGAGGATCGTCGCGCTCAGCGCAAAGGTGCGCAGGAACAGCGAGATATAGGTTCGCTGGCCCTCGTCGCGCAGCTGTATGCTGCCGTCGGGGGCGTATTCGCGGTCGAGCGCCTGCACGTAGTAGGATGCGGTCAGCGGGCGGCTCTCGCGCTTGATCACGCGCCAGATCTCGGGCTGGCCCCAGAGACGGTGCGCGTCGAGGAATTCGTCCTTGTAGGGCACCGCGAAGCCGTCGACCTGCCGCGCGGTGCGCGAGACGGCGCTGCGCGCACCGCTGACCTCGTAGTTGAGCCGCACCCCGAGCGAGCCGGTGCCCTGCTGGCGGCGCGGAAGTTCCTGATCGGCGGCGAAATCGGCCTGAAGCGCGGCGAAGACCTCCTCGGGCGGCAGCTCGTCGGCGCCGGGATCCCAGGCCTCGAGCGCTTCGACCGTGCGCGGCAGGGTGTTGATGATCTGCGGGTTGTCCACCGAGCGCCACATCATCTGCCCGATCGGGAAGATGAAGACGGTCAGCAGAAAGGCGAGGAGCGGCGCCACGAGGCCGAGTGCGAAGAGCTTGCGGCGGCGCTCGGCGCGCTTGAGGCTGCGCTTGAGCGGAATGCCGTCGGCGGTCACCATCCGCTCGAGCGACGTCTCGCGGCCGGTATCGAGATCCATGCTGGCGTCGGCCTGAGCCATGAGCGCGCCCCCCTGTTGGCGAGAGGCGGGGGCGCGAACGCCCCCGCCCGGGTCGGCGGCCCTTACTGGGCCATCCAGTTGTTGAAGCGCTCGGCGAGCTCATCGCGCCAGTCGGTCCAGAACTCGTTGTTGAGCTCGATCGGCGCGAAGTAGTTGTCCGGATGCGTCGGCATGTGCTCCGCCATGTCGATGCCCAGATCGGCGTGCTGGCCGACGAGATCCTGCGAGGAGTGCCGCGCCGGGCCGTAGGAGATGTACGACGCCTGGTCGGCAAGGCGCTGGGTGTCCGTGGCCCAGTAGAGATACTCCATCACCTCGTCGACATTCTCGCCGTCAGCCGGCACGACCCAGCCATCGAACTCGACGACCTGACCGTCCCAGATGATCTCGAAGGGCTGACCCTCGACCTCGGCGGCCTCGAAGATGCGCCCGTTATAGCCCGTCGCGAAGGAGACCTCCTGGTCGGCGAGAAGCTGCGGTGACTGCGCGCCCTCCTCCCAGAAGACGAGATCGTCCTTGATCGTGTCGAGCTTGGCAAAGGCGCGCTCCTGGCCCTCGGGCGTGGCGAGCACGTCGTAGATCTCCTCGGGGTCCACGCCGTCGGCATAGAGCGCCCACTCCATGTTGACCGCGGGGCGGTTCTGGATCGCGCGGCGGCCGGGGAAGTTCTCCGTGTCGAAGAAGTCCTCGATCGTCTCGGGATAGTTGCCCTCCTCGAACATGTCGCGGTTGTAGGTCACGACCGTCGAGTAGATGATCTGCGGGATGAAGCACTCGCCGAGCGAGCCCTCGAGGAAGTCCTCGGAGGGCGGCGTACCATCTTCCCCATCGGCGAGCATCTCGTCATGGTCGATGGGCAGGATGATGCCCTCCTCGCAGGCCAGCTGCGCGTCTGACGGCAGCATGTCCACGAGATCCCATGTGACGCTGCCGGCCTCGGACTGCGAGCGCAACCCGGCGAGCGCGTTGGCCGAGCCGTCATCGTTGATGATCTCCCACTCCGGGTTCATCTCCATCCACGGCTCGTGATAGGCGCGCACCTGGCTTTCGGTGTAGGCCCCGCCCCAGGAGACGACCGTGAGGCTGATATCCTGCGCCTGCGCGGCGCTCATCGCGAGGAGGCTGACGGCACTGCCGGCCCCGATAACTTTCAGCAAACGCTGCGACATCTTTTACTCCTTTGCTCCTCTGCTGAGGTATTTTCGGCCCCTGCGGGGTCCGATTGGCCGCCGGCACCGTGGCGCCGGCGCAACGCCGCGAGTGCCCGATCACGACGGATCGAGCGCGCGACAATCCTCCTTCACCCAGCCGACATTGACCCGCTCGCCGACCTTGAGGCGGCGCGCATGGCTGTCATTGGGCATCTTCAGAACGAACTCGTCATTGCCGCACACATCCATGCGCACGCGGATATGATCACCGAGATAGATCAGCTCCTTGACGTCGCCCTCGAACACGTTGTCATGCGTATCGGTGCTCACGTCGAGATAGACCCGCTCGGGCCGCAGCGAGAGCGTCGAGTCCGCGCCCACACCCTCGATATTGACCGCCAGCGCCATCACCAGCGAACCGTCATGCAGCCGCAGCCTGCAGAACTGGCCATCGACCGATTCGATCTTGCCGCGCAGGGTGTTGTTCTCGCCGATGAAGGCGGCGACGAAGGCGTTTTCGGGCTTTTCGTAGAGTTCGTCGGGCGTGGCAAGCTGCTGGATGCGCCCGTCATCGAAGACGGCGATGCGATTCGACATCGTCAGCGCCTCGCTCTGGTCGTGGGTGACATAGACGACCGTCACGCCGAGCGTCTCGTGGATGTGCTTGATCTCGAACTGCATGCGCTCGCGCAGGTTCTTGTCGAGCGCGCCGAGCGGCTCGTCCATCAGCACCAGTTCGGGCTCGAAGACGAGCGCGCGCGCAAGGGCCACGCGCTGCATCTGCCCGCCCGAGAGCTGCGCCGGGCGGCGATTGCCGAACTCGCCCATCTGCACCATGTCGAGCGCGCGCGCGATCTTCTTCTCGCGCTCGGCCTTCGCAATGTCGCGCACCTCGAGCGGGAAGGACAGGTTCTCCGCCACCGTCATGTGCGGAAACAGCGCGTAGTTCTGGAACACCATGCCGATGCCGCGCTTGTGCGGCGGGATGTTGTTGATCGGCTTGCCGTCGAGAAGGATGTCGCCGAATGTCGCGGTCTCGAAGCCGGCCAGCATCATCAGGCAGGTCGTCTTGCCCGAGCCCGACGGCCCGAGCATCGTGAGAAACTCGCCCTTGCCGATGTCGAGATTGAGGTCCTTCACGACGAGCTGTTCGCCGTCATACGTCTTCTGCACGCGGTCGAACGCCACGAAAGCGTCGTTGTGGTCCTTGGGTGCCACCGCTGTCTCCCTGTTGCGTCGGCAGCTTGGGCTGCGCTTGAAGAGACTAAAGCGGAATGCCGCCCATATTGCAACCGGCTGCATGGGTTGCGCGCGTCACATTGCGGCGATGCGCGTCATCCGGCCGCATGAAGGCGGCACCTGCAGAACGATTGACCACGGCGCGCATCGTCGGCGGGCGAAGTTCCCGCAACAGCATACCGCGCATGCGGGCCGGCATCCGGCATCGGGAGGGCGCATCGGGCGGGAGATGTCTGGTGCGGTCGAGAAGACTCGAACTTCCACGGGGAGTTAACCCCACAGCGACCTCAACGCTGCGCGTCTACCAATTCCGCCACGACCGCACGTGACGGGGCCGATCTAGCGAGTCGCGGCGGGGATGTGAAGGGGGGAATGCGGGATTTTCGCGCGACGTTGCGCGATGCCGGCCGGGGCGCACGGCGCAGGCTCTGGTCAGCCCGCCCGCGGGCGCGTAAACCGGCACGGCAGGCATCGGGAGCGGCGCATGGACAGCGTGCAGTGGCAGATCATCGAGGGCCGCGCCCCCTACCGCGCAACGGTGGCGGCGATGGAGGCGCGCGCGGCGGCGATCGCGGCGGGCACGGCGCCCGAGGCGGTCTGGCTGGTGGAGCATCCGCCGCTCTACACCGCGGGCACGAGCGCACGCAGTGCGGATCTGCGCGACCCGGCGCGCTTCGAGGTCCACAGCGTCGGGCGGGGCGGGCAGTACACCTATCACGGGCCGGGCCAGCGCGTCGTCTACGTGATGCTGCATCTCGACCGGCACGGTCGCGACCTGCGGCGTTTTGTCGCCCGGCTCGAAGCCTGGGTCATCGCGACGCTGGGGCGCTTCAACGTCGTCGGAGAAAGCCGGGCCGACCGGGTCGGGGTCTGGGTGCGGCGTCCGGACAAGCCCGCCCTGCCCGACGGCACCCCGCGCGAGGACAAGATCGCCGCGATCGGCATCCGGCTGCGCCGCCGGGTCAGCTTTCACGGGCTCGCCATCAATGTGGAGCCGGAGCTCTCGCATTATGACGGCATCGTTCCCTGCGGCATCGCCGGGCACGGCGTCACGAGCCTCGTCGATCTCGGCCTGCCGGTAACCATGGCCGATCTCGATACCGCGCTGCGCGCCGAGTTCGAGGCGGCGTTCGTCCCGACCGCGCCGGCCCCGGCGCCCGCCGGAGGGTAAGCCGGCCGCCCGCGCGGCGATTTTTCGAGGGCTGCGGCGCCGACACACATTGCCCGTCGCGCCGTCGCATTCTAGAAGGCGGTCAACGCTTGGCGGAGTCCGGGCGCAGGGACGACTTGCAACGGGAGCAGCGCATGGCCGACGCAGCCACACACGGACACGAGGACACGCGGAGTTTCTTCACCCGGTGGTTCATGTCCACGAACCACAAGGACATCGGCATCCTGTATCTGTTCACGGCCGGCATCGTCGGCTTCATCGCGGTGGCCTTCACGGTCTACATGCGCATGGAGCTGATGACGCCGGGCGTGGACTACATGTGCACCGAAGGGGCGCGGCTGACGCCGGCACCGGAGGGCGAGTGCTCGCCCAACGGGCATCTGTGGAACGTGCTCATCACCGCGCATGGCGTGCTGATGATGTTCTTCGTGCTGATTCCGGCGCTGTTCGGGGGCTTCGGCAACTACTTCATGCCGCTGCAGATCGGCGCGCCGGACATGGCGTTCCCGCGGCTCAACAACCTGTCCTACTGGCTGTTCGTGGCGGGCGCGACGCTGGCGGTGGTCTCGCTGTTCGCGCCGGGCGGCTCGGGGCAGACCGGCACGGGCGTGGGCTGGGTGCTCTATCCGCCGCTGTCGACGACCGAAAGCGGCTTCGCGATCGACCTTGCCATCTTCGCGGTGCATGTCTCGGGTGCGTCGTCGATTCTCGGCGCGATCAACATCATCACCACCTTCCTGAACATGCGCGCCCCGGGCATGACGCTGCACAAGGTGCCGCTGTTCGCCTGGTCGATCTTCATCACCGCCTGGATGATCCTGCTGGCACTGCCGGTGCTGGCGGGGGCCATCACCATGCTGCTGACGGACCGCAACTTCGGCACCACCTTCTTCGATGCCTCCGGCGGCGGCGACCCGGTGCTCTACCAGCACCTGCTGTGGTTCTTCGGCCACCCGGAGGTCTACATCATCATCCTGCCCGGCTTCGGCATCATCAGCCACGTCATCGCGACCTTCTCGCGCAAGCCGGTCTTCGGCTATCTGCCGATGGTCTATGCGATGGTGGCGATCGGGGTGCTCGGCTTCGTCGTGTGGGCGCACCACATGTACACCGTGGGCATGAGCGTGACCCAGCAGACCTATTTCATGCTGGCCACGATGGTGATCGCGGTGCCCACGGGCATCAAGATCTTCAGCTGGATCGCGACGATGTGGGGCGGCTCGATCGAGTTCCGCACACCGATGCTCTGGGCGCTGGGCTTTCTGTTCGTGTTCACCGTGGGCGGGGTGACGGGCGTCGTGCTCGCGCAGGCGCCGGTGGACCGGCTCTATCACGACACCTACTACGTGGTCGCGCATTTCCACTACGTGATGTCGCTGGGCGCGGTGTTCGCCCTGTTCGCCGGGATCTACTACTGGATCGGCAAGATGTCGGGGCGCCAGTATCCCGAATGGGCCGGCAAGGTGCATTTCTGGGCGATGTTCATCGGCTCCAACCTGACCTTCTTCCCGCAGCACTTCCTCGGGCGTCAGGGCATGCCGCGCCGCTATGTGGACTATCCCGAGGCCTTCGCGCTGTGGAACTATGTCAGCTCGATCGGCGCCTTCATCTCCTTCGCGTCGTTCCTGTTCTTCCTCGGGGTGATCTACTACACCCTGCGCCACGGCAAGCGCGTCGAAGAGAATAACTACTGGAACGAGCACGCCGACACGCTGGAATGGACCCTGCCCTCGCCGCCGCCGGAGCACACCTTCGAGACGCTGCCCAGGCGCGAGGACTGGGACAAGGGTCACGCCCACTGAGGCACCGCCATGCCCGTGGAATGGCTGCGACGACTGGACAAGGCCCCGGAGACCCCCGGGGCCTTTTCCCGTGCCGGGGGAGGGCCGCCGGCGGCCGAGCTGCATCTGTGGCCGCATCGCTCGCTGGCCAATCGCGGCTTCGTCCTGTTCTTCGCGCTCAGTGCGGGACTGGTGGCGGTGCCGCTCCTGGCGGTGCTCGGCACGCCGGCGCTCTGGGGGCTCCTGCCCTTCGTGGTGATCGTCTTCGCGGCGATCTGGTACGCCCTGCGCCGCAGCACGCGCGACGGGCGCATCCTCGAGGAGCTGCGCATCTGGTCCGACGCCATGGAGCTCGTGCGCCGCGAGCCCGGCGGCGGGATCCGCGAATGGCAGGCGAACCCCTACTGGGTGCGCCTCAGGCTGCATGGCGCGGACGGCCCCGTGGAGGATTACCTCGTGCTCGAGGGCAGCGGCCGCGACGTCGAACTCGGCGCCTTCCTCACGCCGCAGGAGCGCCGCGCGCTGCATGACGATCTCAGGCGCATGCTCGCCCGGCTGCGCTGAGCGGGTGCGGCGCGGCCGCGCTCAGCCGATCAGCAGCGCATGGATCAGATAGGCGACGAGTCCGAAGATCAGCACCAGGAGCGCAATGGCCCCGCCGAGCCGCTTGTGCGGCTGCGGGGTGCCGCAGCGCGGGCAGGTGTGGCTGTAGCGGCTCAGCGCGTGACCGCAGGCGATGCAGTGCGCGCGGGCCACGGCGCTAACCGAGCCGTTCCTCGAGCCACGCCGCCGCGGCGAGCCCGTCCGCATCCGCGCCCTGTGCGGCGATGATCTGCACACCGAGCGGCAGCCCCGACGCGCCCGTCCCCGCCGGCAGCCCCACGCAGGGCATGTGCAGCAGGGTCCAGGCCCGGCAGAAGACCGGATCGCCCGTCGCCTCGAGCCCGCGCGGCGCCGCGCCCGGCGCGCTCGCCGTCAGCCAGACCTCGCCGGGGGAGATCATGGCGGCGATGCGCGTCTGCCAGTCGCGCTGCGCGGCGCGCGCGGCCCGGTACTCGGCGAAGGGCAGCCCGGCTATACGCTCGAAATGCCCGCGCAGGCCGGGGCTCAGAAGCTCGGGGTGCGTCATGCGCTCCCAGGCGAGGGCGCGGCGCCCTTCGAAGACCTGGATGCGGTCCTGAAGCTCGACGAGCGCCTCGAAGTCGTCGGGCAGCGCCGCCTCCTCGACGGGCACGCCGGCATCCGCAAAGCGCGCGGCGGCGGCCTCGACGGCGGCGATCATCTCCGGCTCGGCAAGATCCCAGGCCGGCGCGCGCACGATGCGCACCCGCTCGGGCGGCGCCGGCGTCACCGCACCGGGCGCCTCCCAGCCCGCCAGTGCCCCCGCAAACAGCGCCGCATCCGTCACGTCGCGCGCGAAGACCCCGAGCGTATCGAGGCTGGCCGAGAAGGGCATCGTCCCCGCCGTGTCGATCGTCCCGAAGCTCGGCTTGTAGCCCACCACGCCGCAGAATGCCGCCGGGCGGATCACCGAGCCCGCGGTCTGGGTGCCGATGGCGAGCGGGACGTGGAAATCGGCGACCGCCGCCGCCGAGCCGCTCGAGGAGCCGCCGGGGGTGTGGGCCGGGTCGTGCGGGTTGCGCGTGTCGGTGGGGGTGTAGGCGGCGAACTCGGTGGTCTTGGTCTTGCCCATCACCGCGCCGCCGGCCATGCGCAGCGCGGCAACACAGGCCGCGTCGGCGGCGGGGACATGGCCGGCATGGATCGGTGAGCCGTATTCCGTCGCCATGCCCGACGTCGCGATGATGTCCTTCACGCCCACGGGCAGCCCGGCGAGCGCGCCTTCCGCCGTGCCGGGCAGTGGCGGCTGCGGGTCGAGGACGGTCCAGGCGCGGATATCCGCGCGCGCCTCGGCCCGCGCACGGCAGGCTTCGGCAAGCTCGGCGGCGCCGAGCCGCCCGGCCCGGATCGCATCGCGCGCCGCGCGCGCGGACATGCGGGCGGGATCGGCGGGCAGCGCGCTCATGCCAGATACCGCCGCGCGACCTCGGCGTAGGCGCGCGTGCAGTCCTCGATGAGCGTGGTCTCGCAATACTCGTCGGTCTGATGCGCCATCGCCATCGGCCCCGGCCCCATGATCAGCGTCGGCGGATGCCCGAAGGCCGTCTTGAGCACCGAGGCGTCGGTGAAATACATCGCCGTCTCGCGCCCGGCGCTGGCCCCGGTGATCTCCGCGCAGAGCGCGCGCGTCTCCGCGATCCAGGGGTCGTCCTCCGGGGTCAAGACGGCGGCCATGTCGGTGAGCGTCTCGATCTCGGCATCCGGGCCGATGGCGGCGGCGACCGCCGCAAGAATATCTGCGTTCGACTGCCCTTCCACGCTGCGGATATCGATGCCGATCGTGGCGAGATCGGGCACCGAATTGGTGTTCATACCGGCATGCAGCGTGCCGATATTGAGCGTCGGCGGCCCCATCACCGGATGCGGGTCGATGCCGAAATCGAAGTCGCGCAGCGTGGCGACGGTGGCGCAGGCCTTGAAGATGGCGTTGTCGCCGCGCTCGGGCATCGAGCCATGCGCGGTGACGCCGCGATGATGCAGATGCATCCAGAGCGCGCCCTTGTGGCCGAGAAGCGGGCGGTTGTCGGTGGGCTCGGCGACGATCATCGCCCCCGCTTCGCCCAGAAGCGCGGGGGCGTCGGCAAGTGCCAGCACCCCGTCGCAGCCCGTCTCCTCGCCCGCGCTCAGGATCAGGCGCAGATCCGCGGCGCGCGCGGGAAGCGCGGCCATGTCGAGCGCGGCGCGGATGCACGCGGCGACGCCGCTCTTCATGTCGCTCGTGCCGCGGCCCCAGATGCGGCCGTCGCGGATCAACCCCTCGTGCGTCGGCACGCGCCACTCGGCCTGGCCGAGCGGCACGGTATCGACATGCCCCGACAGCACCAGCGGCGCGCGAGTCGCTGACCCCGTCGCCGGCAGCGTCGCGATCAGGTTGGCGCGGTCCGGGCCGAGCTCTTGCCATTCGATGCGAAACCCCGCCGGCTCCAGGAGCCCCGCGACCCAGTCGAGGCAGGGGCGCTCATTGCCCGGCGGGTTGATGGTGTCGAACCGCACCAGCCCGGCCGTGATCGCCACCGCATCCATGTCGGACATGCGCGCCTCCCTCAACGCAGATGACACGCGGCCATGTGCCCCGGCGCGACCTCGCGCAGCGCCGGGGTCTCCTCGAAGCAGCGCTTCTCGGCATAGGGGCAGCGCGTGTTGAAATAGCAACCCCTGGGCGGGTTCATCGGGCTGGGCACATCGCCGGAGAGCACCTTGCGCTTGCGCCGCTTGCGCGGGTCCGGCACCGGCACCGAGGCCAGCAGCGCCTCGGTGTAGGGGTGCTGCGGGTTGCGAAACAGGCTCTCCTTGTCGGTCAGCTCGACCATCTTGCCCAGATACATCACCCCGATGCGGTGGCTGATATGCTGCACCACGGCGAGGTCGTGCGCGATGAAGACATAGGAGAGATGATACTCCGCCTGCAGGTCCATCATCAGGTTGATGACCTGCGCCTGCACGGAGACGTCGAGCGCCGAGACCGGCTCGTCGGCGATGATGAGCTCGGGGTTGAGCGCGAGGGCGCGCGCGATGCCGAGGCGCTGGCGCTGGCCGCCCGAGAACTCGTAGGGGTAGCGGTGCAGCGCCTCGCGCCGCAGCCCGACCTTGTTGAACAGCTCGACCACGCGCTCCTCGCGCGCGGACCGGCTCATGCCGTCATCGTAATTACCCAGCGGCTCGGCCACGATGTCGCGCACGCGCATGCGCTGGTTGAGCGAGGCGTAGGGGTCCTGGAAGATCACCTGCATCTCGCGGCGATGCGGGTGCATC
>SLQD01000257.1 GCA_007131685.1 Paracoccaceae bacterium | reverse complement strand
CCGACCGGCTCGCCGAGGAGGGCATCGTGGTGCTCGCCTGGGGCGAGAACGGCTTTCGCGAGGTGACCAACAACACCCGCCCGATCACCTCGCCCGAGGACATGCAGGGCCTCAACATGCGCGTCGCCGGGCCGATGTATATCGACGTGATGGACGCGCTCGGCGCCAATCCGCAGCAGATGCAGTGGACCGAGACGATGACCGCCCTGCAGCAGGGCGTCGTGGACGGGCAGGAGAACCCGATCGGCGCGGTGATCATCCCGCAGCAGGTCTACGAGGTGCAGGAATACCTCACCACCTGGCACTACTCCTACGATCCCATCTTCCTCGGCATCTCCGAGGCGCGCTGGGAGGCGATGGACGCCGAGACGCAGGATGCGGTGCGTGCGGCCGCCGAGGAGGCGATGGCCTACCAGATCGAGATCACCCGCGAGGGCACCGAGCAGGGCCTCGACTATCTGCGCGAGCAGGGTATGGAGATCTACGAGCCCAGCGACGACGAGCTCGCGGCCTTCCGCGACGCCACCCAGCCGGCCTATGACAAGTGGGCTGAAGAGGTCGGCGAGGAGCTTGTCGCGGCCTTCGAGGAGGCGATCGCCTCGGTGCGCGACTGATCCTGCCGCCGCCGGGGCCGGCCCCCGGCGGCGCAATCCGAAAGGCCCGGCCGCAATGGCGTTCATCCTGCGCGAGGCGGAGAAGATCATCTGCGCCGTGCTGTTTCTCGGGATGACGGCGGTGGGCTTTGCGAATGTCGTGGTCCGCTACGGCACCAACTATTCCTTCGCCGCCACCGAGGAGCTGCTGACCAACGGCTTCCTGCTGCTGACCGTGTTCGGCGCGGCAATCGCGGCGCGGCGCGGCGAGCATCTTGCGGTGACGCTGGTGCTCGACTCGCTGCCCCGCGGGCTGCGCACGCCGCTCATCCTGCTGAGCACGGCGCTGTCGGTGCTGCTGCTGGTGCTGTCGGCCTATTACACCGCCATCGTGGTGAGCAACCAGATCGCCAGCGGCGTGCGCTCCTACGGGCTGGGGCTGCCGGGCTGGTATTACACGGTCGGCGTGCCCTTCGGCTTCGCGCTGGTGATCATCCGCTACCTGCAGCACGCCGTCGAGGCGCTGCGCCACCGAGACGCGGGGGACACCCCGCATGTTTGAGCTCGCCGCGGGCACGCAGATGATCATCGGCTTCTTCCTGCTGATGGCGCTGCGCGTGCCGGTGGCGTTCGCGCTGGGGCTCTCGGCGCTTTGGGCGATGTGGCAGATGGGGTTCGGGCTCGGGCTCGTGGGCGATCTGATCGTCACCGGC
Organism: Paracoccaceae bacterium; assembly: GCA_007131685.1. Classification (GTDB taxonomy): domain Bacteria; phylum Pseudomonadota; class Alphaproteobacteria; order Rhodobacterales; family Rhodobacteraceae; genus Alkalilacustris. The sequence goes on along the minus strand of SLQD01000257.1, from coordinate 3,922 downwards.
ATCGCGCGCTACTCGCTTCTCGCGATCCCGTTCTTCATCCTCGCGGGCACGCTGATGGGCGCGCTCGGTATCGCGGAGCGGATGATCCGCTTCTTTCGGGTGCTCGTGGGGGGGCTGCCCGGCGGCATGGGGGTGGTGGGCACGGTGGTGTGCCTGTTCTGGGGGGCGGTTTCGGGGTCGGGGCCGGCCTCGGTGGCGGCGATCGGGCCGATGATCATTCGCGGCATGGAAACCGACGGCTATCCGCGCGCCTTCGCGGCGGGGCTCGTCTGCGCGGGGGCGGCGATGTCGATCGTGATCCCGCCCTCGATCGGACTGGTGATCTACGGGGTGATCGCCGAGACCTCGATCTCGCGGCTCTTCATCGCCGCGATCATCCCCGGCATCGTGATGGGGCTGATCATGCTCGCCACCCTGCCCTTCGCGCGCCGCGGCCGGGCGGCCGACGCGCCGAGCCTCGAGGCGATGATGCCCGACCCGTATGCGGGGCTGCCCTATCGCGCCCGGCTGTGGCAGTCCTTCCGCGAGTCCTTCTGGGGGCTGATGACGCCGGTGGTGATCCTCGGCGGGATCTATTCGGGAATCTTCACCCCCACCGAGGCGGCCCTCGTCGCGTCCGTCTATGCGCTCGCGGTGGGCGCGCTGGCCTATCGTACGCTGACGCTGCGCGGGCTCTACGACGCGCTCGTCAATGCCAGCGCCTCCTCGGCCGTGGTCATGCTCGTGGTGGCCTATGCGAGCCTGTTCGGCTGGGTCGTGACGGTGGACGGGCTCGTTGCGAGCTATTCCGGCGCGCTCCTGGGGCTGAGCGACGAGGAATGGGTGATCCTGCTCGTGATCATGCTCATCCTGCTGATCGCGGGGATGTTCATGGACGCGGTCACGGTGATGTTCATCTCGCTGCCGATCATCCTGCCGGTGGTGCGCGCGCTGGAGTGGGACCCGGTCTGGTTCGGTGTGGTGGTGATGATCAACCTCGCCATCGGGCTGTTCACGCCGCCGGTGGGGATCAATCTCTATGTCGCGGCCAATGTCACGCGGCTGCCGATCGAGCGGGTCGCGCGCGGGGCGCTGCTGTTCGTGCTCACCGCGCTCGCGGGGCTTGCGCTGATCGCGGCGGTGCCGGTCCTGTCGACGGGACTCGTCACGCTGCTGCGCTGAGCTTGACCGGGCGCGGCGCCGCTTCATACTGCCCCGGCAACCAGGGAGGAAGACAATGTGCGATGCCTGCGTTATCGATGACGTCAAGCGCCGGATGCTCAGCCGGCGCGATTTCTTCCGCGCCTCGGCCGGGGCCGGTGCCGCCGCCGCGCTCGGCGCGGGGCTCGCCCCGGCTCCCGCGCGCGCCCAGACGGGCGGCGGCATGGTGGACATGACGCACACCCTGACCGAGGACTTCCCGACCTTCTTCGGCGATCAGCAATTCTTCCTCGACCGCGTCGTGAGCTTCGCCGAGGACGGCTTCAACGCCTTCGACATCCGTGTGCACGAACACACCGGCACCCATATCGACGCGCCGCTGCATTTCTCCGAGGACGGCGACAGTGTCGACCAGATCCCGGTCGACCGGCTCATCGTGCCGCTCGCCGTGATCGACATCCGCGAGAAGGCCGAGGCCGACCCCGACGCCCAGCTCACCCCCGACGACATCGCCGCCTGGCAGGAGCGTCACGGCGACCTGCCGCGCGGGGCCTGCGTGGCGATGAATTCGGGCTGGGCGCGCCATGTCGGCGGCACGATGTTCCGCAACGCCGACGATGACGGGGTGATGCATTTTCCGGGCTTTCACCCGGAAGCATCCGCGATGCTGCGCGAGGCGAACGATATCGCGGGCATGGCGGTGGACACGCTGTCGCTCGATCACGGCCCCTCGGCCGATTTCGCCACCCATTACGACTGGCTCGGGTCCGGGCGCTGGGGCATCGAATGCCTCGCCGGGCTGGACGAGGTGCCCGAGGCGGGGGCGGTGCTCGTGGTCGGCGCACCCAAGCATGCGGGCGGCTCGGGCGGGCCGGCGCGTGTCTTCACGCTGCTCTGATCCCCGCCACGCAGCGGCGGCCTCGGCCGACGGCGCCGCGAGCGGGACGAACCGGCGCCGCCACCGGGGATGCGGGCGCGCGGCGTTCCGGGCGCTCACAGCTGGCGTTTCGTATTGCGGGATGTTAGCAATATTTGTTGCTGACGCCGCGCAACCCGTTCCGGAAGCCGAAGATGCCGCAGACCCCGCCCGGCGATCACGATGCCCTCGTCCGTCTGATCCATGAACGGTTCGACGCCATGAGCCGGACATCCCAGAAGATCGCCGTGTTCATCACGCAAAACCCCAACGACGTGGCGATGATGTCCGTCAACGCCCTCGCCAACAGATGCGGCATCCATGCATCGAGCTTCGTGCGTTTCGCGCAGACGCTGGGCTACAAGGGGTTCAAGGAGTTGCAGGGCATCTTCCACGAGCGCCTCTCCAACGCCGCGCCCGGATACGCAGCGCGCATCCAGGCGCTCGGGAACGGTCTCGATGCCTCCGAGGAGAAGAGCGAACAGGGGCTGCTGCGCGAGCTCGTCGTGCGCGACATCGCCGCCCTGCACGACCTTGTCGAACGGATCCCCGAGGCCGATCTTCACCGCGCCGTGCGCATGATCGAACGCGCCGATACCGTGTATCTCATCGGCCAGCTGCGCTCGGCCCCGGTCGTCGAGTTCCTGCGCTACGTGCTCACCATGCTCGGCCGGCGCGCGGTTCTGCTGGATGCCAGCGGTGGCCTCGCGACGCATATGGCGCGGCTCATCGGCCCGCGCGATCTGCTGGTGGCGGTGTCGTTTCGCCATTATGCCGAGGAGGTCGTGACCGTGGCGCAAGCGGCCGCGGCGCGCGGTGCGCCGGTCGTCGCGATCACGGACTCGACGCTGTCGCCGGTGGCGCGCGCGTCCTCGGTTCTCTTTTCGGTGCCCGAGCACGACCATGCCTTCTCGCGCTCGCTGGCCGCGCCGATGTGCCTCGTGCAGGCGCTCACGGTGGGCCTTGCGGCGCGGCTTCAGGAAGACCGCATCACCCCGCGCATCCCCACCGTCACCCAGGCGCCGTGACGCTCACGGCGCAAGCGGCGCGTCGGGCGTCGGCGGAGCGAACGAGTAGCCGCCCGGCACGGACTGGTCGAATTCGATCACCGCGCCCGTCATCAGCCCGCTGTCATCGCTGGCAAGGAAATTGACCGCGCGCGCCACCTCGGCGGGGTCGATGAGGCGGCCGAAGGGCTGCGCATCGCCCGCCGCCGCCTGCCAGCCCGGCGCTGCGCCGTGATACTCTCGCTGGATGCGGTCCTCGCCGTCCGACGCCATCCAGCCGATATCGAGCTGGTTGACGCGGATGCGGTTGCGCAGCAGCGCATAGGCCGAGTTGCGCGTGAGCGTCGCGAGCGCGCCCTTCGCGGCGCAGTAGGGCGCGATGAAGGGCTGACCGGCGCGCCCCGAGATCGAGCCGATATTGACGATCGCGCCCGCGATCCCGTTGCGGATCATCAGCTTCGCGGCGTCCTGCATCAGGAAGAACGGCGCTCGGGTGTTGACCGCGAAGATTTGCTCGAAGAGCTCGGGCGTGGTGTCGAGCAGGGTGCCGCGATCGGTCAGCCCGGCGGCGTTGACGAGGATATCGAGGCGGCCGAATTCCCGCTCGGCCGTCGCGATCACGGCGCGGCAATCGACGATCTCGGCGAGGTCGGCCGCCACGAAGCGCACCGGGACGCCGGCCTCCGCGGTGATCGCCGCGGCGACACCCTCGCCCTTCGCAGCGCTGCGCCCGCAGATCACGAGCCCCGCCGCGCCCGCCGCGGCGAAGCGCCGGGCGATGGCGGCGCCGAGGCCCTGGGTTCCGCCGGTTATGACGGCGATCTTTTCATCGAGACGGTTCATCTCGGTTCTCCGTGAT
>SLQD01000244.1 GCA_007131685.1 Paracoccaceae bacterium | reverse complement strand
GTGGTTGGCTACGGGCTGAGCGAGGCGCAGGCGCGCGCCTGGGGTCTCTATCTGAGCGAGTCGATCAAGGACGCCGAGACGCCGGTGTTCTGCGAGCCTGGGCTGTTTCTGGTCGATCCGAGGGGGGCGCTGTATCTCATCAATGTCGCGAGCATGCCGTTCGCGCGTCCCGACATCGCCAGCCTGCCGGGCAAGATCAGCTTCGCGATGGAAAACAACTACCCGCCGCGCGGCACGCGCGCCTGAACCGGGCCGGGACGCGGCGGCGGGCCGGCGTTGCATGAGGGCAGGGATGGATTGGTCGCTCCCCGCGGCGCAGAAGCGGCGCCGGTATCGTCGAGGTCCTGTGTCGTCGCCGCGCCGCGTCGTCGTGCATGCGCCGAGGTCTGCCGGTTGCCCGGTCAGGGGCGGCGACATAGCCGCAGGCGGATGCGCGAGGGCGCGCGCGCTGGCGTCAACGCCGCCGCGGAATGGTCCAGCACAGCGGCGAGGCCTCCTGCGCGACGCTCAAGATCGCGTCCTTGCAGGAGACAATTCATGGAACGATAGATTCGACGGTCGCGAATCCCTTCGGGGCGCAGACAGGGAGAAGATATGGCCGGGCACGCGATCATCTGCGGCGGCTCGATAGGGGGGCTGTTCACGGCGGCGATGCTGCGCCGGGCAGGCTGGCAGGCCACGGTGCTCGAGCGAACCCCCGTCGAGCTGTCCGGGCGCGGCGCCGGGATCGTGACGCACGACTTGCTCAACGCGCTGCTCGTCGAGGCGGGCGCGACGACGCGCGATCTCGGTGTCCAGGTCACGCATCGCGTCGCGTTCGACCGCGCCGGTGCGACATGCGCGCGCCGCGCCCTGCCGCAGACCGTCACCTCCTGGGATCGGGTGCATTCCCTGCTGCGCGCGCTCATGCCCGAGGGCAGCTACCGGGCGGGCGTCACCGTGACAGGCTACGCCGAGCGCGGCGACGCGGTCGAGGTGCACCGCGGGGATGCGCCGCCCCTGCGCGGCGATCTCGTGGTGGCGGCGGACGGGTTCCGCTCGGCGATCCGCGCGCAGATGCTGCCGCAGGTCGTGCCGCGCTACTCGGGCTATGTCGTGTGGCGGGCGCTGGCGTGCGAGTCGGACCTGTCGCAGGAGGTGCGCCGCGACCTGTTCGGCCAGTTCGCGATGTTCATGCCGACGGGCACGCAGATCGTCGGTTACCCCATCGCCGGGGCGGGCAACGACTTGCGCGAGGGCCACCGGCGCTACAATTTCGTGTGGTATGTGCCTGTCGCGCAGGCCGATCTGGACGACATGCTCACCGATGGCGAAGGCGTGCATCATCCGGTCTCGATCCCGCCGCCGCGCGTGCGCGGCGAGGTGATCGCGCGGATGCGGGCGCTGGCCGGGCGGAGCCTGCCGCCGCAGTTTCTCGAGATCCTCGAGCGCTCCGAGCCGCCCTTCTTCACGCCGATCTACGACCATCTCGCACCGACCCTGGCATCGGGCCGCGTCGCGCTTGCGGGTGATGCGGCCTGCGTGGCGCGCCCCCATGTGGGGATGGGGGTGACCAAGGCCGCCTGCGATGCCGCGGCGCTGGCGCGCCACCTCGATGCGGCAACGGTGCCCGAGGCGCTCGCCGCCTATTCCGCCGAGCGGTGGCCCGAGGCCGAGCGCGCCCATCTGACCGCGCGCCGGCTGGGGGAGATGATCTTCGAGGCCCCGCCCGGCGGCCCCGATCCCGACGGTCGCGACAATCCCAACATGGATGTCATCCTGCGCAGTACCGCGGTGGTGCCTGCCGACGGCACGCTCGCGGCTCAGGCGCGCCGCAACTCCTCGTAGGAGGTTGCGACATGGGCCCGGTAGCCCGGCCGCGCGCCGAGCGCACGGTGCCAGCGATGCAGCGCTTCGAGGCCGGTATCGGCGAGGCCCAGATCGGTGATCCTGTGCATCAGGCTGCCCGCCGCGATGTCGGCGAGGGTGAAATCGTCGCCCGCGAGCCAGGTCGTCGTCGCGAGCCGGTCGTCGAGCACGCCGAGCGCCGCGTCGAGCTCCGGGCGCCGGGCGCGCAACACGCCGGGATCGCGCCGCGCCTCGGGCAGCCGGACCAATTGCCAGAACAGGGCGAGGAAAGGTGGTTGCAGCGTGGTGACGGTGAACTCCATCCACTGATCGGCGCGGGCGCGCAGCCGCGGCTGGCCGCTGCCCGGCCCGCCGGCGCCTGCCGCGAGATGGCGCATGATCGCATGCGACTCCCACAGAACGAAGCCGTCCTCGTCGAGCACCGGCACGCGGCGATTGGGATTGAGGCGGGCGAACTCGTCCGTATCCACGCGCCCGTGGCGCCCGCCCGCATCGATGCGCGCACAATCGAGCGCCAGCTCGTCGAGCGTCCAGAGCACCTTCTGGACATTGACCGAGCTGGCGCGCCCCCAGAGCGTGCGCCTCACTTGATCGCCTGCGGATTGGCCGGCGATCCGCAGCCGCCCGGCAGGTGCAGCGGCGGCGCGCAGAAGAAGAACTCGTAGACGCCGTCGGCCGCGCAATCCTCGGCCAGCTCCTTGACATAGTAGATCTCGCCCATCGCGATGCCGATCGCGGGGATCACCACCCAGTGCCAGGGCTGGTTGGCCTCGCCGGTTTCGTTGGGGCGCACCTCGCAGCCCCAGGTGTCGGCGCAGATCGCGGCGATGTCCTTCTCGCGGATCCAGTAGCAGGTCTCGAAGGCGAGGCCCGGCGCATCGCCGCCCGCGTACTCGCCCCAGTCGCCGGATTCCAGGCACGCCTCCTGCTGACCGGTGCGCACGATGACGAAATCGCCGCGCCGGATTTCGACGCCCTGTGCCGCGGCGGTCGCGTCGAGATCGGCATTGCTGATCGGGTAGCCCTCCTCGAGCGCCGCGACCCCCTTGTAGCGCGCCACATCGAGCAACACCCCACGGCCGACGCATTTGTCGCGGTACTGCTCGATGCCGTTCCTTCGCGCGCCGCGCGCATCGACGAGCGTTGCCGGGTAGCCGTTCCACATCTTGTCGTCGAGGAAGATATGCGCGAGCGCGTCCCATTGCGTCGAGCACTGGCAGGGCAGGTTGATCGCATCATCGGCATAGCGCAGGAAGGCATCGCCCTCGTCCTGGTTGCCGGCGGCGGCGTCGGTGCCGGTGGCGAGCATGGTGTGAATCGGGTTCCAGCGCCCGCCGAACAGCCCGGACTGGATCTTCTCGTCGAGCGCGAGGCCGAGCGCGAAGGTCCGGCCCTTGCGGATCAGACCCGCGGCATCGATCACGTCCTGGCTGGTGACGAGGTTGAGCGTGCCGAGCTCGTCATCCGGGCCCCAGCGGCCCCAGTTCGAGAGCTTCTCGGCGGCAGTATAGATCGCCTTTCGATCGACCGGCATCGGCATGGCGGGTCCTCCCCTTGTCTCGGCTGCATCGCCCTTGAATTTATCGCTCGATAAAGGGATAAACGTGATCGGATCGCGAAGGCAAGGGTGAGCGAATGGGACGCGAACGCAGCCACGATGTCGTCTTTGAGGCACAGGCCGTGTCTGCGGGGCGGATGCGCAACGATATCACGGTGCACTGGCCGCAGATGGGGGAGAGCTGGCAGCTGGCGACGGACGAGCCCCCCGGGCTCGGCGGAGACTCGAGCGCGCCGCCGCCGCTTGCCTATATCGTCGCCGGGCTTGCAGGGTGCCTGATGACCAATATCCGCATGATGGCCGCGCATTTCGAGGTGCCCATCGAGGAGTTGCGCGTCGCCGCGCGCGCCGAATGGGAGCGCCGGGTCACTCCGGGCGCCCCGCACCGCGCGGCCACGCGGGGCTTCCTTCTCGACATCGAGATCGACAGCGACGCCGAGGATGCGACGGTCCTGCGGCTCGTCGAGGCGGCGCGCGACGGATGCTTCGTCGAGGACTCCCTGACCGAAGCGGTGCAGGTTTCGCACCGGCTCAAGCTCGGATATGGCTGGCAGGAACTCTGAGGAGCGGCGACGGATTATGACGAGCAGGAGGCAGATTTCCGGTGTCTGACAATTCCCCGGGCACGCGCAACGCGCCGCCGCATCGCACGGCCAAGCGCATGTCCCCCGAGGAACGCAAGAGCGCCCTCATCGAGAAAGCGACGGAATTCTTCTCCGAGGAAGGTTTCGAAGCCGGAACGCGCGAACTCGCCCGCCAGCTCGGCATCACGCAGCCGCTGATCTACCGCTATTTCGCCTCCAAGGAGGACCTGATCAACGAGGTCTACCACAAGGTCTATATCGATCAGTGGCAGGATGAATGGGTCGACATGCTGCGCGACCGCAGCGTGCCGATGCGCGCGCGTCTCAAGACGTTCTACCACTCCTACACAGCGACGATCTTCAATCGCCGCTGGATGCGCATCTTCTTCTTCGCTGCGCTCAAGGGCCTCGACATCAACCAGCGCTACATCGAGCGGGTGCGCCGATCGCTGCTGATCCCGATCTGCGAGGAGATCCGCGCCGAACTCGGCCGGGATGACAGCACGCCGGTGACAGATACCGAGCTCGAGAATGTCTGGCTGATGCATGGCATGATCTTCTACCAGGGCATCCGCAAGCATGTGTATTGCAGCGTGCAGGAGATAGACATGGCCTTCGTCATCGACACCGGCGTGGACATGTATGTTGACAGCGCCCACCAATCGGGCGCCCCCGGCAGCGGCTGATCCGCCCGTGATACGGAGTGACGCATGGAGCGGGAGGGCCGCCGCAGCATCGCCGAAAGGAATCGGGAGCGCCGATCCCGCGCAGCACGCTCTGCGCTCGGTCGTCTGTGAAGGTCCGAATGATGTATGCGGCCAGCTACTGTTCGAGGGAAGTGGTGTCCGGGTTGATATGATTTAGGCTCATATCACACATCATGTATTTTGAAATGCAATGTCGGCTGATTGAGATCGACCCCGGGGCCGGAAAAAATATGGCGTATCAGGGGTGATTCCGCTCGATCCGAAAAGGGAAACCGGACATCACCGGACATCGAAAATCTGACCCGTAACCTTGACCCGGGGCGGGAATCGCGCAATCGTGAGCCCCGTGGAAACTCGACTTGCGAGGGGTCGGGTATAAACGTCTTGCAACGCGCGATCCGAAGCGCACCGGGGGGACTTCATGACGACGCTGTGCTACGCTGCGAAAACCTGCTCCATCGGAATTCATGTCCTTCTGGAAGAGGTTGGAAGGCCCTATGATATCCGGATCGTGGATTTCTCGAAGAAGGAGCAGAAATCCCCCGAATATCTGGCGTTGAATC
>SLQD01000007.1 GCA_007131685.1 Paracoccaceae bacterium | reverse complement strand
CCGGGCCGGCGGGCGCCGGCATCGGCGGCTCGCCGCCTTGTGATGCGATCCCCCGCTGCATTCGCGCGCGCGAGCGACTATCTCTCTCCCATGATGACACGCAGCCTCCTCGCCCCGCTCGCCCTCGCGGCGATGATCGCCCCGGCCGCCGCCGAGCCGATCCCGCTCGACGCGTTGTCGGATTATTTCAATGATTTCAGCACCGCGGAGGCCACCTTCAGCCAGGTGAACGCCGATGGCAGCATCTCCACCGGCCAGCTCTACATCCACCGCCCCGGCCGCGTGCGCTTCGAATACGACCCCCCCGACGACAACCTCGTCGTCGCCGGCGGCGGCACCGTCGCCGTCTTCGACCGCAAATCCAACCAGGGCCCCCAGAGCTACCCCCTCAGCCGCACCCCCCTCAACCTGATCCTCGCCCCCGAAGTCGACCTCACGCGAAGCAACATGGTCGTCGATCACACCCATGACGACGATCGCACTGTCGTGCTCGCTCAGGATCCCGCGAACCCCGAATACGGCACCATCGAGATGGTCTTCACGGCCGATCCCATCGAGCTGCGGCAATGGGTTATCACCGATGATGGCGGCCAGACGACCACCGTGGTGCTCGACGAATTCGAGACCGGCGTGTCGATCGCCTCGCGGCTGTTCCGTATCGGCCACGAGGTCGAATCGCGCCAGCGCGACCGGCGGCGCTGAGCTTCAGCGCAGCGCCGAGCAGGTCGCCAGCTGCCCGCGATACCGCTCGGCACGGCTATCGACCCGGTTAGCGACATTGAGCAGCCAGGGCTTCTGGTTGTAGCTGCCCCGGCGATAGCCGGCATGACCCTCGTGATAGGCGAGATACTGGCGCCGCGCGTCGCTCTTGGGGATGCCGTTGCGCCGCTCGGTATGGTTCATGTACCAGCCCATGAAATCCGTTGCGTCGTCGATCCGGGTACGCCGCGCGAAACGGTTGCCCGTTTCCTGCTGGTATTCGTCCCACGTCCCGTCGAGCGCCTGGGCGTAACCGTAGGCCGTCGAGATCCGACCGCGCGGAATGATCCCCAGGAACCAGCGCCGCGGGGTCTTGGCGTCGCCGATGAAGCTGCTCTCCTGGTGGATCGTCGCCATCTGGACGTGGATCGGCACGCCCCATTTCTGCTCGGTCGCCTGCATGGCGCTGAGATATTGCGGCCGTTCCTGGACGAGCCGGCACGCATTGTCGAGATTGTCGGGGGCGGTGTAGCTGCGGCCACACGACGCAACGATCAGCGCCAGAAGCGCCGCCATCAGATACCTGCTCATCTCTGCCTCTGATCTTCTGTCAGTTTTGCACGAGCATAACGCAAACGGGGCCGTCGGAAAATCCGAAACCGGCATCCCAGGTCACGAGGCCGTGCGCGAATCCGTCGCGTGCCATGGACATTTGCCCCCGCGGCGGACTAGGTAGGCGTTCAGGAGTGGGCGAAATGATTAAGACGCGAGCGAAATTCCACCTCGGCCAAGTCGTGCGCCATCGCAAGCATCCGTTCCGCGGCGTGGTGTTCGATGTCGATGCGATGTTCTCCAACACCGATGAGTGGTACGAGGCGATCCCCGAGGACAGCCGTCCGGCGAAGGATCAGCCCTTCTATCACCTGCTGGCCGAGAACGAGCAGAGCTACTATGTCGCCTATGTCTCGGAGCAGAACCTGCTTCCCGACGAGACCGGCGAGCCCGTGGATCACCCGGACCTGGCTGACCTGTTCGGCGATTTCGAGGACGGGTATTACCCGCTGCAGGTGCAGCTGAACTGAGAAGGGTCAGGGCGGTGCGGGCCGGTGCCGCCGGCGGATGCGGCCGCGCAGCCGGTTGCGCTCAGGGTAGCTGACATAGTCGATCTCCTCGGCGAGGCCGCGGATCAGCTGCCAGCCGAAGCCGCCCTCGGGCAGTGCGGCCGGCTCGGCGCACGGAACCCCTGCGTGCGCGGGCGGGGGCCGCCCCCCCGGCAAGGGGGTGCCGGCATCGGCGACGAGGAAGCGCGCGCCATCCCGATCGAGCCAGACCTGCAGGTCGACGGGGCCGGAGGTGCCGCCATAGCTGTGCTCGACGACATTGTTGAGGACTTCGGCGAGCACGATCTCGGCATTCGAGATATCGCAAGGATCGAATGCCGCCTGGGTCAGGGAGCGCCGCAGCGCGCTCAGGGCGCGGCGTACCTCGATGGGGCAGCCGGGAAAGTTCCGCTCGAAATCAGGTGGGCGCTCGGGCCGTTGATCGCGCATGATCCCGCTCATCCCGCCGATGGGCAGCGTGCTTGCGGTGGGTTTTCATGGATCGTGAAGACGCGGTTCATGTGGGTCAGCCGGAACACTTTCGCCACCGCCGGGGTGAGCCCTGCTAGCTCGAGGCTGCGATCCGGGGCGAGCAGCTTCATCACCGCCACGATGGCGCCGAGGCCGCTGCTGTCGATGAATTCGACCCGCGACAGATCCAGCACCAGCCGCGCCGGCGCCGCCTCGATGAGGCCGCGCATGGTGTCCTTGAACTGTATGGCGACGGCGGCGTCGATGCGGGACTCGTGCACCTGCACCACGAGCGTGTCGCCGTTCGTTCGTGTCGTGATCTGCATGGGCGTCCTCCAAGCGTCTATTGTGAGGCTAGTCATTGAAGGTTACCGTTTCGTGAGTCTCGGCCCGCCGATCCGCGGGCCCGGTCGAGGAGAAGACCCATGACCGACTACCCCGCCCTCGCCGCGCGCATCGCCGCGCTGACCGAGGGCGAGACCGACAGCATCGCCCTGATGGCGACCCTTGCCTGCGAGCTTCATCATTCGGATCCGCGCTTCGACTGGACCGGGTTCTACCGCGTCACCGCGCCGGGGGTGCTCAGGATCGGCCCCTACCAGGGCGGGCATGGCTGCCTGCAGATACCGTTCGAGCGCGGCGTCTGCGGCGCCTGCGCGCGCAGCGGCCAGGCCCAGATCGTCGAGGATGTCGACGTCTTCCCGGGCCATATCGCCTGCTCGAGCTCCACGCGCTCGGAACTGGTGCTGCCGGTGCGCGACGCGGCGGGCACGCTGATCGCGGTGCTCGATATCGACAGCGACCGCCCCGCCGCCTTCACATCCGCCGATGCCGAGGCGCTGCAGGCGATCCTGGATGAGACCTTCGCGGGGCGCGCATGACGCCGACGCGGCTCGCCGAGGCACCGGACTGGCGCTACCTGCTGCGCGAGTATTACGAGCTCTATCGTTTCCTGCCCTCCGGCGGCAGCGACCGTATCCGCGCCCATCAGCGCGCCGTGCGCGAGGCCATCGGCCGGGTGCTGCGCGCCGATACGCCGCTCGTCTTTCCCGAGCCCGCCGCCAAGCCCGCCACCGCGCATCTGCGCCGCGCGCTCGACGAGGGGCTCGCGGGGCGGCATGCGCCGCTGATCCATTGCCTGATCGCGCTGCGCGGCGTGCTCAACTGGCAATACGGATATGCCAGGATGCCGCCGGGGCTGGCGCGCAAGTATGCCTATGCCGAGCTCGCCGGGCCGACCGGGCCGGTGCACACCCACGAGGTCATCCTCGGGCTGGTGCTCTTCGCGCCGGGCTGCGTCTATCCCACCCACGCCCACGACGCGATCACCGAAAGCTATGTGTGCCTGTCGGGCGCGGTGTCGGAGAATCATCAGGGGGTCTACGCGCCCGGCTCGCTGATCTTCAACCCGCCCGGCCACGAGCACCGCATCACCACCTCCGACCGTGAGCCCTCGCTTCTGGCCTATGCCTGGATCGGGCCCTCGGAGAAGCTCGCGGGCTACAAGATGAGTTTCGCGCGGCCGGCCGGCGGATGAGCCTTTCGGGCTGGGCCGCCTTCGCGGGCTTCTGGGTCGTGTTCGTCGTCACGCCCGGCCCGAACCATGCCAACTGCATCGATAACGGTATGCGCCACGGCTTTCGCCGCGCATGGTGGGGGGTGGCCGCGATCCTCGTGCAGGCGACCCTGTTCCTGAGCGGCGCGTCGGCCGGGGTCGGCGCCGTGCTGCAGGGCGCGCCGGAGCTTGCGGCGGCGCTGCGGCTGGCGGGAGCGGCGGTGCTGATCGGGCTTGGGCTGCGCACGATCTGGCTCGCGGCGCGGCCGGTGCGCATGGCCGAAGGCGCGGGCTCGATCTTCGGGCGCGCCTTCCTGATCGCTACCTTCAACGCCAAGTCCGTTGCGGGCTACCTCGCCGCCTTTTCGCTTTTCGTCGAGCCGCATCGCCCGATCAGCACGCAGATGTGGATGATCATGCCGACCGCGCTGAGCATAACGGCGCTGTCCTATTCGGCCTATACGGCGCTCGGGGCGTGGCTGGGCCGGCTCGCGCTCGGGGCGGTGCTCAATGTCTGGTTCCGGCGGGTGATGGGGGTCTGCTTTGTCCTCTACGGGGCGGTTCTGGCGCTCGTGTGAGTTTGCATCCCGGCCGATCGCGGCGTAACTGCGGCGGATGGATCGTTACGACCCGCCCGATACGCCGCTTTCGGTGTTGCATCACGATCACGAGATCCTCGTCGTCGACAAGCCGGCGGGGCTTCTGAGCGTGCCCGGCAAGCTGCCGGGGCTCGAGGATTGCCTGATGGCGCGGGTGCGCGGGGCGTTTCCCGAGGCGCTGCTGGTGCATCGGCTCGACCGCGACACCTCGGGTGTCATCATCTTCGCCGTCACGCCGCGCGCGCAGCGCCACCTGTCGCGCCAGTTCGAGCAGCGGCGCACCGAGAAGAGCTATATCGCCCACGTCGCGGGGCGGCTCGAGGGCGCCGGCACCGTCGATCTGCCGATCGCCACCGACATGGAGAACCGCCCGCGCCAGAAGGTCTGCCATGAGCGCGGCCGCGCAGCGCAGACCGGCTGGGAGGCGATCGGGGCCGAGGACGGCGCCACGCGGATCGCGCTGACGCCTGTGACGGGGCGCAGCCATCAGCTGCGCGTGCACATGCTCGCGCTCGGCCATCCGATCCTCGGCGATGCGCTCTACGCGCCCGAGACCACCGCCGACCATCCAAGGCTGATGCTGCATGCCGAGCGGCTGCGGCTCCGCCATCCCGATGGCGGGCGGTTCGTCACCTTCACCGCGCCATGCCCGTTCTGAGGCGGTGATGCGCGCGCTCGGGGCAGGGCTGGCCTATGTCGCGGCGGTGTTTGCGCTGGGCGCGGTGCTCGGCGGGGTCAGGGCGCTCATGCTGGAGCCGCTCGTCGGGCCGGTGGCGGCGGTGCTGATCGAACTGCCGGTGATTCTCGCCGCCGCCTGGATCATCTGCGGCAAGCTCGTCGCACGCCTCGGCGTGCCGGCGCGCTGGGCGCCGCGGCTCGGGATGG
>SLQD01000119.1 GCA_007131685.1 Paracoccaceae bacterium | reverse complement strand
GGGCGCCGGTGCGGCGGCCGCCGGCGGCGACGCCGAGCCGGCGAAGCGCCCCGATGGCGCGGCGACGGACGCAGGCAAGACACGCGCGTCGGGGGAAGAGGCCGACCCCGCAGGCTCCGGGCCGGACACGGCCGCGGGCGACGCCGACACGCAAGAGAATGGCGCCGAGGCGACGGACAAGGCCACGAAGGGCACCGGGGCCGGCGACGCCGCCAGGGGCGAGGCCGCACCCCCGTCCCGCAGCTAACCCGGATCGGATGCGCCGCGTCGGTCGGGCGCGGCCCCGGTGCATTGCAGCCGCCGCGCGCCGGGCGTAGAAGCGGGTGGCAGGTCGCGGCTTGGGAGGGCGCCATGAGCATCGGTTTGAGCGATTCGGAGGAGCAGCTTCGCCGCGCCGCCGCCGCCCTCGCGCGCGAGACGATCGCCCCGCGCGCTGCCGAAATCGATCGCAGCGAGGACTATCCCTGGGACAATGTCCGCGCGCTCGCGCAGGCGGGCTTCATGGGCATGACGATCCCGCGCGAACTCGGCGGGGCGGGGCGGTCCTTCCTCGAGGCGGCGCTGGTGATCGAGGAGATGGCAAAGGTCTGCACCGTCACCGCGCGCATCGTCGTCGAGGCCAACATGGGCGCGATCTCGGCGATCATGCACTACGGCACCGAGGCCCAGCGCCGGCTCGCGGCCGAGCTCGTCCTCGCCGGCGACAAGCCCGCCATCTGCATCACCGAGCCCGAGGCCGGCAGCGATGCCACCGCCATGACCACCCGCGCGGACGCGCGGGCGGGCGGCTATGTGCTCAACGGGCGCAAGCACTGGATCACCGGGGCGGGGGTGTCGCGGCTGCACCTTATCTTCGCGCGGGTTTTCGACGCCGCCGGGACCGAGCAGGGCATCGGCGGCTTCATCGCGCTGCGTGACGCGGATGCGGGGCTGAAGATGGTGCGGCGCGAGCCCACCATGGGGCTGCGCGGCATTCCCGAGGGCGAGCTCGAATTCGACGGGCTCGAGCTCGACGCCGACCGGCTCCTCATGCCGCCCGGCGGGCTCGGGCGCGGTTTCGCGGAGCTGATGAACGCCTATAACAGCCAGCGTGTCGGCGCCGGCACCGTGGCGATGGGGGTCGCCGCCGGAGCGACGGAGCTGGCCACCGACTACCTGCGCCGGCGCGAGCAGTTCGGCCGCCCCATCGGCGAGTTCCAGGGGCTTCAATGGATGCTCGCGGACATGACCACGAAGGTCACCGCGGCGCGCACCATGCTGCATGCGGCCGCACGATCGCACGGGCCCGGCGGCAGCGCCTTTCCCGATCCCGGCCTCGCCGCGCAGGCCAAGCTGTTCGCCTCCGAATCGGCGGTCGCCGTCGTCAATGACGCGCTGCAGCTGCATGGCGCGGCGGGATACTCGCGCGATCTGCCCATCGAGCGGATGGCGCGCGATGTGCGCATGTTCACCATCGGCGGCGGCACCGCGCAGGTGCTGCGCACGCTGATCGCGGGCCAGGCGCTGGGCTGGAAACTGCCGCAGCGGCGCGAGGGCCGCGTGCGGGAAGCCTCGTGATGGCAGCGTCGCGCGGTGAGGGGGCGGAAGGCGCGGGGCCGCTGGCCGGGATCCGCGTGCTCGACATGTCGCGCATTCTCGCGGCACCGACCTGCACGCAGATCCTAGGCGACCTCGGCGCCGAGGTCATCAAGGTCGAGAAGCCCGGCGCGGGCGACGATACCCGCCGCTGGGGTCCGCCATTCCTCGCCGGCCGCGACGGCGCACCCACGACCGAGTCCGCCTATTACCTCTCCTCCAACCGCAACAAGCGCTCCGTGGCGATCGATTTCACCACCGAGGCGGGGCGTGCGCTGATCGGGGAGCTGCTCGAGAGCTGCGACGTTCTGGTCGAGAATTTCCGCACCGGAACGCTGGCGCGCTACGGGCTGGACTACGCCACGCTGCGCGGGCGCTTCCCGGAGCTGGTCTACTGCTCGGTCACCGGCTTCGGACAGGACGGCCCCTATGCCCGGCGCGCGGGCTACGACTACCTCGCCCAGGCCATGGGCGGCATCATGAGCATCACCGGCGATGCCGACGGCCCGCCGATGAAGGTCGGTGTGGGCATCGCGGATGTCACGACCGGGCTCTATGCCACGATCGGCATCCTCGCCGCGTTGCGCCACCGCGACGCCACCGGCGAGGGCCAGCATGTCGATGCCGCGCTGCTCGATACGCAGGTTTCCTGGCTCGTGAACGAGGCGACGAACTACTTCGTCTCCGGCGAGCGCCCGGTGCGGCGCGGCAACGCGCATCCCAATATCGTGCCTTACCGGGTCTATGCCGCGTCGGACGGGCATGTGGTGCTCGCGGTCGGCAATGACGCGCAGTTCCGCCGCTGGTGCGAGATCGCGGGGCGGCCGGATCTCGCCGACGATCCGCGCTTCGCCACCAACGCCGCGCGAATCGCCAATCGCGACGCCATCGATGCCGCGATCGAGACCGCGATGGCGGCGCGCCCCGCGGCGGACTGGCTCGCCGCGCTGGAGGCGGCGGGAGTGCCAGCCGGGCCGGTCAACAATATCGACGAGGTCTTCGACGACCCGCATGTGCGCGCACGCGGCATGCGCATCGAGATGGCGCATCCGCAGGCACGCGAGGGCACGGTGGCGCTCGTGGGCAGCCCGCTCAAGCTGAGCGCGACGCCGGTGCGCTACCGCTATCCGCCGCCGCGCCTTGGCGAGCACACGCGCGAGATCCTCGCCGATTTCGCCGCGCGCAGCCCCGACGAGATCGCACGCATGCTCGCCGACGGGGTGATCGCGGCACCGGAGCCCGGCCCGCGCGACGGTTGATCGCGCCGCCGCGCGGCTGGACCAGCGCGCGCAGATGGTGTAGGGCGCGTGGCCGACCCCGGGGCACGCCCCCGGGCAGACAGTGGGAGAAGCGAATGCTGAGGACTCGCGCAACAGCTTGGCTGACAGCCTGTGGCGTGGCGGCCGGCCTTGGCGGCGCACCCGGCGCCGCGTCGGAGGAGGCCGATTTCTCCGCCCAGATGGGCGCCTTGATCGCCCAGGAGAGCGCGGCGCTCGGCGCCGTCGCGCCGGCGCATCTCGATGCGCTGCTCAACGAGCCGCCGCTCGACGACACCGGCACCTCCGAGCTCTATGACCGCGACTGGCTCGCGCAGTTCCCCGCCGAGGGCGACAGCGAGGAGTGGGAATGCCTCGCCGGCGCGCTCTATCACGAGGCGCGCGGCGAGAAGCTCGAGGGCCAGTTCGCCGTGGCCGAGGTGATCCTCAATCGCCGGGACGCGGCGGAATACCCGGACGATGTCTGCGCGATCATCTACGAGGGCACGGAAAACGGCGGCGGCTGCCAGTTCTCCTTCGCCTGCGACGGCAACTCCGAGGCCATCAACGAGACGGGCGCCCATGCGCTCGCCGGGCGGATCGCGAACGTGATGCTCGCCGATGCGCCGCGCGCGCTCACGGACGGGGCCACGCATTTCCATTCCACCGCGGTGGCGCCGAGCTGGTCTAACGCCTTTGCAGAGACCGCGCATCTGGGCGATCATCGCTTCTACCGCCGCCCGACGCGGCTTTCGAGCAACTGAGCGGCGGCGTGACGGACAGCAGGAGGCGCATGGCGCGATGACGACCGATATCCGCCTCGCCTTCGCCCATCCCGAGGCGCGTGCCATCGCCACGACCCCGGCCGATCCGCGCGACCGCATCAGCCTGCGCGACCATGTCGTCACCGCCGAGATCGGGGCCTTCCAGGCCGAGCGCGGTGTGACGCAGCGGCTGTGCTTCAATGTCGTCGTCGAGGTCGCGCCTCCGGACGCGCCGCCGGGCGACGATGTCGACCGCATCCTTTCCTATGACCGCATCACCGATGCGATCGCCGCCGAGCTCGCGCGCGATCGGGTGAACCTGCTGGAAACGCTCGCCGAACGCATCGCCGAGAGCATCCTGCGCGCGCCGCAGGCGATGCGGGTCTTCCTGCGCATCGAGAAGCTCGATCGCGGCCCCGGCGCGCTCGGTGTGGAGATCGCGCGCGCGCGTGCCGCGACTCCGGCGCGCGAGGGCGATTCCGGCGCGCAGGCACCGCTGCATCCGGTGGTGGTGCATCTGTCGAACGCGGCGATCGCGGATCCGGGGCTCGGGGCCCGGCTCGATGCGCTTGAGGCCGCAGGGGCGCCGGTGGTGCTCTGCGTGGGTATGCCCGAGGCGCCGGCGCCCCGCAGCGCGGCCGCGGCGGCGCAGCGGCGCATCGACCTGCTCGCCATCGAGCAGAACGCCTGGGCGCTCGCCGGGCGCGACCGCCGCTGCGTCGTGGTCCAGAGCCGCACCGAGATCGACTGGGCGATGCGGCGCCGGCAGATGGTGGTCTGGGCGCCCTCCAAGCTGGTCCTCGACGCGGTGGACGGGCCCGTCGCGCCGCCGCGCGACGCGGTCGCGCTGTCGCTCTGGCTCGCCGAGACCCTCGCGGCGCAGCGGCTCGTCATCGCGGGAAGCGCGCCGCCGCCGACGGGCAGCCGCATCCCCGTCGAAGCCGAACCGTGAGGCTTGCCACGCGAACGGGCGCGGCGTAGGCCTTGGGGTGATGCGTTATTTCCGCCCGATCCCGATGAGCGATCCCGCCCGCCCCGACACGGCCCTGCCGCTTGCGGGGGGCTGGTGCTGGTTCGACCGTGTCGAGGTGCTGGCGCGCAACGCGCCGCCGCGCGTGATCGCCGCGCAGGAGCTGCCCGAGGGAGTGCGCGCCCGGCTCACGCAGCCGCGCGCCCATCTTCTGGGCATGCCGCTCGATGCGCCGCGGATCATGGGCATCCTCAATGTGACCCCGGACAGCTTTTCCGATGGCGGCGCCTTCCTTGCGCCCGAGGCCGCGCGCGCGCGCGGTCGCGCCCTCGCCGAGGCGGGCGCCGACATCATCGATATCGGCGGCGAGTCGACCCGCCCCGGGGCCGATCCCGTCCCCGCGCGTGACGAGATCGCGCGCACCGCGCCGGTGATCGAGGCGCTGCGCGAGGGCGGGTTGCGCTGCCCGATCTCGATCGACACGCGCAAGGCCGCGGTGGCGGCGGCGGCACTCGAGGCGGGGGCGGGGATGGTCAACGACGTCTCCGCACTCGGCCATGACCCCGCCCTCGCGATCCTGTGCGCGAGCGCCGAGGTGCCGGTCTGCGTGATGCATGCGCGCGGCACCCCACGCACCATGCAGGACGATCCGCGCTACGACGATGTGCTGCTCGATGTCTATGACATGCTGGCCGAGCGCGTCGCGCATGCCGAGGCGGCGGGGATCGATCGCTCGCGCATCCTCGTCGATCCGGGGATCGGTTTCGGCAAGACGGTGGCGCACAACCTGGCGCTGTTGCGCGGGCTTTCGCTGTTGCACGGGCTGGGCTGCCCGATCCTGCTGGGCGCGTCGCGCAAGCGCTTCATCGGCGCCATCGGCGGCGCCGAGGGGGGCGCGCCGCGCATGCCCGGCTCGCTGGCGGTGATGCTGGCGGCGGTGACGCAGGGCGCGCAGGTGCTGCGCGTGCACGACGCGGCCGAAAGCCGGCAGGCGCTGGCCCTGTGGCAGGCCGTAACGCTGGGAGAGGGACGATGAGCCGCAGGATCTTCGGCACGGACGGGGTGCGCGGCACCGCCAACAGCTTCCCGATGACGGCCGAGATGGCGCTGCGCCTCGGCGCGGCGGCGGGGCGCTATTTCCGCCGCGGCGGCGATGGCGGCCACCGCGTCGTGATCGGCAAGGACACCCGCCGTTCGGGTTACATGCTCGAGAACGCGCTCACGGCGGGGCTGACCTCGACGGGGATGAACGTGCTGCTGCTCGGCCCGGTGCCGACGCCGGCGGTGGGCTATCTGACCCGCTCGATGCGCGCCGATCTGGGGATCATGGTCTCGGCCTCGCACAACCCGCATCACGACAACGGCATCAAGTTCTTCGGCCCCGACGGTTTCAAGCTCTCCGACGCCGCCGAGGACGAGATCGAGGCGATCCTCGCCGGCGAGATCATCCCCGCCAGGCCCGCCAATATCGGCCGCGCGCGGCGGATCGATGACGGCGCCGGGCGCTATGTGGAATACGCCAAGACGACGCTGCCGCGCCGGGTGCAGCTATCCGGGCTCAAGGTGGTGATCGACTGCGCCCATGGCGCGGCCTGGCGCGCGGCGCCGGAGGTACTGTGGGAGCTCGGCGCCGAGGTCATCCCCATCGGCGTGGCGCCGGACGGCTTCAACATCAATCTCGGCTGCGGCTCGACGGATACGGCCGCGGCCGTGGCAGCGGTGCGCGAGCACGGCGCGGATCTGGGCATCTGCCTCGACGGGGACGCGGACCGCGTCATGCTCATCGACGAGCGCGGCCGGCTCGCCGATGGCGACCAGCTGCTGGCGCTTTTCGCCGAACGCTGGGCGGCGCAGGGGCGGCTTGCGGGCGACACGCTGGTCGCCACGGTGATGTCCAATCTGGGGCTCGAACGGTTCCTCGCCGCGCGCGGCATCGCCCTCGAGCGCACGAAGGTGGGCGATCGCTATGTCGTCGAGGCGATGCGCGCGGGCGGCTGGACACTCGGCGGCGAGCAATCGGGCCATATCGTGATGATCGATCACGCCACCACGGGCGACGGGCTCATCGCCGGGCTGCAGTTTCTCGCCGCGATGGCCGAGACTGGCGAGCCCGCGAGCGCGCTGGCGCATCGCTTCGAGCCGGTGCCGCAGCGGCTGGTCAATCTGCGCTATGACCCGCAGGACGACCCGCTCGAGCGCCCCGCCGTTACCGAGGCGATCGCGGCGGCCGAGCGGCGGCTCGGCGATGGCGGGCGGCTGCTGATCCGCAAATCGGGCACCGAACCACTGCTGCGGATCATGGCCGAATGCGAGGATGCGGCCCTGCTCGCCGAGATTACCGACGGGCTGCGCGCGGCGGTGGAGACGCCGCCCGGGACATGACCCGGCGCCGCGGGCTCAGCGCGGCGCATTCTCCCCGATATCCCAGAACAGCCCCGCCATGATCGCGAGCCCCTCCTCGGCGACGGATTCGAGCATGTGCTCGTTGGGGGCATGCTGCGCGCAGGCCGGGTGCGAATGCGGCACCCAGACCGTGGGCATGCCGAGCACCTCGGCGAAGACCTCGTTGGGCAGCGAGCCGCCAAGATTGGGCAGGATCGCCGGGGCCTTGCCCGTCGTCTCCTCCAGCGAGGCGCGCGCGGCGGCGACCCAGGGATTGTCGGGATCGGTGCGCGTGGCATCGAAAAAGCCGCGCTTCATCGGCTCGATCTCGATATCCGCGAATCCTTCCGCGTCGAGATGCGCACGCAGCGCGGGCAGGATGCCTTCCCCGTCCACCCCCACGACATAGCGCAGCTGGCAGGTCGCGCTGGCGCTTGCGGGCACGGCGTTCACCGGCGCTTCGGGGCGGCCGCAATGAAAGGCGAGCACGTCGAAGCTCGAGAAGCCGAGCACCTGATGCGGCCCCTCGAGCCCCGGCTCGCCCCAGCCCGGATCCGTCTCGGGCGCGTCGGGGCCGTGCTCGAAGGTGACCTCGTCGAGCAGGGCGCGCACATTGCCGGGCACCTCGCGCGGGCGCCAAGCCGCGATGCGGATGCGGCCATTCGCATCGGTCAGGCTTGCGATGGCATGGGCGAGCCGGATGCCGGGATTGCGCAGCAACCCGCCCCAGTTGCCCGAGTGATGTGCCCCCGCGCGCGCATCGCAGCGCAGATGGAAGTTCTTCGAGCCCCGCGCGCCGAGGAAGATCGTCGGCCGCTCCGCGCCGACGCGCGGGCCATCCGAGGCGATCAGCACATCCGCGGCGAGCAGGTCCCGATGCGCCTCGGCGATCTCGCGCAGCCCCTGCGAGCCGCACTCCTCGCCCATCTCGATGATGACCTTCACATTGAACCCGAGCCGGCCGCGTGCGGCGAGCACCGCGCCGAGCGCGGCGAGGTTGATCGCGTGCTGGCCCTTGTTGTCGACCGTCCCGCGCCCGTAAAGGCGCCCGTCACGCGCCTCGAGCCGCCACGGGTCGAGGCCCTCGTCCCAGTCGCCCTGCATCCCCCAGAGCACATCGCCATGGCCATAGGTGAGCACGGTGGGCAGCGCCGCATCCTCGATGCGCTCGGCGAACAGCACCGGCAGGCGCGGGATCACCGGATTCTCGAGAACCCGGCAGGAGAAGCCCATCGCCTCGAGCAGCGGACGCATTTCTTCCTCGAGATAGCGCAGGTGATCCGGCCCCGCATCCTCGCGGGGGCTTTCGGTCGGGATGGCGACGCGGCGCGCGAGATCGCGGGCAAAGCGCCCGCCCGTTACGAGCTCACGGGCGGCGGAAACGGCTTCGGATCGGGACATGGGCGGGCTTCCTTCGGGGGGATCGGGGCGGGGTCAGGCGGAGCGTTGCGCGCGCCCTTCGTTCTCGCTGTAGAGATGGCACTCGACCATGCCGGCACGGTCGGTGACGGGGGACGGCGCGCGCTCGGCGCAATGCGCCATCGCGCGCGCGCAGCGCGGGTGGAAGGCGCAGCCCGAGGGCGGGTCCATCGGGTTGGGAAACACCGCACCGAGCTGGTTGTCGGGGATGCCGAGATCGACCTCGGGGGTCAGCACCGAGCTGAGCAGCGCCTGCGTATAGGGGTGGCGCGGGGCATCGAAGAGCTGCTGCGTCGGCGCCTCCTCGACGATACGCCCGAGATACATCACCGCCACCCGCGTCGCGATGTGCTGGACGACGGCGAGATTGTGGCTGATCAGAACATAGGTCAGGTTGAGCTCGTTGCGCAGGTCGAGCAGCAGGTTGAGGATCTGCGACTGAACCGACACGTCGAGCGCCGAGGTCGGTTCGTCGCAGATGATCACGTCGGGGCGCATGATGAGCGCGCGCGCGATCGCCACGCGCTGGCGCTGGCCGCCCGAGAGCTGGTTGGGATACGCATCGAGATGGCGCCGGGACAACCCGACCAGATCGAGCATCTCCGCAACCTTCGAGCGCCATTCCGAGCGCTTGCCGATGCCGTGAATATAGAGCGGCAGGGCCACGATGTCGTAGATCGACTTGCGCGGGTTGAGCGAGGAATAGGGGTTCTGGAAGATCGGCTGGATGCGTCGGGCACGGTCGAACTGGCGCGACGAATGGATCGGCTCGCCCTCGACGCGGATCTCGCCGCGCGTCGTCTCCAGAAGCCCGAGCAGCATGTTGGCGAGGGTAGACTTGCCGCATCCCGACTCGCCCACGAGCCCCAGAACCTCGCCCCGGTGCAGCGTGAGATCGACGCCGTTGACGGCGTTGAAGCTGGTCTTGCGCTTGAAGAAGCCGCCGCCCACGGTGAAGCTGCGGGTGACGTCGCGCGCCTCGAGCACGGGCTGGCTCATTGGTGGGCCTCCTCTCGGGCGGCGGCGTGGCCGCGCGCCTCCTGCGCATCCATGATGCAGCGCCAGGCATGACCGTCCGCGCGGCGCAGCTCGTCGAAGCGCTCGCAGCCCGCGCGCGCAACCGGGCAGCGGTCGCGGAAGGCGCAGCCCTCGATCTCTCCGATGAGCGAGGGCACGATGCCGGGGATCGAGCCGAGATGCTGGCCCGGCGGGGTCTTGCCCGGGATCGGCATGCACTCCATCAGGCCGCGCGTGTAGGGGTGCAGCGGTGTCTCGAAGACGGCCTTGGCGCTGCCGTGCTCGACGACCTGCCCGGCATACATCACCATCACGCGATCGGCGATGCGCGCCACCACGCCGAGATCATGCGTGATCAGCACGAGCCCCATGTCGAATTCGCGCTGCAACTCGGAGAGCAGCAGCAGGATCTGCGCCTGGATGGTGACGTCGAGCGCGGTGGTCGGCTCGTCCGCGATGATCACCGAGGGGCCGCACATCAGGCTCATCGCGATCATCACGCGCTGGCGCAGCCCGCCCGAGAGCTGATGCGGGTATTGCGAGAGCCGCTTGGCCGCTCCGGTGATGCCGACCTTCTCGAGCAGGAACACGGCCCGCTCGCGCGCCTTTTCGCGCGGCACCTTCTGGTGCCAGAGCATGACCTCCTCGAGCTGATCGCCGATGGTATAGGCGGGGTTCAGGCTCGTCATCGGCTCCTGGAAGATCATGCTCAGCCGGTTGCCGCGGATCTTCTGCATCTGCCGGCGCGAGGCGCGCATCAGGTCGATGCCGTCGAATTCCAGCCGGTCGGCGCTGCGCCGGGCCGCGCGCGGCAACAGCCCCATCACCGCGAGCGAGGTCAGCGACTTGCCGCAGCCCGACTCGCCCACGATGCACAGCGTCTCGCCCCGCGCCAGCGAGAAGGAGATGCCGCGCACGGCATGGAGCGTCTGGTTGCCGACGGGGATGTCCACCCGCAGGTTCTCGACCTCGAGGATATTGCTCAATTGCGGTTCTCCGGCGTCAGGATATCGCGCAGCCCGTCGCCCATCAGGTTGATCGCGAGCACCAGCATGAAGATCGCGAAACCCGGGATCATGATGAGCCAGGGATCGAACAGAAGGTAGTTGCGCCCCTCGGCCACCATCAGCCCCCAGGACGGGATCGGCGGCTGCACCCCGAGCCCGAGGAAGGACAGCGCGGCTTCCAGAAGGATCGCGTTGGCCATCTCGAAGGTCGCGATGACGACGAGGCTGCCGAAGATGTTGGGCATGATCTCGCGCACGATGATGTAGGGCGTCGAGCAGCCGAGCGCGCGCGCAGACTGCACGTATTCCTGGCTTCGCACCTGCATCACGGCGCTGCGCATCACCACGGCGAAGCGGTCCCACAAGAGCAGCCCCAGCACCAGGATCACCACGGTCAGCGAACTGCCCACGATCGCGACGACGGCGAGCGCCACCATGATCACCGGCAGCGTCAGCCGCGTCATTATGATGAAGTTGATCACCAGATCGACGCGGCCGCCGAAATACCCGGCGAGCACCCCGAGCGTGGTGCCGATGAGGCCCGAGCACAGCACCGTGAAGGTCCCGATCAGCAGAGAGATGCGCGCGCCGTAGATGATCCGGCTGAGATAGTCGCGCCCCAGCCCGTCCGTGCCCAGCGGATGCACCCAGCTGCCGCCATCCATCCAGATGGGCGGCACGAGCCGGTTGGCCATGCTCTGCGCGTAAGGGTCGTACGGCGCGATCAGCGGCGCCAGCAGCGCCATCGCCAGGATCAGAACGATGATCGTGCAGCCGAGCAGGAACGCAGTGTGCTTGAGCGCGCGGCGGGTGAAATCGCGGTCGCGCCAGCGCGCGCGGCCAACGGGCAAGGGGCCGGCAGCCTCGCCCGCAGCCTGCTCGGTGACCTGGGAAGTCGGGTCGGGAAAGCTGCTCACGGCCTATTTCCTGATCTTTGGGTCGAGCCACGCATTGACGAAGTCCGATACCAGAACGAGCACGATGTAGAACACCGCGACGAGCAGCATCAGCGCCTGCACCACCGGCACGTCGAGCCGGGTGATCGACTCCCAGGCGAGATAGCCCACCCCCTGGATGCCGAAGACCGTCTCGATCACGACCGAGCCGCCGAGCATGTTGCCGAACTGCACCACCGTCAGCGCGACCACCGGGATGATGGCGTTGCGCAGCGCATGCTTGAACAGCACGCGCTTCATGCTCAGCCCCTTGGCATGCGCGGTGCGGATGTAGTCCTGCCCGAGCACCTCGATCATGCCCGCCCGCGTCAGCCGCATCATCGGCGGCGTGGCGTAATAACCCAGCGCGATCGCGGGCATGATGAAATGCCATGTCGTCGAGGAGCCCGAGGCCGGCAGCACGCCGAAATTGAGCGCGAAGACGACGATCAGGATCAGCCCGAACCAGAAATTCGGCATCGCCTGCCCGAGCACCGCGATGCTCAGCGCCAGCCGGTCGATCCAGGTGTTGGGACGAAAGGCCGCGAGCATGCCCAGCGGGATCGCCAGCGACAGCATCACCCCCAGCGACATCGCCGCCAGAAGCAGCGTGTTGGGAAGCCGGTGAATGATCAGATCGGCAACCGTTTCGCGAAAGAACAGCGAGTCGCCGAAATCCCCCTGCAGCGCTCCGCCAAGCCAGCCGAGATAACGCACCAACCAGGGCCGATCGAGGCCCAGCTCCGCGCGTATCTCGGCGAGCTGCTGCGGCGTCGCCTCCTCGCCGGCGATCGCCGAGGCGATGTCGCCGGAGGCGCTGAGCAGGGAAAAGGTGATAAGCGAGACGGTCAGGCAGACGAGAACCGCGAGTCCGAGACGCTGCGCGAGATAGCCGAGCATGGTGCGAAAAGCCCTCCGGACAGCGGTAAGGGGCCGCCGCGCGCCATCGGTCAGCGCGCGGCGGCCCGAAGAAGCGCTCAGTCGCGCCAGCGCGCGTTGTAAAAGCGCGGCGTCTCGTCCGGCGACGGCGTGAAGTCCAGCGCGTCGTTATACGCGTAGGTCAGCGCATAGGTGAACAGCGGCACCGTGTAGGCCTGATCCGAGATGCGCCCCAGCGCCTCGGTGTAGTTTGCCAGGCGCAGCTCCTCGTCCATGGTGAAGGCCGCCTCGTCGAGCAGCTCGGTCACGCGCTCGTCGCGCGCGTAGTCGATCTGG
The DNA here is from genome assembly GCA_007131685.1 of Paracoccaceae bacterium. Taxonomy (GTDB): domain Bacteria; phylum Pseudomonadota; class Alphaproteobacteria; order Rhodobacterales; family Rhodobacteraceae; genus Alkalilacustris. The sequence continues at coordinate 5,800 of SLQD01000119.1, read as the reverse complement.
TCGCTCGAGAAGAAATGCGCCGTGATCGCGCTGACATCCGCGATGCCGTAGGAGCCCCAGGCCTGCTGCCAGGCCGACAGGTCGCTGGCATCCCGCCGGTCGGCAAGCGCCGAGACCTGGATGTAGTTCAGGTTCGCGGTGATGCCCACGGCGTTGAGATCGCCCACGATCGCCTCGGCGATCTGGCGGTCGCGATAGGCGGTGAACTCGAAGGAGAAGCCGTCCTCGTAGCCCGCCTCGGCGAGCAGTTCGCGCGCGCGGTCCGGGTCGTATTCATAGACCGTCGCCTCGTCATCGACGCAGCCGAACTGCACCGGCGCGCAGATCACGTCGATGAGCTCCGAGCCCGGCCCCATCATCGCCGCGCGGATACCCTCGCGGTCGATTGCGTGGTTGATGGCGCGGCGCACGTTCAGATCGGTCAGCGGGCCGTCCGGCTCGCGGCGCCCGGCGGCGTCCAGCGGCATGAAGGCCACCCGCATCAGCCCGCCGGAGTCGACGGCGATGCCGTCGGCGCCCTCGAGGCGGTCGCGCGCATCGGGCGGCACGCGCCAGATCCAGTCGAGATCGCCCGTCATCAGCTCGACGGCCTGGGTGTTGAACTCGCCGAGACGGCGGAATTCGAGCGTGCCGATCTCGGGCTGGCCCTTGGCGCCGCCGAAATAGTCGTCGAACTTCTCCATCACGATGCGGTCGCCCGCCGAGAGCTCGGTGACGCTGTAGGGCCCGGTGCCGATCGGCTCGCGCGACATGCCGTCGGGGCCGACCTCGTCGTAGTACTCCGCCGGATAGATCGGCACCATGTTCGCGAGGTAGTCGAAGATCGGCGGGAACGGATCGCTCAGATGCACCCGCACGGCGTAGTCGTCGATCTTCTCCGCCCCCTCGAGGAAGAAGATGTCGCGCGGAAGGGTGTTGGAGGTGACGTAGTCGATGGTGAAGACCACGTCATCGGCGGTCATCTTCTCGCCGTTGTGGAAATACACGTCGTCGCGCAGCTGGAACTCGATGGTGGTGTCGTCGATCACCTCCCAGGAGGTGGCGAGATGGGGCTCGGCCTCGCCGGTCTCCGGGTTCGGATAAAGCAGCGTGTCCCAGATATGGAACGACAGCACGATCCCCTCGCGCACCGTGTGCTGGTAGTAGTCGATGCTCGACGGCAGGCTGTCGGAGGCCCAGCGCAGCGTATCGTCCGCAGGTCCGGCCTTGGCCACACCGCCGACTGCAGCGATCGCGGCCGCCATGCAGCTCACCCCGATGGTGGAACGGAACATGAGTATCTCCCTGGTTATTCTTTGTCTCGGTCGGACGGCGCTGCGCGGATCCGGCGCACCATCCGAGAGAGACATTCCATATTTTCGACAGGCCCACAAGCGCGCGACACCCGCAAGTTGTGCCCGGCATGCGCTCCGGCGCAAGCGCAAGGGCGGGAGAAATGCTCTGAAACAGAGACTTAGAGAAAGCTCGGGCAGAGAAAAAACTGTTTGCAGGCACACATATCCTCGCGCCGGCGGCGCGGTCCTGCGCCACAGAGCCCCGCCGCATGCTGCTGGATACGGAATTGACCGGAGCGGAATCCGGCGCATCCCGGCCGCTCACTCGCGCAGGGGCCGCAACCAGATCGCCAGCACCGCCACCGCGCACAGCGCGACGAACCCCGTCGTCGCCAGCGGCATCCCGACCCACTCGGTCACCGCCGAGATCGCGAAGGCGAGCGCCGCCGTGGAGGCCGTGTTCGCCAGCATCCAGATCGACATGACCCGGCCGCGATACCCGTCCTCGAGCCGCGCCTGCACCCCGATCTGCAGCGAGACGCCCACGAAGGTCGTGGCAAAGCCAAGCATGGCCGCGCACAGCAGCGCCCATTCGAAAGCGGGCGCATACACCACGCCGAGCGTGGCCGCGAACCCCGCCGCGATCATCGCGAAACGCAGCGGTCGGTTGCGCACGAGCCGGCTTCCGGCGGCGACCTGGAAAACCGCGGCGATGAGCGCCCCGCCACCGACGGCCGATGTCAGCAGCCCGAGCCCCGCCGCGCCGCGCGCGAAGATGCCGTCCGCGACCAGCGCCAGGATCTCGGAGAGCCCGCGCATCAGCCCCAGCGCCGCCACCGCCAGCAGCATCGACCGCCGCAGCGGCCAGCGCGACCAGACCACCCGAAAGCCCTGCCCCAGATCGGCGAGCAGCGCGCCATGGGCGCTGTGATCGCCCTCGCGCGGGCGCAGCGTCGGCGCGATCAGGGCGTTCGGGATCGCCAGCACCACCGCAAGGCAGGCGGCCGCGAATGTCCCCGCCTCGGCGATGATCGCCCCGCCCACGGCCGGCGCCATGAGCCGGCCGAGATTGAAGTTGAGCGCATCCAGCGCCACCACCGAACCGATCGCCGGGCGCTCCACGAGCCGCGGGCCGAGAGTCTGCCGCACCGGGTGATAGGCCGACATCACCGTGCCGAAGACGAGCGCCACCGCAAAGAGCAGCCCCGGCCCCAGCAGCCCCAGCCCCAGCAGCGCCGCAAGGATCACCGGCACCATCAGCAGCCCGAGCGCCACGCGCCGGAAGGCAAGCCGGGCGCGCATCCGGTCGATCACCGCGCCGAAGACCGGCCCGCACACCGCCACCGGCAACAGGCTCGCCGCCGCCACCGCGCCCACGAAGGCCGGCGCGCCGGTCAGGTCCCAGGCCAGCCAGGCCATCAGCACGCGCGAGACCCAGCCGCCATTGGTGCCGCAGACCGCGCCGAGATAGTAGCGCCGGAATCCCGGATAGGCGAAAGCGCGCGCGCTCGGCGTCGGCGCGGATCGGGGGATGTCGCTCATACGGCGGTTAGACGCGATGCGCGCGCGGACTGCAAGCGACGGCGGGCGGCGTCGGGCCGGCTCGCGGCCGGGGCCGCCCCTCAGCCCAGCATCCGGCGGCGCAGCCGCACCGCGTCGGCGCCCTCGTCGAGCCCCGCATCGGCCATGCGCATCACCTCGCCCGCCGCGATGTCGCGCGCCAGCGTGACCCCGTGCGCAAGCCCGATCGGCAGGAGCGCCTCGCGGCGCGACCGCGCGGCGGGCACGGCCTTGCCCCAGACCGTCCAGCCGCCCTCCCCGTCGAGCGTCTCGCCCGCGCGCAGATCACGCTTGGCGACGGCAACCGCGTCACCGCGCCAGTCGCGGGTCTGTCCAGTGGGCTCGCCGCGCAGCGCTGCCGACAGTACCGAGATCGACAGCTCCAGGCCGATCAGGTGAAAGGGCTTGTACATCGCCGCGTAGCGCCCGGTGGCGTCGGTTGGCAGGCCGTACTGGCGAAAACAGGCCGCCGCGTAGTCATTGGGCGCCCTGAGCACCACATAGACCCCCCAGCGCAGGTCGCGAAACACCGGGCGGCCGTCGCGCTCGAGGCTGGAAACGACCTCGGCCATGCCGTCGCCCGCGAGCTGGCCGCCCAGCTCCCGCGGGCGCAGCACATGGGCGAGATCATCCACCCCGCAGGGCGGAAAGCCGAGACCGTCCTCGGGCACGTCGAGGCCGCAGGCATTGGCGATGGCGGCCATCTCGATGGCGGACTTGGTGCCGTCGAGGAAGCTGTTGAACATCTGCGGGTTCATCCCCGCATCCCGCGCCGCCTCGGGGGTCAGCCCGTAATGGGCCCAGACCTCGTCAGGGGTGACCTGATGATAGGCGGGCAGGTATTTCGTGCCCTTTCCGGCGGCGGCGACCCCGAACCCCGCCGCCCGCGCCCAGTCCACCATCTCCGCCACCAGCGCGGGCTGATCACCATAGGCCATGCTGTAGACGACCCCGGCGGCGCGGGCGCGCTCGGCGAGCACCGGCCCGGCAAGCACATCGGCCTCGACATTGACCATCACGACATGCGCCCCGGCCCGCATCGCCGCGAGGGCATGCGCGATGCCCGGCCCCGGCGCGCCCGTGGCCTCGATCACGACATCGGCCCCCGCCTGCGCTGCAGCGACGCCGTCATCGAGAAAGGCGGTCCGCGCGATCGCGGCCGCCTCCCAGCCCACCGAGCGGCAGGCAGCGCGGGCGCGGTCCGGGTCGAGATCGGCGACATGGCTGACCTCCAGCCCCGCGACATGCGGCACCTGCGACAGGAACATCGAGCCGAACTTGCCCGCCCCGATCAACGCGGCCCGCACCGGGCGCCCCTCGGCCGCGCGATCCGCGGCCAGTTTTGCGAGATTCATGGCACTCCTCCCTTCGCCGCAGCCGGCGCGGCGCGACCCGCGCCCAGATTGCCCGCGAAACCCGGCGCGATCAAACCCGCGCAGGCGCGCCGCTTGCGGCTTGACCGCGCCCGCCGCGCGCAGGACACTCGGACCGCGAGGGAGGCATGCGATGGCGCGACATCCGCAGGCGAACGCGACGGGGCCGGGGCGGCGCCCCGTGCCGGACCGTCCCGCGCCGGCGCGGGACGGACCCGTCGCGTGCACCAATTTCCGCGTCTTCATCGGCGGCGCGGAGATCGGGCTGTGCGCCGTTTCGCCGCTGCACTGGGGCGAGGACGCATGCGGCGAAACCGCGCCTGCCGGCCGCGTGACGCTGCGCCGCGCGGTGGGCCGGGACCGCCGGCTGTTCGACTGGCGCCGCGCGCTTGCCCATGGCCGCGACGATGCGCGCACCGTGGTGATCGTGCTGCTCGACGGCGCGGGCGGCGATCCCGTCAGCGCCTGGACGCTCGCCGATGCCCGCCCGGTGCGCTGGAGCGGGCCGGAACTCGACGCGCTGTCGAACGGCATCGCCTTCGAGGAGCTGGAAATCACCTATGAGGACATGACCTGGCAGGACGGGCCATGAGTGCGGCAGGGAGGGCACGCGGATGACACAGCCATTGGTGGGCTATCACTTCATCGTCGACTGGGGCGGCGCCCGCGGCGGGTTCACCGAGGTCACCGGGCTCGACATGCAGGCCGAGCTTCTCGAATACCGCGAAGGCTGGGACAAGGACTACGCCCCGCGCCGGATCCCCGGGTTGCGCCGGCACGCCAATATCGTGCTGCGGCGCGGCATCTTTCTGGGTGACAACAGTTTCTTCGAATGGCTCGACGCAACGCGGCTGGCAATGCCCGAGCGGCGCAACATGACCGTCTCGATCCTGAACGCCGAGCACGAGCCGGCGGTGACCTGGAAGCTGCGCGATGCCTGGCCGGTGAAGATCGCGGGGCCGCGGCTGGACGCGCTCCATGGCGGCTTCGCCATTGAGACGCTCGAAGTCGCGCATGAGGGGATGACGATCGAGCACGCCTAGGGCGCCACGGCACGGGCGGGCGCGGCGGGGACGCGGCGTGCGCCGCATCCCCGCTGGTTTCAGCTGCAGCCGCTCGTCGCGCCGCAGGTGTTGCACTTCATGCAGGTGCCGTTGCGCACCAGCGTGTAGTTGCCGCACTCGTTGCAGGCCTCGCCCTCGAAACCCTGCATCCGCGCCTTGGCGCGCGCATCGAACGGGGCGACGGCAACGGTCTCCGAGGTGGTCAGGCTGCGCTCATGGGTCACGCTGCCGAACTGCGGCGCGGGCTCCGCCCCGCCCTGCAGCGCCACGAGTTCATGCGGCAGCCGCTTGCGCAGGTAGCCCGAGGAGCTGATCTGGCGCAGCACCTCGAGTCCGCCGGCCTGCGCCTCCCCGTCCGCCGGGGTCTTGCCCTCGGACTCGCCGCCGCCAATGTCGTCGAAGCTCGCCCCCTCGGGTTTGACATGCGCCAGGTCGGTGCGGTCGAGATAGCTCACCGCGAGCTCGCGGAAGATGTAGTCGAGGATCGAGGTCGCGTTCTTGATGCTGTCATTGCCCTGCACCATGCCCG
>SLQD01000204.1 GCA_007131685.1 Paracoccaceae bacterium | reverse complement strand
CGGCCTTCTACGTGTTCAAGCGGCTGATGCACCTGGCGTTCCAGTGCCCCGAGCCGGCGCTGGGCGAGGTCTGGGATCACTGGCGCACCGTCGAGGCGGGGCTGATCGCGGATCTGCCCGACGTGCTGCGCAGCGCCGAGCTTCTGCTCGATGCGGGCGAGGAGCGGCTCGCATCGCGGCTCCTGACCGATTACAGCCACACCCGGCTGCTCGATACGCTGAACCAGTGCGAGGCGCTGGTGGCCTCGCTCGAGGCGCGGCTGCGCGTGGCGGGGCGGCTGAATATGTCCGACAAGCCCGTCAAGCTCGACCAGACCTGGTGATCAGCCGAGGAACGCGCGCAGCGTCGCCTCGAATTCGCGCGGCTTGTCGGCGTGCAGCCAGTGCCCCGCGCCGGGCAGCTTGGCGAAATGCGCCTGCGGGAACTGCGCCTTGATCGCGGGGCGGTGGTTGCGGGTAAGGTAGTCGGACGCGCCGCCCGCCAGAAACAGCGCGGGGCCGTCGAACGCACCCGCTGGCTCGGGCCAGCCGATGATGCGGTCCATCTCGGCGTCGAGCACGTCGAGATTGAGCCGCCAGCGCGGCGGATCGGCCTTCAGGTCCAGCGATTGCAGCAGGAAGGCGCGCACCCCCGGCTCCGGGATGCTCCCTGCGAGCCGCGCATCCGCCTCGCCGCGCCGGGTCACGCCGGAAAGGTCGAGCCCGCGCATCGCCGCGATGAGCGGGGCCTGGCTGTGCCCGTATGCCACCGGAGCGATGTCGGCCACGACGAGCCGGCGCACCAGCTCGGGCCGCGTCAGCGCGAGCGACATCGCCGCCTTGCCGCCCATGGAATGGCCGACGAGATCGGCGGGGGCGCCCTCGGCCTCGATCAGCTCGGCGAGGTCGGTCGCCATCGCCGGGTAGTCATGCGTGTCGGACCAGGGGCTGGCGCCGTGATTGCGCATGTCGGGCGCGATCACGCGGCGCGTATCCGCGAGCCGCTTGGCGATCGCACCCCAGTTGCGCGCCGAGCCGAACAGCCCGTGCGCGATCAGGATGGGCGGCGCGGCGGACGCCGCCCCGTAGGCATCGAAGTTCAGCATAGGCGTCGCGCGCCGGTTACCCGGCGCGCCTCGTCTCAGAGCCCCTGATAGATCGGAAAGCGCGCGCAGAGCGCCTCGACCTCGCCGCGGACCTTCGCCTCGACGGCGGCGTTGCCGTCCGCGCCGTTGGTGGCGAGCCCGTCCGTGACCTCGACGATCCAGTCCGCGATCTGGCGAAACTCCGGCTCGCCAAAGCCGCGCGTCGTGCCCGCGGGGGTGCCGAGGCGGATGCCGCTCGTGACGGTGGGCTTTTCGGTATCGAACGGGATGCCGTTCTTGTTGCAGGTGATGTGCGCGCGCCCGAGGGCGGTCTCGGTGGCGTTGCCCTTCACGCCCTTGGGCCGCAGATCCACCAGCAGCACGTGGCTGTCGGTGCCGCCGGTGACGCAGCCGAGCCCGCCCTTGATGAGCTGATCGGCCATCGCCTGGGCGTTCTTGACGACCTGCGCCTGATAGTCGCGGAACTCGGGGCGCAGCGCCTCGCCGAAGGCGACGGCCTTCGCCGCGATCACATGCATCAGCGGGCCGCCCTGGATGCCCGGAAAGATGGCCGAGTTGAACTTCTTGGCCAGCGCCTCGTCATCGGTCAGGATCATGCCGCCGCGCGGGCCGCGCAGGGTCTTGTGGGTGGTGGTTGTCGCGACATGGGCTTGCGGGAAGGGCGAGGGATAGACGCCCGCCGCCACGAGCCCGGCGAAATGCGCCATGTCCACCAGAAGCCACGCGCCCACCTTGTCGGCGATGGCGCGAAAGCGCGCGAAGTCGAGCACCCGCGGGATCGCCGAGCCGCCGGCGATGATCATCGCGGGCTTGTGCTCCATCGCGAGCGCCTCGATCTGGTCGTAATCGGGCAGAAGATCGCTTTCGCGCACGCCGTATTGCACGGCGTTGAACCACTTCCCGGACTGGTTGGGCTTGGCGCCATGCGTCAGGTGGCCGCCCGCGTCGAGGCTCATGCCGAGGATCGTGTCGCCGGGCTTCAGGAGTGCGGTGAACACGCCCTGGTTGGCCTGACTGCCGGAGTTGGGCTGCACGTTGGCGAAGTTGACGCCGAAGAGCTTGCAGGCGCGCTCGATGGCGAGGTTCTCGGCGATGTCCACATACTGGCAGCCGCCATAGTAGCGCCGGCCGGGATAGCCCTCGGCATACTTGTTGGTCATCACCGAGCCCTGCGCCTCCATCACGGCGCGGCTGACGATGTTCTCCGAGGCGATCAGCTCGATCTCGTCGCGCTGGCGGCCCAGCTCCTTGTCGATGGATGCGGCGAGCTCCGGATCGCGGCTCTCGAGCGATTCGGTGAAGAATCCGTCATCACGGTGCGGTGCGTTCATCAATCATCCCCTTTGAGATGGCGGTTTCGCGGATGACGCGCTGCATAACGCAAATCGGCCCGGACAAGAACCCCCGCAAACGACGCAGCCGCGCCCGGGGCCGGCACTGCCCGCGATTCGGGCAGTTTGCGCGGCGCCTGCGCTCCCCCGGCGGGCCGGGGCGCAGGCCTGCGGCCTTGCCATCGCGGCGCGCGGGCGCGACAAGTGGCGAAACGGGGGAGCGCCGGGGGCAGGGATGGAGCAGCGGATCGCCTTCACGGCGAGTGACACGGCCGAAGCGCAGCGTGCGCGCGACGCGCTCGTGGCGCGCTACGGGGACGTGCCGCTGGAGGCGGCCGAGGTGATCGTGGCGCTCGGCGGGGACGGCTTCATGCTGCAGACCCTGCACGCCACCCAGGACCTCCCCGCCCCGGTCTACGGGATGAATTGCGGCACGGTCGGCTTCCTGATGAACGAGTTCGGGGCCGACGGCCTGCGCGAGCGGCTGGCCAATGCCCAGGAGGAGGTCATCAATCCGCTCTCGATGCTGGCCGAGACCGTCGAGGGCGAACGCCACCGCGCGCTGGCGATCAACGAGGTTTCGCTGCTGCGTGCGGGGCCGCAGACGGCGCGGCTGCGCATCCTGGTCGATGGGCGCGTGCGCATGGAGGATCTCGTCTGTGACGGCGCGCTGGTGAGCACGCCGGCGGGCTCGACGGCCTACAATTACTCGGCACACGGCCCGATCCTGCCGATCGGCTCGGATGTGCTCGCGCTCACGGCGGTGGCGGCGTTCCGGCCGCGGCGCTGGCGCGGCGCGCTGCTGCCCAAGAGCGCCGTGGTGCGCTTCGAGGTCCATGACCCGGCCAAGCGCCCGGTGATGGCCGATGCCGACAGCCGCGCGGTGAGCAATGTCGCCTGGGTGGAAGTGCGCAGCGAGCCGGCGATCACCCATCGGCTGCTCTTCGACCCCGGCCACGGCCTCGAGGAGCGGCTGTTGCGCGAGCAGTTCGCCTGAGGTGCAGCGCCCGCCCGGCTCTGACCGGACCGCCACGCCGCGCGCGCCCCGATCCTGCGCCGCCCGTGCCGCGGTGGTCACTCGGCGGCGGTGCGCTCGCGCATCCAGGCCTCGCGCTTGCGGTAGAGCGTCGAGGGCGAGACATCGAGCACCCGCGCGGCCTTGGGTATGGAGCCGCCGTAATGGGCAATCGTGCCCTCGATCACCAGCCGCTCGATCTCGGCCAGAGGCCGGCCGACGAGCCCGCCGAGGGCGGCCTGCGGCCCTGCCGCCGCGTCCGGCTGCGGCGCCGGCGCGGATCCGGCCTGCGCATCGCAGCCGAATTCGGATGGCAGCATCGCGCGCGTCACCTCGGTGCCGTCATTGAGCACCACGACATTGCGCAGCACGTTGACGAGCTGTCGCACATTGCCCGGCCAGGGATGGGCGCGGAACAGTTCCACCACGTCGGGGGTCAGCCCGGTGAAGCGGCGGCCTTCCTCCTGCGACAGTCGCGCAAGCTCGTGGCGCGCGATCTCGATGACATCCTCGCCGCGCGCGCGCAGCGGCGGCAGATGCACCGGCACGACATGGAGCCGGTAATAGAGATCCTCGCGCAGATCACCGCGCCGCACCGCCTCGAGCGGGTCGCGATTCGTCGCGCAGACGATTCGCACATTGACCTTGCGCGGCCGTGCCGCGCCGACCGGATGGATCGTCGAGGTCTGCAGGAAGCGCAGCAGCTTCGTCTGCAGCGCGAGATCCATCTCGCAGATTTCATCGAGAAACAGCGTGCCACCATCGGCCTCCGCCGCGGCGCCGGGCTTGTCGCTGACGGCGCCGGTGAAGGAGCCGCGCAGGTGGCCGAACACCTCCGATTCGAGCAGATCGGCCGGGATCGCACCGCAATTGAGCGCGATGAAGGGCTTGTCGGCGCGGTCCGATTCGTCATGCACGGCCTGCGCGCAGAGTTCCTTTCCGGTGCCGCTCTCGCCGGTGATGAATACGGTCGCCATCGAGCGCGCCACCGAGCGGATGCGGCCATAGACGGCGCGCATGCTGGCATCCGAGCCGATGAAGGCGCCCACGGGGACAGCGCCGTCGGGCAGGCTGTGCGGCGCCGCGGGGGCGGTGCGGCGCGCGCGTCGGGCATTGGCGACCGCGTCGATCAGCCGCTGCGTGTCGAACGGCTTGACGAGAAAGTCGTGCGCACCCGCACGCATCGCGGCCACGGCGCGGGTGATCGAGCCATTGGCGGTGATGACGACGACATTGGGCGCGTGATCGGCCCCCAGCAACTCGGCGATGAGGTCGAGGCCGTCGCGATCGGGCAGCATCAGGTCGAGCACGACCACGCCGGGGCGCTCGGCCCGAAAGCGCTCGACGGCCTCGGCCCCCGTGCCCGCGGCCAGCGTCTCGTGCCCCGCGCGGCGCAGCACCGTCGCGTACATCAGGCGCAACGAGGCCGCATCCTCGACGATCAGGACGGAGTCGCTACCGGTCATGGAACTCAAACGCTTTCATAATTCGGAAACCATGGCGATCAATCGATCGAGGTCAATACATGGCCGGCTTTCATGGTTACCGCATCCGGTCCTGCCGCGCTCGGATGAACCCTAACACGGCGGATGCCGTCGCGCACGCATTCACGCCTTCGTCATGCCGCATCGCTCCCTCCAGCCTCGTGTCATCCCGCACCCGCTCGCTGCCGGCGCTCACTGCAACCGGGGGCTGCATTCACGACTTTCAATACACCGCGTCCGAGCCCCGGCCAACCTGCCGAAAAGGACAGGTCGGCGCCTCAGCCGCGCGGGAAGCCCAGCCCGCGCAGTGCGGCGGCGATCTCGTCGAGGATGGCGGGATCGTCGATGGTTGCCGGCGGGCTGACCGCCTCTCCGTCGGCAAGCTTGACCATCGTCGCGCGCAGCACCTTGCCCGAGCG
>SLQD01000009.1 GCA_007131685.1 Paracoccaceae bacterium | reverse complement strand
TGGGCACCGTGAAGAACCGGATGATGACATGCGGCAGACCCGCGGTGCCGATCATCAGCGACAGCGTGAACAGCGTCATGTTGAGCATGCTGTCATGGTTCATGGTGTATTCGCGGAAACCCAGATCGGTGACCACCTCGTCGAGACGCTCGAGAAGCGGCTGGCCCGACGCCGTGTGCTCGGAGAAGAGCCCGAGCGGCGGGATCGGGTTGCCCGTCATCGCCAGCGAGACGAACACCGCCGGGATCGTGTAGGCCGTGATCAGCACGACATACTGCGCCACCTGCGTGTAGGTGATGCCCTTCATGCCGCCGAGCACGGCATAGAAGAACACGACCGCCGCGCCGATGAGAATCCCGATATGCGAGGGGACCTCGAGCAGGTTGGAGAAGGCGACACCCACGCCGGTCATCTGCCCGATGACATAGGTCACCGAGGCCACGATCAGCGCCAGCACCGCCACCAGCCGCGCGGGCAGCGAGTAGAACCGGTCGCCGATGAATTCCGGCACCGTGAAGCGGCCGAACTTGCGCAGATAGGGCGCAAGCAGCATCGCCAGCAGCACGTAGCCGCCGGTCCAGCCCATCAGGAAGGTCGAGTTGTCATAGCCCACGAAGGCGATGAGCCCCGCCATCGAGATGAAGGAGGCCGCCGACATCCAGTCCGCGGCCGTGGCCATGCCGTTGGTCACGGGGTGAATACCCCGGGATGCGGCGTAGAACTCGGCGGTCGAGCCCGCCCGCGCCCATATGGCGATGCCGATATAGAGCGCGAAGGTGGCGCCGACCACGACGATATTGAGTATGAACTGATCCATGATCCCGCCCTCAGACTTCGTCGACGCCGTGCTTGCGATCGAGCCGGTTCATGTACCACGCGTAAAAGAAGATCAGCGCGATGAAGACGAGGATCGACCCCTGCTGGGCGAACCAGAACCCGAGATCGGTCCCGCCGATCGGGATGCCGCTGAGCAGCGGCCGCAGGAGCAGCCCGAACCCGAAGGAGACGACGGCCCAGATCACGAGACATATCGCGATGATCCGGAGATTCGCCTTCCAATAGGCCGCGGCGGATGATTCTTCCGACATGTTTACCTCCCTGGAAATTTTGACAACACTGACCGGCCCGGCATGAGCGCCGGTCTCTCCACTACCTGCCCCCCGAAGGGGTGCCGGCATCCGATTTAGCTGCGCGCGCGCTCGGTGATCCGCGCGAGCGCCGTGGCGACGGCGTCGATGGAGGCCATCGCATCGACGCGTTCGAGGGTGCCGAGTCGCGCATAATGCGCTATCAGGGGTGCGGTCTGTTCGTGATAGGCCTCGAGCCGGGCACGCACGGTCTCGGCATTGTCGTCGGCGCGGCGGCTGAATTCGGTCGCGCCGCAGTTGTCGCACACCCCCTCGCGCGCCGGCGGCTTGTTGGTGTCATGATAGCCCTCGCCGCAGGCCGCGCAGGTGAAACGCCCCGAGATGCGCCCCACCATCTCGGCATCATCGACCTCGAGCGCGATCGCCGCGTCCACCTGCCGCCCGCGCTCGGCCAGCAGCGCGTCGAGTGCCGCCGCCTGCGCCTCGGTGCGGGGGAAACCGTCGAGCACGACCCCGGCCGCGGCGTCGGGCGCGTCGAGCGCGTCGCGCAGGATCGCCACGACGATGTCGTCGGAGACGAGGCCGCCGGCCTCCATCACCGATTGCGCCGCACGCCCCGCCTCGGTGCCCGCGGCCACGGCCGCGCGCAGCATGTCTCCGGTGGCGAGCTGCTTGAGGTGGAAACGCGACTCGAGCATCCGCGCCTGGGTGCCCTTGCCGGCCCCCGGCGGCCCGAGCAGGATCAGCACGGGCGCGCGGGTGATCGCGTCCGGGGCGCTCATGGCTCAGCCCCGGTTCATGCGGTTTTCGACGAGATCGTCGACCACGCCCGGATCAGCCAGCGTCGAGGTGTCGCCGAGGCTGTCGGGATCGTTTTCGGCAACCTTGCGCAGGATCCGGCGCATGATCTTGCCCGAGCGGGTCTTGGGCAGCCCCGGCGTGAACTGGATGAGATCGGGCTTGGCGATCGGGCCGATATCGGTGCGCACCCATTTCTCGAGCTCCTTGCGCAGCTCGTCGCTGGGCTCCTCGCCGGCCATCAGCGTGACATAGGCGTAGATGCCCTGCCCCTTGATGTCGTGCGGATAACCCACCACGGCGGCCTCGGCGACCTTGGGATGCGCCACCAGCGCGCTCTCGACCTCGGCAGTGCCCATGCGGTGACCGGAGACGTTGATGACGTCATCCACGCGCCCGGTGATCCAGTAATAGCCGTCCGCGTCGCGCCGGCAGCCATCGCCGGAGAAGTAGTAGCCCTTGTATTGCTGGAAATAGGTGTCCTGGAAGCGCTGGTGATCGCCCCAGATGGTGCGCATCTGCCCCGGCCAGCTATCCTTGAGCACCAGAACGCCCTCGGCCTCCGTGGCCTCGATCTCCTTGCCGGACTCGGGCTCGAGCACGGCGGGCTGCACGCCGAAGAAGGGCGTCGTGGCCGAGCCCGGCTTGGTGGGTGTCGCGCCGGGCAGCGGGGTGATCAGATGGCCGCCGGTCTCGGTTTGCCACCAGGTGTCGACGATCGGGCAGCGCTCCTGCCCGACGACCTTGTGATACCAGTTCCACGCCTCGGGGTTGATCGGCTCGCCGACCGTCCCGAGCAGCTTCAGGCTGGAGAGATCATGCCTGGTCACCGGCTCATCGCCATGCGCCATGAGTGCGCGGATCGCCGTGGGCGCGGTATAGAACTGGTTGACGCGGTGCTTTTCGCACACCGCCCAGAACCGCCCCGCATCCGGGTAGGTCGGCACCCCCTCGAACATCAGTGTCGTCGCGCCGTTGGCCAACGGGCCGTAGACGATGTAGCTGTGCCCCGTGACCCAGCCCACATCGGCGGTGCACCAGAACACGTCACCCTCGTGGTAGTCGAAGGTATACTCGTGCGTCATCGCCGCGTAGACGAGGTAGCCACCGGAGGTATGCACCACACCCTTCGGCTTGCCGGTGGAGCCGGATGTGTAGAGGATGAAGAGCGGGTCCTCGGCACCGACCTCCTCTGCAGGGCAGTCGGGCGCGGCCTGCGCCATCATCGCGTTCACATCGACGTCCCGCCCCTCGATCCAGGTGGTCTGCCCGCCGGTATGCTTGACGACGAGACAGCGCACCCTGTCCGAGCAGCGCTGCAGGGCGGCGTCGGTGTTGGACTTGAGCGCCGTCTTGCGCCCGCCGCGCGGCGACTCGTCGGCCGTGATGACGAGCTTGGCCTCGCAGTCATTGATCCGGTCGGCCAGCGCATCGGGCGAGAAGCCCGCGAAGACGACCGAGTGGATCGCGCCGATCCGCGCGCAGGCGAGCATCGCATAGGCCGCCTCGGGGATCATCGGCAGGTAGATGATGACCCGGTCGCCCTTCGTGACCCCCTGCGCGCGAAGCACGTTGGCCATCCGGCACGTCTTCTCGTGCAGCTCGCGGTAGCTGATATGCTGCGCGGGCGCATCGGGCTCGTCGGGCTCGAAGATGATCGCGGTGCGGTCGGCGTTCTTCTCGAGATGGCGGTCGATGCAGTTCGCGGCGACATTGAGCGTGCCGTCCTCGAACCAGCGGATATCGACGGAGCCGTAATCGAAAGCGGTGTTCTTGACGGTGCTGTAGGGCTTGATCCAGTCGAGGCGCTTGCCCTCCGCGGCCCAGAATCCCTCCGGATCCCTGATCGAGTCCGCGTATTTCTCGGCATAGCCCCTGGCATCCAGATGGGCCCCGGCGGCGAATGCCGGTGGCGGGCCATACGCCTTGGAAGCGCCGCCCGCGGCCTTGGTATCGTTTGCCATGACTCCTCCTCCGTCTGTGCCGCCCCGGTTTGCGCCGGCGCTCCTGCCCCGCCGGCGCGGCGACAGCTGCTCCATCCCTTCGAGGCAGTATAGCCCATCAGTCAATTTCCATGTAACCCCCTTTCTTGCTTTGGTTTTATTGTAAATTTGTTCACAGGAAACGCCGAAAACCTGTAAATGATGCCTGCGGGCACGGTCTTTAATCAAAGCAGATCAAAACCTTGCCTTTCAATTCCTGAGTGCAAACCGGGCATTTCGGGCAACAATCTTGCTCAGCATCATGCGGAACACGCGCCCGCAATGGGCGCGACGCGGCGTCAGGCTTGTCGTCGCAGCGCACCCGCCGCCGCGCG
Organism: Paracoccaceae bacterium; assembly: GCA_007131685.1. Classification (GTDB taxonomy): domain Bacteria; phylum Pseudomonadota; class Alphaproteobacteria; order Rhodobacterales; family Rhodobacteraceae; genus Alkalilacustris. The sequence continues at coordinate 14,189 of SLQD01000009.1, read as the reverse complement.
CCGAGCGGCTGATTCGCGCGCGCGGACGCGCCGGCCGCGACATCGTCCGATCCGACATGCAGGAAGGGGCGCAAGCTCGCGCTTGCGCCCCGGCAGGTCCGTCGATGGAGGTCCGGCTTGCGGCCCGGCGGCCTCAGTTCGGATTGTCCACGCGGATGGTCACATGCGCGCGCCCCTTGACCGCGCGCGGCCATCGCAGCCGCACCGCGCTGCCGCCCGCGCCCTGCCCGGTCAGCACGTACGGCGTCGCGAAGACCGCCTCGCCGCTCTCGTCGGTGACCTCTTGCTCGAGCACGAGCGACTGCACGTTGCGCGCGCGCCCCTCGAAGGGCAGGTAGCCCCCCGTCTCCACGGTCCAGGTGTCGTCCTCGCCGATCTGGTCGTGGCGCAGCATGACCGGGTTCGCGACCGGCTGTAGCACCGCGTTGAAGGCGTTGTTCTCGACGACGACGTTGCGAAACCGCGTGTAGTCGAGATCGGCGATGCTATCATCGACCATGTCGACGCGCTCGATCGCCCCGTTGATCATCCGGAAGACGTTCCCCGACAGGTTCAGCCCCTGAATGTAATGCCCGGGCCCGAAAGGCTTGATCACGAACAGCCGCACCCAGGGCGCCACCCCGATCGTGGTGAAGGTGTTGCCCGTCACGGTGAGCCCGCCGAAGGAGAACTGGGTGCCGAATTCCGGCGTCGCGCTGTGCTCGTTGGTCCACTCGATGAAGCAGTTGTCGATGTAATTGCCCGTGACCGTGCTCATCACGTTGGGCTGGGTGAAGACGAGCCCGGCCTGGCGGATACCCTCGGACTCGTTGTCGCCCTGAAAGAAGTGATTTCCGATATAGATGTGGCCCGAACCGTTGGTGACCGCGAAGGTCCCGAACAGCACCACCCGGTTGTTGCGGATCTTGCTGTCATTGGCGTTGACATTGAGCGCGATCGAGGTGCGGTCCTGCGCGCGCAGCGGCATCTCGTTGGACTCGAACTGGCAGTGATCGACGAACAGCCCCTGGCAGCCGCGCCCCGGCGAAGTGATGCCGCGATCCTTCGGCCGGTTGAACACACAGTCGACGATCCGGAAGGCCAGCCCCTCCTGCGCCAGCATGATCGTGCTGGCATGGCCGCGGCACTGGAACTCGACACTGGTGATCTCGAATTTCGACAGCTGGCTGAAGCCGGAGAAGTCGAGCGCATAGGCAAAGCGCGTGAAGGTGTATTCGTGCGTGCCCTCGGCGTCATGCAGCGGCTGACTCAGCGTGAGCGTCTCCGCGCCGGGATTGCGCGCCACCACATAGACCTCTCGGCCCACCCCGCTGCCGGTCACGAGCGCGCCGACCGGGATCTCGTCGGCATTGTCCACACCGGTGAGCAGGCGCGAGTCGTCGGGCGAATAGGTCGCCTGCCGGGTGAAGCTGCGCGTATCCCAGGCCGCGCCTTCCTCGAGCTGGATCTGCCCGTTGGTGATCACGCGGCGCTGCGCGAAGCTGTCGCGATTGCCGACCACGGCATGCACATCGACGGGCTCGGTGAGCGAGAAGCGCCGGCCCTTGAGATCGAGCACGACATGCTGGGTGAAGTTGAACAGCGCCTGCAGCGCCTTGCGAAAGCCGAGCTCGTCGTCGCCGAAGGCGCGCGCATAGGTGGGAAAATCGTAGCTGCGCGTGAGCTGCAGCCGCGACTCCGCCGCCATCTCGAGCCGCCCCTCGAAGCGCACCGGCACCGTGATCGTGAGCGTATCGCCGATATGATAGACCCCGTCCGATACCAGAAGCTGCCGCCCGGCCGCCTCCGCGGCGTCGTTGGCGGCTTCGAAGGCGGCGCGGTCATCCGTGTCGCCGTCGCCGATCGCGCCGTAATCGCGCACGTCGATCCAGTCCATCATCTCGCGATGGAAGACATGGGTTACATCGGTAATCTCGATATCGTCGATGCGCACCGTGCCGCCCGTCGGGCCCACGAGATCGAGCCCGAAATGGCCGTATTGCGGCTCCATCCCCCAGACCATGTCGACACCGGAGCGATCGCCGCTGCCGATGATCGCCTCGACGGTGACGACGGTGCCGTAGTCGGTGAGGGCGAGCTCGGGCCCGGTGCCGGGCACGTCCTCCACCGCGTCGCCGCTGTCATCCCCGGCCCAGCCCGCGATCCGCACCGAGGGCAGATCGCCGCTGATCGCCTTCACCCGTGCGCGCACGCGCAGATACATGCCCGGCCGCAGCGGCACCTCGCCCTTCCAGCGCAGCCGCTGCACGCTCTGGGTCTTCGACAGCTCGAGCGCACTGCCGAAATCCTGGTCGGCATCGACGATCGCCGCGTTGGGCGCGCCCTCGTAGGTGTCCGAGCCCGGCGTGCCATCCTCGCTCGACCAGACATCGAGCCCCTCGACGAAGGGCGGCGGCATCAGCTGCAGATCGTCGGTAATCGCCTTGTTCATTCCCAGCACCTTCCCATGGCCATGCTCCGCACCGCGATCCCGCCCGGCCGCGTGCCGGGCCGATCGCGAGACCGGCCCAGAGCTAGCAATGCTGGTTTAAGAGGAATTAACCCGGCCGCGCGGTGCCCCCTCAGGCCCCCGCCCCGGGCACCCGCACGACCCCGCCGATGCGCCAGAGGCCATCGATCTCGCGCATCTCGTAATCGAGCACGTGCAGCCCGCCCTCGGGCCCGGTAATCAGCACCCGCTGCCAGATCCGCGCGCGCTCCTCGCGCAGGCCGAGAAACTCGACGGCCCGCGGCCGCCAGATCATGGGATAGCCGCGGCGCACCATGGTGCCGAAACGCTCGGGCGTGGGAAAGAGCCGCTGAATCCCCGGTGCCGCATGGCCGTAGGCCGCATCGAGATCATCCGCGCGAAAGGCCGCGATCTGGTCGTTTATCACCGAGCGGATGCTCTGCTCGCGCGCCTGCGCCGGCACGGCGCTCATCAGCGAAACGACAACGAGCAGGACAAGGAAAGCGCGCATGGCAACCGCTCCGATACGGGCGCCACGAGATAAGCCGCCGCGCGCGGCCGGCAATGGCGCCGCGTCAGCCGGCGAGTTCGCCCGCCAGCGCCCGGTCGATCAGCGCCACGGTCTCGTCGATGCCGTAGAGCGCGACGAAGCCGCCGAAGCGCGGCCCCTGGCTCGCCCCCAGAAGGACCTCGTAGAGCGCCTTGAACCAGTCGCGCAGCGGCTCGAATTCGTGCGCCTTGCCCACCGCGAAGACCTCTGACTGCAGCGCCTCCGCATCGCGCCCGCCCGTCCAGGCCGCAAGGCGCGCGCGCAGATCCTCGAGCGCGGCGCGTTCGCGCGCATCCGGCGGCCGGAATTGTCGCGTCGGCGCCACGAAATCATGGAAATAGCGCACCGCGAACTCCGCAGCCGCATCGAGATCGGGATGCGTTTCGGGCGCGGCGTCGGGAGCGTAGCGGCGCAGGAAGCCCCACAGCGCGTCCTTGTCGCGCGCCGCCGACACGCTCGCGAGGTTGAGCAGCATCGCGAAGGAGACCACCATCCGGCTTTCGGGAACATCGCCGCCATGGATGTGAAACACCGGGTTGGCGACGCGCTTTTCGGCGTCCTGCCCCGGATAGGCGCGCAGCTGCTGGTGATACTCGTCCACCGCCTTGGGGATCACGTCGAAATAGAGCCGCTTGGCGGTGCCGGGCTTTTGATACATGAAATAGGACAGGCTCTCGGGGCTGGCATAGCGCAGCCAGTCCTCCATCGACAGCCCGTTGCCTTTTGATTTAGAGATCTTTTGCGCGTTCTCGTCGAGGAAAAGCTCGTAATTGTAGAGCTCGGGCGGGCGGCTTCCGAGCGCGCCGCAGATCTTCGAGGACAGCTCGGCCGACGGGATCAGGTCCTTGCCGTGCATCTCGTAATCCACCCCGAGCGCCGCCCAGCGCATGCCCCAGTCGGGCTTCCACTGCAGCTTGACGTTGCCGCCGGTGACCGGGATCTCGACGCGCTCGCCGTCGGGCTCCTCGTAGACGATGGTGCCCCCGGCGACATTGCGCTCGAGCGTGGGCACCTGCAGCACCTGCCCGGTCTTCGGGCTGACCGGCAGGAAGGGCGAATAGCTCTCGCGGCGCGCCTCGTTCACTCCGCCGAGCGAGGGCAGCATGATCGCCATGATGTCGTCGAACCGCTCCAGCACCGTCAGCAGCGCCTCGTCGAACCGGCCCGAGCGGTAGTATTCCGTCGAGGAGGCGAATTCGTATTCGAATCCGAACGCGTCGAGGAAGGCCCGCAGCCGCGCATTGTTGTGCGCGCCGAAGCTGTCATGGGTGCCGAACGGGTCGCGCACCTTCGTCAGCGGCAGCCCCAGATCGGCGGCCATACCCTCGCGATCCGGCACGTTGTCAGGCACCTTGCGCAGCCCGTCCATGTCGTCGGAAAAGCACACGAGCCGCGTCGGGATGTCCGAGATCAGCTCGAAGGCCCGGCGCACCATCGTCGTGCGCGCGACCTCGCCGAAGGTGCCGATATGCGGCAGCCCCGAGGGCCCGTACCCGGTCTCGAAGAGCACATGCCCCTTCTCGGGCGCATGCGCGTCGTACCGCTCGCGCACCCGGCGCGCCTCGACGAAGGGCCAGGCCTTGGAAGTCATCGCGGCATCGCGCAGCTCGGACATGCTTTACCCCTTTGGAGACGCCGCGCAGCGGGCGCGGGCAAGGCCCGGTTCCTAGTGCGCCGCCCGCGCATCGTCAATTCCGCGCCAGCCCCGAACCGCGTGATTGCAGCGCCGCAGCGCTCTGCTACGCTGCATCGCGACGTCACCAAAAGGAGTGCATGATGACCCGCCTTCCCCTTCTCGCCCTCGTCGCCGCCGGCGCGATTCCCGCCCTGGCCGCCGCCGAGACCCCGAATATCGAGTCCGGCGAATGGGAGTTCGAGAGCGAGACCAGCTTCGAGGGCGACATGGAGCTGCCGGGCGACTCGCAGACATCGCGCGAATGCGTGCGCGCCGAGGATATCGCCGACTCGATCCTGCAGATGGACGCGGAGGAGGGCGTGGACTGCTCCGTGACCGAGCGGTCCGTCTCCGCCGATTCAATGACCTACACCATGTCCTGCACCGACCCGGAAGGCGGCAGTTTCGAGATCGACGGCGAACTCAGCTTCATGGGCGACACCGCCAGCGGCATCTTCTCGGCGACGATGAACACCCCGATGGGCGAGGTCGACATGCGCCAGACAATGCAGGCCCGCCGCATCGGCGATTGCTGACACGCGCCGCGCGACGCCCCCAACCCCGCGAAAGGCAGGTGGATGACCACGACCTCCTACTCGGCCCAGGACGCCCTCGTCGCGATCATGATCGCGATTTCGGCTTCCGACGAGACGATCCGCACCTCGGAACTGATCACCATCGAGCAGATCGTGAACCACCTGCCGATCTTCGCGGACTACGACGCCGACCGGATGCGTGGCGTCGCGCAGGCGGTGTTCGACCTGCTCGAACAGGAGGACGGGCTCGACGCCTTTTTCGGCCTCGTGCGGCGCAGCCTGCCCGAAAGGCTGCGCGAGACGGCCTATGCGCTCGCCTGCGACGTGGCGGCCGCTGATGGCACCCTGTTGCAGACCGAATTGCGCCTGCTCGAGGAAATCCGCCACGAGCTCGATATCGACCGCCTGCACGCCGCCGCCATCGAACGCGGCGCGCGCGCGCGGCACATGCACTAGCGCGCCGCGTTCGGTCGCGTTCAAACATCGCCCTCCAAGCACTCGAAATCGCATGCTCGAAGCGCGCGAGTCCGGTTCGCACTTTCGCGCCACGCGTCAGACGTCCGCCTGACGCGCCCAGCGCGTGATCAACCGGTGATGCAGCGTGCGCGAGCGCGCCAGCCAGGTGCGCCCGCCCGGCGGCCTTGACGGGTCGCCCGGATCGAGCGTCGCGCGCTGCGCGAGATCGTCCACGAACACCGCGAAGGCCAGCTCCCGGCCCTGCGCGGTCGTGACATAGCCCGCGAGCGTGGAGACGAAATTGAGCGTGCCGGTCTTGGCATCGATCGTCACCCCGCTTGACGGGTCGGGCGTCCCGCCCGAGTCGCGCAGCACGATATCACGCAGGAGCGGGCGCAGCGCGCCCTCCTCGGCCGCGCGCGCCAGGACCTGCACCATCTGCGCGGTCGAGATGCGCGCCGAGTCGTTCAGCCCGGAATGATCGGCGAAGACCGGCGCGCGCGCCAGCCCGAATCGCCGCCGGCTCCAGTCCGCCATCTGCGCGCCCGACTCGGCCAGCGTGCCGGGCGCGCCCCCCAGCGCCTCGCTCGCCGCCAGCCCCAGCGCCTCCGCCGTCAGGTTGGTGGAGTAGTTGAGCATGCCCGCCACGATCGCGTCGAGCGGCTCGGAGACGTGATCGGCCAGCACCATCCGCTGCGCATCCGCGCGCACGCTCTGCACCGGCGCCGCCTGCGCCGGCAGGGTAAGGCCGTGCACCCTGGCGATAGCCCGGAAGGCATCGGCGGCATAGGCCTCGGGCTGGCGCACCGGCAGCCAGCGGCTGCCCTCCGCGCCCAGCGCCGAACGCGCGACAGTCCATTTGTCGAGCCCGTCGCTGTTGGCATAGGTATAGACCGGCCCGCGCCGATCGACGACCTCCATGCGCGCCACCTGCACCCGCGGACGGTAGCGGCGCGCGCGCGCATCCATGTCGACGACGTAGTCGCCGCCTTCCGAGCGCCAGCCGAAATGCACCCGGTTGAAATTGAGGTTGAGCCCGGAAACCGGCGGGTTGTAGGCCGCCTCGTCGGGCAGCGCCGGGTCGATCGCCGCGATCTTCGGCAGCGCCCCGCCCTCGGTGCGAAACGCGCCCGCGATCTCGCGCACGCCCATCTCCTCGAGCTTGATCGCGAGATCGCCGAGCGCATCGGCATCGAGTGTCGGATCGCCGCCGCCCACGAGCACGAGATCCCCCTCGACGCGCCCATCGCGCAGCGGCCCCGTCGCCTCGATCCGGGTGCGGAAGCGATGCGCCGGCCCGAGCGCCTCGAGCGCATAGAGCGCCGTGACGGCCTTGGCCACGCTCGCCGGTGGCTGCGCGATGCTGCCGCCGCGTTCCTCCATCATGCTGCCATCCGCAAGGTCCATCACCGCGAAGCTCACCCGCCCGCTCAGCCTTGCGGCCTCGATCATGTCATCGGCCGGCATGGTGTGCCGGCGCGGGCGCGGGCGCTGCGCTCCGGGTTCGGCGAGTGCCGGCAGAACGGGGGAGGCGATACCCGCAAGCGCCCCGATCAGGGCGGCGCGGCGCGAGAGTCGGATGGGTCGAGCAGCCATGGTGAACCGAAAATCGAAACCGTTACAGCTAAACCGGCTCGCCACGCGCATGGCAAGCCCGATCTCACCGGCAACGCGCCCGGCTCACGGGGTCGTGCCCCCCGCCAGGCCCTGCTCGCGGGCGCGCAGCTCACTCGAAGAGATATCACGCATCGGCAGATTCACGAAACACCATGCAGGCGTCGGCGTATCGGCGAGCCGACCGGCCATGCGCTCGGGCAGCCGGAAGCGCGCATAGCGCAGCGCCGCCTTCGATCGCAGCGCCCGCATCCGCACCCCCGGGCGCGCCACCACACCGACCGGGACCATCTCCAGGATCCGCTCCCAGCGATCCCATCGGTGAAACCCGGCGAGATTGTCCGCCCCCATCAGCCACACGAACCGCACACCCGGATAATGGCGCCGCAGCTGCGCGAGCGTTGCGGCGGTGTAGCGCGTGCCGAGCCGGGCCTCGAGATCACTCACCACCACGCGTGGATGCGCCACCAGCTCGCGCGCCGCAGCCATCCGCGCCCCGAGCGCCGCCGGCCCGTGCCGCTTGAGCGGGTTGCCCGGGCTGACCAGCCACCAGACCCGGTCGAGCGCGAACCGCTTGAGCGCCTCACGCGTGACATGCGCATGACCCTCATGGGGCGGGTCGAAGGAGCCGCCCAGAAGGCCCACCCGCATCCCGGCCCCGGCGCGCGGCCAGCCCGCCCTCATTTCGGGCCCGGGCGATTGCGGCGGCGATGCGGCGCTGGCGATACTCTCAATGCGGCTCTCCCGAAAGGCAAACGATCTGCCGCCGGCCTGAATGCCGCCGCTGCGCCGCGCCGTCAACGTTCCCGCCGCGCGGCCCGTGGCGGCCGCCCCGCCATGCTATTGCACGGCGCCGAGATTTCTTGCAGCATCTGCCCAACGAACAGGCAGAGCCGGAAATTTCGCCCGCCGAAACCCCGGCCGGCGCGCCGTGCCCTCGCATGGCGGCCGCGGGTGGGGCAGGGACGAAGGAACGCGAACCAACAGGAGGATCCCCCGTGCTGACCAGAATCGTGACCGCCACCGCCGCCGGGCTCGCCCTCGCCGCCCCCGTCGCGGCCGATGAGATGAGCATCAATTTCACCCTCGACTGGAGCTTCGAAGGTCCCTCGGCGCCCTATTTCCTCGCCGTGGATAACGGCCACTTCGCCGATCAGGGGCTCGATGTGGAAATCTCGGCGGGCGAGGGCTCGCTCGACGCGATCCCGAAGGTCGCCTCGGGGGCCTATCCACTTGGCTTCGCCGACATGTCGAGCCTGATCAAGTTCCTCGACGCGAACGAGGGCGCGCCGGTCACGGCGGTGATGATGATTTACGACGCCCCGGCCTTCGCGATCATCGGCCGGCACAGCCTCGGCGTGTCCGAGCCCGCCGATCTCGAGGGGCGCACCCTCGGCGCGCCGCCGCCGGACGGTGCCTGGGCGCAGTTCCCGGCCTTCGCCTCGGCCAACGATCTCGACGTGGACGCGATCACCGTCGAGGAAGTCGGCTTTCCCACCCGCGAGCCGATGCTCGCGCAGGGCAATGTCGATGCAATCACGGGCTTTTCCTTCACCTCCTTCCTGAACCTGCGCCGGCAGGGCGTCGACGAGGACGACATCTCGGTGATGCAGATGTCGGATTACGGGCTCGAGCTTTACGGCAACGCGATCATCGTCAACACCGACTTCGCCGCCGAGAACCCCGAGGCCGTGACCGGCTTTCTCACCGCCATCGTCGAGGGCACCCGCGACACCATCGCCGATCCCGAGTCCGGCATCGAAGCGATCGCCGAGCGCAACCCCGCCATCGACAGCGATCTTGAACTGGAGCGGCTGCAACTCGCGCTGGAGAACAACATCGTGACCGACTACGTCCGCGAGCACGGCATCGGCGGCATCGACTCGGCACGGTACATGCGCTCGCTCGAGCAGATCGAGCAGACGCACGACTTCCAGCGCCCGATGGAGCCGGAGCTCTATTTCACTGACGAGTTCCTGCCCGAGGACCGCATGCTCGACTGAGCCGAGCTGCGCGCGAACGCCTCTGCGCCCGGCCCGCCGCCGGGCGCAACTACATGATTGCTCACGGGCCGACCGAATGACGAATCTCATCGAAATCAGGAACGTCACGCACGCCTATCGGACCGAGGAGGGCCCGCTTCCCGTTCTGGACGGGCTGGAACTCGCCGTGCCGGAGAACGGCTTTTGCGCCGTGGTCGGGCCCTCGGGCTGCGGCAAGTCCACGCTCACGCGGCTGATCGCCGGGCTGATGTTTCCCGATCAGGGTGAGGTCTGGCTGCATGGCGAGCGCGTCAGCTCGCCACGCAAGACCGTGGGCATGGCGTTCCAGAACCCGGTGCTGCTGGAATGGCGCACCATCATGGACAACATCACCCTGCCGCTCGAGATCGTGGCGCCGCGCATGAGCCGGCATGCGCGCCGCGAGCGCGCCGAGGCGCTGCTCGCGCTCGTCGGGCTCGAGGGCTTCGGCGACAAGCGCCCCTCCGAGCTGTCCGGCGGCATGCGCCAGCGCGCCTCGCTGTGCCGGTCGCTCGTGCACAAGCCCGAGGTGCTGATCCTCGACGAACCCTTCGGTGCGCTCGACGCCTTCACCCGCGAGGATCTCTGGCAGACCATGCACCAGCTGCGCGCCGAGGAATCCTTCACTACCGTGCTCATCACCCATGACCTGCGCGAAAGCGTCTATCTCGGCGACCAGGTCGTCGTGCTGTCGGGCCGCCCGGCGCGCACGCAATACGTCATGCAGATCGAGGACCCTGTGCCGCGCCCCATCGACATGCTCTACTCCGCCGCGTCGGTGGAAAAGCTCGCCACGCTGCGCCACCAGATCCAGATCGCGCAGGGCCGCGCGCCGGCCGAGGAGGCGGCGCAATGAAGGTGCATCCGCGCAAGATACTCGCCCCGCTCGCCGGGCTGCTCATCGTCGGGCTCTTCTGGGAGTGGCTGGTCTGGTACAACCAGTGGCCGACCTATGTGATGGCCGCGCCCTCCGATGTCGGCCCGCGCTTTCTCGATTTCTACGAGCTCTTCGCAGTCTATAGTTGGCAGACGCTCTGGCGCACCGTCGCGGGGCTGATGATCGCGATCGTGGTGGGCACACTCTTCGGCATGCTGATGGGGCTGTCGCGGATCCTCAACGATGCGCTCTATCCGCTGCTCGTCGGGTTCAACGCGGTCCCGAAAGCCACGGTGGTGCCGATCATGGCGCTGCTGTTCGTGGGCCAGCACGATTTCAACACGATCATGATCGCCTTCATGATCTCGTTCTTTCCGATCTCGGTGTCGGTGGCGATCGGGCTGTCGACGCTGGAGCCGGAATACCGCGACATCCTGCGCTCGCTGGGGGCGTCGCGCTTCACGATCTTCTGGAAGATCGCGCTGCCCAAGACGCTGCCGGAATTCTTCGGCGCGCTCAAGGTGGCGGTGACGCTCGCATTCATCGGCACCAACCTGATGGAGATCGTCGAGCCGCATGGCCGCGGGCTGGGGCACCTCTTCCAGTCGGGCCGGATCAACTCGGATTATCCGCTGATGTTCGCGGTTCTGATCGCGCTCGCGCTGCTGGGGATCGCGCTCTACTATGTGGTGGTGATGCTCGAGCGCATCTTCGCGGGCTGGGCGGTGCGCAACCCGACCTGACGGGCAGAGGCGCTCACTGCGCCGCCGCCGTCGCGGTGAGCCCGCCAAGCTCCTCGATCAGCGCGACGATCTCGGCCACCCCTTCGTCACGCCCGAGCGCCGCCATCACGAAGGGCCGACCCGCGCGGCTCGCCGCCGCATCTGCCTCGAGCTGCGCGACCGACACGCCGACATGCGGCGCCAGGTCGGTCTTGTTGATCACGAGAATGTCCGAGCGCGCCACGCCGGGCCCCTTCTTGCGCGGGATGTCCTGCCCGGCGGCAGTGTCGATGAGATAGACGGTCAGATCCGCGAGCTCGGGCGAAAACGTCGCGGCGAGATTGTCGCCGCCCGACTCTATGAACACCACGTCGAGGTCGGGAAACGCCGCGTTGAGTTCGGCCAGCGCGGCGAGGTTGATCGAGGCATCCTCGCGGATCGCGGTGTGCGGGCAGCCGCCCGTCTCCACGCCGCGGATGCGTTCGGAGGGCAGCGCCTGCGCGCGCACCAGCGCCTCGGCATCCTCGCGGGTGTAGATGTCGTTGGTGATCACCGCGAGTTCGAAGCGCGCGCGCATCGCGTGGCAGAGCTTTTCGGTCAGGGTCGTCTTGCCCACGCCGACGGGACCGCCGATGCCGATGCGCAGGGGGCCGTTGGAAGAGGTCATGTCCGGAACATCCTCGTTTCCTGGGTTTCATGCCATGCGGCGGCCATGTCGCCGCGAAAGAAGGCACCGCCGAGGTCCGAGAGGCTGCGCTCCAGTGCCTCGGCGGCGATATCGGTGATCAGAGGTTGCAGGGCCGCGAGCACCCCCTGCCCCGCCGTCTGGCCAAGCGGCACAAAGCGCACGCCGATGGTGACGAGATTGCCGGCGAACGCCTGCAGCATCAACGCGATCACCGTCGGCGCCGGCACCGCCATGTCCCGTGCGGCCACGCCGAGCGCCACGGGAAGCGCCATCTCCGGCATCTCCCGCCCGCTCACGGCATTCACCGCCCGGCAGAACGCCGCCCCTTGCGCGCGAAGCTCCACGAGCCGCTCCGCGGCTGGGGAGAGCGCCTCCGCGATCGCGGCAAGCTCGGCCGCGTCGTGCCCGCGCAGCGCATGCGCGGCAAGGATCGCGTCATTGCGCCCGGTGCCATGGCGCAGCACCGCCGCGATCCAGCCGTGCAGGCTGTCGGCGTCATGCACCTCCCCCGCCGCGATCGACCATTCCAGCCCGTGCGAATAGGCGAAGGCCCCAATCGGAAAGGCCGGCGACAGCCATTGCGTGATCGCCAGCAGATCCGCGGCCGGGCGCTCGGGCGGCGGTTCGGGCTTCACGGAGGGGCCTCAATGCTCATGGTCGTGATGCGCGTGGCCGTGCTCATGTCCCATGGTCCGGCCATGCCCGTAGGCGCCGCCCTCCGGGGTGAATGGCGCCGTGAGCTCGGTGAGTTCCGCCCCGAGCCGGGCGAGCATGTCGGCAAGCACGTGGTCGTGCCGGATCAGCAGGTGATCGGGCTCGATCCGGCAGGGGGTGTGGCGGTTGCCGATATGCCAGGCGAGCCGCGCGAGCCCCGCCCCGCGCACCTCGAGCAGTGCCTCGGGCGCGGCGTTTACGGCGATGCGCGACCCGTCCGGCAGTTCGAACGCGTCTCCCGCCTCGAGGCTCACCGTCTCGGGCAGGTCGACATGGAAGATCCGCCCGCCGTCGCTCACCAGCCGCTTGCGGCGCAGGAACCGCTCCTCGTAGCTCAGCGCGACGGTGTCGCACGCACCGGACCATTCTCCCGCCCGGCGCAGGAGCTGGGTGCTGGGCGCGCTCACGGCGTCCCCCTCAGACCCAGAAGCGGTCGCGAAAGACGTGATGCGGGATGCCCTCGCGGGTCAGGCCCATGGCGGCGAGCTGGGAGTCGGATTTCTCGAAGAGCCGCTCGATCTCGTCTTGTCGGGCGCGGATCTCGGCATGGGCGTTCACACCCTGCCCGATCCGCGCGAAGTAGGCATCGAGCCGGCGCTGGATGGGGGCGGCAAGCCGTGTCGCTGTGTCGGTCATCGTCGGAAACCTCCGGAACCGGTGGTCTCCTCCCAGCCGGGACATAAGTCGTTTTCTGCAGATGCGAAGAGGTTTTCTGCAATGCAGCAAAAAACCGCCTGATCAGCGCGCCGTGTCGCCCTCGATGACGAAATCCACCACCTGCTGGCGCGTCAGCCCGCGCGCGGCCAGTTCCTCCTCGCTCTGCGTGAGCAGCTGCTGGGCCTCGTTGACCCGCGCGACCAGGGCAAAGAAATTGCCCACAGCGAGGATCGCGCCGCCGAGCGCGGCCCCGGCCCGCTGCACGAAAGCGAAGGGGTTGGTCGAGTTCGTTGCGATATGTGCCATTTTCGGATCCCTCGGATACGGATGTTGCGCGTCTGAGGGTCATATACGTCACCACGGTTGCCATTTGTAATGCAATCTCGGAATGTCCGCCTTGCGCGCGCATCAGTAGAGGAAGTAGCGCTGCGCCAGCGGCAGCTCGGCGGCAGGCTCGCAGGTCAGGATCTCGCCATCGGCGCGCACCTCGTAGGTCTCGGGATCGACGGTGATCTCCGGGCAGGCATCGTTGAGCCGCATCGCCGCCTTGCCGATGCCGGCGCGCGTGTTGCGCACCGGCAGCGTGTCCTTGGCAAGCCCCAGCGCCCCGCCGATGCCCTCCTGCTGCGCCGCAGCGGAGACGAAGCTGACCGAGCCGCGTGGCAGGCTGCCGCCGAAGGCGCCGAACATCGGGCGTGAATGCATCGGCTGCACCGGGATCGAGGCGTTGGGATCGCCCATCTGCGCCACCGCGATCGTGCCGCCGAGCAGCACCATCTCGGGCTTGGCGGCGAAGAAGGCCGGCTTCCAGATCGCGAGATCGGCGCGCTTGCCGACCTCGACCGAGCCGATATGGTCGTCCATGCCATGCGCGATGGCGGGGTTGATGGTGTATTTCGCGATGTAGCGGCGCGCGCGGATATTGTCGTTCTCGCCCGTCTCCTCGGGCAGCCGGCCGCGCTGGACCTTCATCTTGTGCGCCGTCTGCCAGGTGCGGATGATGACCTCGCCCACGCGCCCCATCGCCTGGCTGTCCGAGGCGATGACGGAGAACGCGCCCATGTCGTGCAGGATGTCCTCGGCGGCGATGGTCTCGCGCCGGATCCGGCTTTCGGCGAAGGCCACGTCCTCGGGGATGCGCTTGTCGAGGTGGTGGCACACCATGAGCATGTCGAGATGCTCCTCGATGGTGTTGACCGTGTAGGGCCGCGTCGGGTTTGTCGAGGAGGG
>SLQD01000260.1 GCA_007131685.1 Paracoccaceae bacterium | reverse complement strand
TCTTCGTGCCCGCCGGGGTGTGGCACGACTTCGGCTTTCGCGCCGGCGACTGGGCGTGGATCGTGTCGCCGCATGGGCGCATCAAGGCGCCGGTGGCGCGCATGGACGCGCTCAACCCGCACACGGTCTGGACCTGGAACGCGATCGGCAAGCGCCCCGGCGCCTGGGCGCTCGATCCGGCTGCACCCGAGGCGACCGAGGGCTTTCTGCTCAATCACCTGATGCACGAGCTGCTGCCGCCGCGCGGGGACGGGCACCGCTTTGCCAACAGCGACCCGGTCACCGGGCAGGCGGCGTGGTTCGATCTGCGCGTGCGGCTCGAGCCGGCACCGGCGGGGCCCGAGTCGCGCGCGGCCCAGGCGTCGCCCGTGGGGCAGGGCGCGGGGACGGTGCGGTTTGGCGCGGAGGACAAATGACGGATCTGCCGGAGACGACCGACAAGAAGCTCGGTCTCGTGATCGATCTCGACATCTGCGTGGGCTGTCATGCCTGCGTGACCTCCTGCAAGGAATGGAACAGCCAGGGCTACGGCGCCCCGCTCGCCGATGCTGACGCCTACGGCCCCGCCCCCGAGGGCGCCTTTCTCAACCGTGTTCATTCCTTCGAGGTCACGTCCGAGGACGGCCCGCCGCAGCTCGTGCATTTCCCGCGCTCCTGCCTGCATTGCGAGGATGCGCCCTGTGTGACGGTCTGCCCGACCGGGGCGAGCCACAAGCGCGCCGAGGACGGCATCGTGCTTGTCGAGGAGTCGATGTGCATCGGCTGCGGGCTCTGCGCCTGGGCGTGCCCCTACGGCGCGCGAGAGATGGACCCGGCCGAGCAGGTGATGAAGAAATGCACGCTGTGCGTGGACCGGATCTATAACGAGAACCTGCCGCCCGAGGATCGCGAGCCGTCCTGCGTGCGCGCCTGTCCGACCGGGGCGCGGCATTTCGGCGATCTCGGCGATGCGTCGAGCGCGGTGTCGCAGCTCGTCGCCGCGCGCGACGGGTTCGACCTGATGCCAGAGCAGGGGACGAAACCCGTCAACAAGTATCTGCCGCCGCGCGAAAGGGACCGGGCCACCGCCGCGCCGGCGCTGGAGCCGGTCGGCGAGGCAGGCGGCTTTCTCGGCTGGCTTGATCGCGCGTTGTCGAGGCTCTGATGCACCCGGCCGGCTCGCTGATCATCTTCACGGTGCTGTCCGGGCTCGGCTTCGGGCTGCTGGCGTTTTTGGGCGCGGGGGTGGTGCTGCCCCTGGGCTGGGAGGCGTTCGTCTGGTTCGCGGCGGGGTATGCCCTCGCGGGGGGCGGCCTTCTCGCCTCGGTGTTTCATCTCGGCCATCCCGAGCGCGCGCTTCTTGCCTTCACGCAGTGGCGCACGAGCTGGCTGTCGCGCGAGGCGGTGCTCGCCGTCGCGGCACTGGGGATGATGGCGCCGTACGCGGCGGGGTCGGTATTCTTTGCGCAGCCGCTGCCGGTCTTCGGTGCGATCGCGGCGGTGCTCTGCCTCGCGACGGTGATTGCCACCTCGATGATCTACGCCACGATCCGCGCCGTGCCGCGCTGGCATCACTGGACGACGCCGGCGGTTTTTCTGGCCGCGGCGCTCGCGGGGGGTGCGCTGCTGGCGGGGCAGCTCCGGCTTGCTGGCGGGCTGTTCGCGGTGCTGGCGGTGGCGCTCGCACTGCACTGGCAGGCGGGGGACCGGCGCTGGCGGGACGCGGAGTCGACGCCCGGGAGTGCGACCGGGCTCGGCCGGATCGGGCGCGTGCGGCTGTTCGAGCGGCCGCATACCGGCGCGAACTACATCACCCGCGAGATGGTGCATGTCGTCGGGCGCCGGCACAGTGCGAAGCTGCGGCTCATCGCGCTCGTGGGCGGGGCGGTGCTCCCGGCGATGCTGCTGGCGCTGATGCCGGCATCGCTGCTCGCCGCGGGGGCGGCGCTCGGGCTGCATCTGGTGGGGATCCTCGCGGCGCGCTGGCTGTTCTTTGCCGAGGCGGAGCATGTCGTGGGGCTCTATTACGGCCGCGCCGCGGCCTGACGAGCGCCGCAAACCCGTGCCGCAAAGCGACCGCCGCCCCGCAGACTCGGCACCAGCAAGGACGAGAACATACGCGCGGGAACGGCGGCCAGATCCTTGCTGACCGATCCTGCCCCCGCGCGCATTAACGCAGGTTTACCGCGTGGCGCTTTGGCTGGCGCCGTGCCGACACGGGCTTGTATCGCTTGACCTCGATCAACACGTTGCAGGGCAGGCGGGATTAATTTGCCCGCGGCCATGCGCCCCATGCAGCTCGAGCGAAGGGATGACATCTTGAAGGACGACGCCGCCCCCCGCCCCGACGACGATTTCGCGAGCGAGCCGCCCGAGCTCGGTCTGCCCATGGCGGATTGGGACCGCTACAGCACCCGCAGCCTCGACCGCGCCGCCAAGGCGCATCTGGCGCGGTTCACGCTGGGCGTGACGCCGTTCGGGTTGTCGGCGAAGATGTTCAACTGGTGGCTGCATCTGGCCGCCTCGCCGGGCAAGCAGCTGCAGCTGGGCGAGAAGGCCGCGCGCAAGGCGCTGCGCCTTGCGGTGCATGCCGCCCAGTGCGCCGCACCGGGCGATCACGCACCCTGCATCCAGCCCCTGCCCCATGACCGGCGCTTCAGGGATCCGGGCTGGGCGCGCTGGCCCTACAACCTGATCTATCAGAACTTCCTGCTCACGCAGCAATGGTGGTTCAACGCCACCAATGACGTGGACGGGCTTTCGCCGCGCGAGGAGCGGGTCGTCTCCTTCGTCGCGCGCCAGCTTCTCGACACGGTGTCGCCGTCGAATTTCCTGCTCACCAACCCGGAGGTGACGCAGGCGACGCTGGCTCAGGGGGGCAGCAATCTCGTGCGCGGGCTGCAGCATTTCATGGAGGACTGGCAGCGCAGCATCGCGGGCAAACCGCCCGTCGGCGCGGAGGACTACCGGCCCGGCCGCGACGTTGCCGTCACCGAGGGGCAGGTCGTGTTTCGCACGCATCTGCTGGAGCTCATCCAGTACAGTCCGAAGACCGAAAGCGTCGCCGCCGAGCCGATCCTGATCACGCCTGCCTGGATCATGAAATACTACATCCTCGACCTGTCGCCGGAGAATTCGCTGGTGAAATACCTCGTCGAGCAGGGCTTCACCGTGTTCATGATTTCCTGGCGCAACCCGGATGCGGAGGATCGCGATTGCGGCATGGCGGATTACCTCGCCGCGCATCGCGCCGCGATCGACGCCGTGGGCGCAATCGTCCCCGAAACCAAGATCCACGCGGTCGGCTATTGCCTGGGCGGCACGCTTCTGGCGACACAGGCTGCGGCGATGGCGCGCGACGGCGATGACCGGCTCGCCAGCCTGACGCTCTTTGCCACGCAGACCGATTTCGAGGAGCCCGGCGAACTGCAGCTCTTCGTCAGCGAGAGCGAGGTCGCGTTCCTCGAGAACATGATGTGGGACCAGGGCTATCTCGACACCACGCAGATGGCCGGGGCATTCCAGCTGCTGCGCTCGCATGATCTCATCTGGTCGCGCTTCGTGCGCGAGTATCTCCTCGGCGAGCGGGCGCCGATGTTCGACCTGCTGGCCTGGAACACCGATGCGACGCGGATGCCCTACCGGATGCACAGCGATTACCTGCGCGACTTCTTCCTCGACAACAAGCTCGCGCATGGACAGTACCGCGTCGGCATGGCGCCGGTGGCACTGCGCGATATCGATGTGCCGGTGTTCTGTGTCTCCACGACGGGCGATCACATCGCGCCCTGGCATTCGGTCTACAAGCTGCACCTGATGACCGATACCGAGCTGACCTTCGTGCTCACCAGCGGCGGGCACAATGCCGGCATCGTCAGCGAGCCGGGGCGCGAGGGGCGCAGCTACCTGATCCGCGCGCGCCCGCGCGGCGAGAATTACACCGCACCCGATGAGTGGCGCGCGCAGGCCGAGGCACGCGACGGGTCGTGGTGGCCCGAGCTCGCGGCCTGGCTGAGCGCGCGCTCGAGCGCGCGCGTGGCACCGCCCGCAACGGGCGCACCGGATGCGGGGCTGGCGCCGCGCGGCGCGGCGCCGGGGAGTTACGTCTTGCAGCGTTGAGCCGCGCTCACCCCTTGCCCGAGCCCTTCTTCGCCGGCTCCTCGGCGGCCGCGCCGTTCGCTGCCGCGAGATGCGCGCTGCAGCGGGCCATCACGTCGGCGCATTCCTGCGCGTCCTTGGTAAGCCGCTCTGCGGAGCCGGCATACCAGGTGCTCACGGCCTGCGAGGCTGCGCCGAGATCGGTCGGGTCGCGGGCAAGGGCTGCGGCCGCATCGGCGGCGCTGCGCGCGGCCTCGTGGCGGCGCTCGAACCAGTGCTTGGTGAACTGCTCGGCTTCGCTGAGCATCCGGTCCTGCGCCTCCAGCATCGCGCGTGTCATCGGCATCAGGGCCGCGGGCGTGCCGCCGCCGGGCGGGGTGAAGAGCATCGCGACATAGCGTTGCATCGCCTCGGTCTGTTCGGCTGTCATGAGGATCTCCTGTTCGGCTGGTGATTCCTGTCCCCGAGCGACCATTCCGCGTATCCCGGCCGGATGCCTTAACCAGGATCAAGGACGCGCCCGCGCGAGACGGGATTGCGCCGGGCGTAAGCCGCGCGCGGACGATTTCGCTCACCATCGTTCGCGAATCCCTGTAGGGTTGCACGGGTGGCGATCAGGCGCCCGCATGGGCGCGATGCGAAATGCTCGGAAGATCTTCGGACAGGGGTATCACGGGCCCGCCTGCGCGGGCCGGCCAGCGGCCGTCGGCTTGCCTGCAGACGCTGCTGCGCGAGGTGGCGGGCCCCTCGCGACCGCTCGCGGAGGGGGCGTTTGTCGTCCACGAGGGGGATCATGCAGAGCCCTGTTACTGGCTCGAATCGGGCTGGCTCGCCTTCCTGAAATCGCTGCCCGACGGCCGCGACCAGATCATCGACATCCATCTCGGGGGGGAGCTGATCCAGCCGCTGACAGCCGATGGCCGGACCGCAGGCGGCGGACTGCAGGCGCTTGCGCCGAGTGTCGTCGCGGCGATTCCGGCGGGGCGATGGGAGCGCCTGCGCGCCGGCTCGGAACTGGTGCGCCGCGCCGCCGAGCAGCAGGGCTACGCCGTCACCGCCCGGCGCGACGAGCGCATGCTGCGGCTTGGCCGTGGCAGCGCGGCGACACGGCTCGCCTATCTGCTCATCGAGATGCAGCAGCGTCTCGGGGTGGGCCGCCCGGCGGCGCCGGTGGCGTTCCACCTGCCGATGACCCAGCGCCAGATCGGCGATTTCGCGGGGTTGTGTTCGGTCCATGTCTCGCGGGTCTTCGGCCAGTTTGCGCGCGAGGGCATCCTGTCGACGCGCGACCACAC
>SLQD01000162.1 GCA_007131685.1 Paracoccaceae bacterium | reverse complement strand
TGCGGTCGTTCTTCTGGCGTTTCACGAACGGCTTGACGTAGGCCGCCGGAACAAGCCGAACTTCGTGGCCGTGCCGTTGTGCCACCCGGCCCCAATGATGCGACGTGGCGCAGGCCTCCATCGCAACGATGCACGCTGGCTGCTCGGCGAGAAGCGTCGCCAGACGCGTCCGCGACAAACTTCGGTTGTATAGAACCGTCCCCTCCGGCCCCACGGCGCAAACCTGAAAGCTGCCCTTCGCCAGGTCGATCGCCAGCATGTTGATCTTCGTCGTCATCGGTGCGCCCTCCACTTGGTTCCCACGGAACCATCATGGCATACGAGATGCCACTGCTGGGGGCATCCACCGCATCAGTTCAGCTGGCCTTCCCGTCCTCGGGGTACATGACAGTTTCGTGGTGCCGTATGACCATGTCGCCCGGATCAAGGCCCTGATGACGGAGGCGGCGGTTGCTGTCGTCGGGGCGGGGTTGCCCGTCACGGCGTCCGCACCCGGCCTGGACGAGATCGAAGCTGACTACGCCGCCGACTACCGCGCGTTCCGTGATCGACCCCGGTCGCGCGGCTATCTCGCTCGACGAGCCGACCATCAACGCCGCTACCCGGGTCGTCTTGCTGCCTGACTGCTTGGTGTGGACGGATAACAAGAAGGTGGGTACATACTACATGCTCCAGACCCCACATCTCCGTTTCCTTCCATTACTTATACCTATTCCATCGGGGCACTTCGGACCCCGGGGTGACCGCACCACCCATCAGACCCGGGCTGTTCGAAGAATGGCTGGGGTGGCAGGATTCGAACCTGCGGTACACGGTACCAAAAACCGCTGCCTTACCACTTGGCTACACCCCAGCAGCACGCGCTGTTTACTCAAGCCGTCATGAGGCTGCAAGGGGATCGGCGTGAAATTTTGGCCGGGCCCGGACGCGGTTCGCGCTCAGATGCTCTGGTCGTAGACGCCGACGGAGGGCTCGCTGCGGATCACCGCGTCGAGATCGCGGAAGATCGCGCGCAGTTCCTCGGCGCTGTCCGGGCTCTCGCACACCACGACGAGATTCGGCGTGTTGGACGAGGCTCGCACCAGCCCCCAGCCGCCATTCTCGAGCATCACCCGCGCGCCGTTTACCGTCACGACCTCGCTGATCCGCCGGCCACCCAGGCTTCCGCCATCGCGATGCAGCGCCACGAGCCGTTCGACGAGCCGGCCGAGCACTTCGTATTTCTCGTCATCGGCGCACCAGGGCGACATGGTCGGCGAGGAATAGGTCACCGGGAGCGCGCGGCGCAGATCGGACATGCTTTGCGTCGGATTGCGGTCCATCAGCCTGCACAGCTCGACCGCCACGCGCAGCCCGCAGTCATAGCCGCGCCCGATCGGCGGCGCGAGGAAGTAGTGACCGGACTTCTCGAACCCTGCGAGGGCACCGAGCTCGTGCACGCGCCGCTTCATGTGGCTGTGCCCGGTGCGCCAGTAATCGGCCGTTGCGCCACCGGCCTGCAGTTCCGGATCGGAGGCGAACAGACCCGTCGACTTGACGTCGGCCACGAAGGTCGCGCCGGGATGCAGCTTGATGAGGTCGCGCGCCATGATGACCCCGACCTTGTCGGCGAAGATCTCCTCGCCGGTGTCGTCCACCACCCCGCAGCGGTCACCGTCGCCGTCGAAGCCGAGCGCCAGATCCGCTCCGCTGCTGCGCACCGCCGCGGCCATGTCGTGCAGCATCTCCATTGCCTCGGGGTTGGGGTTGTAGTTCGGAAAAGTGTAGTCGAGTTCGGTGTGCAGCGGGACGACCTCGGCCCCGATCCGCTCCAGGAGGCGAGGCGCGAAACGGCTCGCGGTCCCGTTGCCCGTGGCGCAGACGATCTTGAGCGGGCGTGACAGCCGGAAATCGCCCGCCAAGTCGTCGAGATAGGCCTCCTCGACCCCATCCACCCGCTCCCAGCCGCCGCCGCCGCGCGCCTCGCCGCGACCGCCGAGCACGATGTCGCGCAGCTCCGCCATCTCTTCGGGGCCATGGGTGAGCGGGCGCTGAAATCCCATCTTCACGCCGGTCCAGCCATTCGGGTTGTGGCTCGCGGTGACCATGGCGACGGCGGGCGTGTCGAGATGGAACTGCGCGAAATAGACCATCGGCGAAAGCGCGGGGCCGATATCCTTGACCCGAATGCCGGCTTGCACGAGGCCAAGGACAAGCGCTTGCTTTATCGCCAGAGCGTAGTCGCGGTAATCGTTGCCCACCGCGATGACCGGCTCGAGCCCGCGCAAATGCATCTGCGTGCCGAGGCCGAGTCCCAGCGCCGTCACGCCGAGAAGGTTGATGCCCTCAGGATAGCGCCAGCGCGCGTCATACTCGCGAAACCCGCTCGGCGCGATCATCGGCTCGCTCAGGAACGCCCAGCTATTGGGCCGCGACTCGGACAGCGGAACGGACATGGCAGGACCCGACACAATGAAACCCATGGCGATAGAGCATGCGCGGCCGCGTCACGCAAGCACCGGCTGCGTCACGACGACACCTGTTCACGCAGGATGGACGCCGTCATGGAAACCAGCAGATAAAGCCCGAGCATGATCAGGAAGGCCACCAGCGTGTTCTCGAAGGCTCGCGGATGCGTCGGGCGGTCGGGCGCGACGGGGCTGACTCCCATGGAGAGGTAGCGCACCTGACGATTGGCCTCGATGCGCGCCTGTTCGAGCTGCTCGAGCGATTTCGACATCATCGCCTGACGGATCTCGACATCCTGCTCGGCCATCAGAAGCTGACTTCGGATCCGCGCGAGCGACTCGCGCCCCTCGGTGTCCGCCGTCAGCTGCGAGCGCAGATCGCGGACCTCGGCACGCAGATTCTCGATGCGCGCCTCGCGCGGGGCGATGCGCCCCTGGCTGGGGCTCTCGTTGGCGAGGATCTCCTGCAGCGCGAGGCGCTCCTCGATGAGCTGCGACTCGAGCGCGGCGATCTGGCCCGTGAGCAGCTCGACCTCGGAGTCGCCTGACAGGATCTCGAACTGTTCCTGCAGCTCGACCATGCGCTCGCGGGCCGACTGCATCGCGACCTCGGCCTCCTCGAAGCTCTGCCGGGCACCGTCCATCTGGTCCTCGCGCAGGCGCTGGGTGAGCTGGTCCACCTGCTCCTCGGCGTAGGAGATCAGCGCGCGCGAGAAGGTCTCGCTCGCCTCCGGATCCGCCGCGATGACCTTGAGCTGCACGAGCCCCTCGGCCGGGTCGAAGCCGATCTGAACCTGGCGGCGGTAGAGCGCATAGGCATCCTCGTTGCTCGCATCCTCGGCGAGCCGGCGGATCGGGTCGATATGGCCCTGGCTGAAATGCGCCTTGAAACCATGCTCCGCATCCAGCCGCATCATCGCCTCGCGCGAGCCCAGATAGCTCTGCACGGCGATGGAGTCCTCGTTGGTGGCAAGGCCGGTCCCTGCAAACAGGCTTGCAAAGCCCCCCATGCCGCCCTCCTGGTCGACGCTCTGGATCACGAACTCGGCCTCGGTGGCGTAAAGCGGCGTGGCGATGCGGTAATAGTAGATCCCGGCCATCAGCGTCGGCAGCATGACGAAGACGAGAAGCCGCGCGGCGAGCAGCGCAAGCCGCCGGCGGCGGCGGCGTGCGATATCGCGCTGGATCTCCATGACCTCGAGCGACTCGCGCTCCTGAGGCGCGTATTCGGAAGGGGCGGCCGGGGCAGAGTAGGTCTGGGGCAGCTGCGGCCCGTCATCCTCATCGGCTTGTGTGGGCTCGCTGCGCCGGTTGCCCGGCAGCATCCGGGCGAGTGCGGAATCGACGCGAAACGGGTCGATCCCGCGCGCGCGCAGAAGCCGCACCGCGTCGAAATCCGACTGCGGCGCGAGCCCGTGGCGGGTCGCGTTGCGCCGGGCGGCGCGCAGCTGGCGGCCACTGAGCCCCTCGCGGGAGATCGCCTCGAGCTCGGCGGTCGCGTCGTCCGGGGCGGTCTCGGTCATGGCGGCACGGGCGACATTGCCCTCGGCCACCGGCGCCCGCGCCTCGGGCGCAGCTTTGCCGCGCGCCTCGGGGCGGTGAGGCCGGATATTGAATTTCCTAGTGACGAGCTTCGTAGTCATACATGCGCTTCGCTTCTTCGAGGCTGTCGAAAAGGTTCAGCCTGCCGTTGCGCAGCACCCCGGCGCTGCTGCAGAATTTCTCGATCACGTCGGGCTTGTGAGACACCACGATCACCGTGGCGCTGCGAAGCCGGTCGCGAAGGATACTGCCGGCCCTGCGATTGAACTCGACATCCGTGGTCGCGGGCATTCCCTCGTCTATGAGAAAGATGTCGAAATCGAGCGCCAGCATCAGCGCAAAGGACAGCCGCGCGCGCATCCCCTGGCTGTAGGTGCCCACGGGCATGTCGAAATATTCCTCGAGCCCGGCGAGCCAGCGGCAGAAGGCCTCGGCGTAATCCGGGTCGAGCCCGTAAAGACGCGCGATGTAGCGCACATTCTCGTTGCCGCTGTGCTTGGCGACGAGCCCGCCCATGAAGCCCAGCGGAAATGAGACCCGGCACCGGCGCAGGATCTCGCCCTCGTCCGGCTTCTCGAGCCCGCACATCATGTTGATGAGCGTGGTCTTGCCGGTGCCGTTGGGGGCGAGGATCCCGAGCGAGCGCCCGAGCCGGACCCTGAAGGAGGCGCGATGCAGGATCACCTTGCGCCGCGTGCCCGTCCAGAAGGACTTGCTCACATCGTGGAACTCGAGCATCGCGCCGCGTCACCGCGCCCCGGCCCTGCGGATCGCCGTCCCGTCCTGCCCGTATCCCATCTCGCGCCCCGCGCCTGCTGCTCGCCCATAGTATGACGCAAATCGTTACTTTTTTCCAATCATCTTCGGCGCGATCCGGCGCCTGCGCGGGCCGTTCGGGGCAGAGTGCGCAAGCGGCCCCGTGAGCGTCCTCGAGCCGCCGCCGTCGCGGCGCGTTCCCGGCCCCGGAACCGATCACGCGGCGGGCAGTCCCGGGCGCGATCGGTGCCCTGGCGCGGGGACAGCGCGCGGGTCCACCGGGCCCTATGCGCGCGGATCCACCACGACGCGCCCGCGCACTCCGCCCTTGAGGATCGCCGCGCCGAGTTCGGGCAGATCCTCGAGCCGCGCCGCATGCGTCATCTCCTCGAGCCTGTCCATCGGCAGGTCGCTGCTGATGCGCTTCCAGGCGCGCAGGCGGTCCTCGTAGGGGCGCAGCACGCTGTCGATGCCGAGCAGGTTCACCCCGCGCAGCAGGAACGGGATCACGGAGGCCGGCAGATCCGCCCCGCCCGCGAGCCCCACCGCCGCGACCGAGGCGCGATACCTGAGCTGACCAAGGACCCGCGCGAGCATCGCGCCGCCGACGGCGTCGATGCAGCCCGCCCAGGTTTCCGCCTCGAGCGGGCGCTTGACGGTTTCGGCAAGCTCGGCGCGCGGGACGATCCGCGCTGCACCGAGGCCGCGCAGATAGTCTTCGGTCTCGGGCCGCCCCGTCACCGCCGCGACCTCGTGGCCGAGCTGCGCGAGCACCGCCACCGCAACCGAGCCGACACCGCCCGCCGCACCGGTCACGAGCACCTCGCCATCGCCCGGCGCGAGCCCGTGATCCTCGAGCGCCATCACCCCGAGCATCGCCGTGAAGCCGGCCGTACCCACCGCCATCGCCTGGCGCGTGGACAACCCCTCGGGCAGCGGCACGAGCCAGTCGGCCTTCACCCGCGCGCGTTCGGCATAACCGCCCCAATGCCGCTCGCCGACATGCCAGCCGGTGAGGATCACCCTGTCACCGGGGGCGTAGCGGGGATCGTCGCTGGCCTCGACGGTCCCGGCGAGGTCGATCCCCGGCACATGCGGATAACTCTTCACCAGCCCGCCGCCGCCCGGCGAAAGGCACAGCCCGTCCTTGTAGTTGAGCGTGGAATACTCCACCGCCACGGTGACCTCGCCCGCAGGAAGCTCGGACGGGTCGAGCCTGCGTACCGTGGCGCAGGTCTCGCCCGACTCGCTCTTCTCGACGACAAGGGCACGAAAGCTCATCACAATACTCCTCCGGGCTGGTGGGGCCGCGGCCGGTGGTGAACGGCCGGATGCGTCGAGCCTGCGCGAGT
Source organism: Paracoccaceae bacterium (assembly GCA_007131685.1). Taxonomy (GTDB): domain Bacteria; phylum Pseudomonadota; class Alphaproteobacteria; order Rhodobacterales; family Rhodobacteraceae; genus Alkalilacustris. Next base: position 12,432 of record SLQD01000162.1, on the reverse strand, counting down.
TCCGCCCCCGAGGCAAACGGAAATCCCGGCGCCGACAACCGGCCGGCGCGCCGGCTCTCCTGGCGCCCGCGCCTCGGTTGGCTTGGGGGCGGTGCGATCCGGCGCCGCGCGCCCCCTGCCCCGGCCGCCGGGATCAGTCGAGCGCGTATCCCTCGCCGCGGACGGTGCGGATCGGCCCGCGCCCGCCGCCGAGTGCCTTGCGCAGCCGCCCCACATGCACATCCACGGTGCGCAGATCGACCTCCGCATCGCGCCCCCAGACCCGGTCGAGCAGCGCATCGCGGCTCCAGACGCGGCCGGGACGCTCGAGAAACGCCACGAGCAGCCTGTATTCCGTCGGCCCGAGATGCAGCGACTGGCCGGCGCGCTCGGCCGTGTGGGCCGCGGTGTCGAGCCGCAGATCGCCATGTTCGAGCACCTCGCCCACGCTCGAGGGCCGCGCCCGGCGCAGATTGGCGCGCAGTCGGGCGATCAGCTCGTCGACGGAATAGGGCTTGACGATGTAGTCATCGGCGCCGGTATCGAGCCCGCGGATGCGGTCGGCCTCCTCGGAGCGCGCCGATACCATGATCACCGGGATCGCCCGCGTCGCCGCGCGCGCCTTGAGCTGGCGGCACACCTCGATGCCCGAGACCTGCGGCAGCATCCAGTCGAGGAGGATCACATCGGGGACCTGTTCCTCGACGGCGAGCAGCGCCGCCTCGCCGCCCGAGGCGGTGACGGTGCGAAACCCCGCCGCCTCGATGTTGTAGGACAGCATCGCGCGCTGCGCCGGCTCGTCCTCGACGATGAGCACCAGCGCCCCGCTCATATGCGCCCCCCACCCTGCTGCGGCGCGCCCAGATGCGCCGTCGAGGGGCCTTTCGGCCGGGCGGTCGGGCGCGCGCCCGTGTGCAGATGGATGAGCTGTTCGCATATTGCCGTCGCATGGTCGCCCATGCGCTCCAGGTTCCGGATGATGAAGAGATAGTGCATGCAGGCACTGATGTTGCGCGGATCCTCCATCATGTGCGTGAGGAATTGCCGCAACAGGCCCGCCGTCATCCGGTCGACCTCTACATCGCGGCCGAGCACGTCGTGCAGAAGCGCGACATCGCCGCGCGCGTGCCCGTCCAGCGTGTCGCGCAACAGCGCCTGAACGGCGCGCGCGAGCCGGCGCGTCGTCGCCCCCGCCCCCGTGATCACCGGACCGCGGCTGAGCACCGTCACGCGCTTGGAGAGGTTCTTGGCATAGTCGCCGATGCGTTCGAGCTCGCCGACCATCTTCATCGCGGCGATCGCCGTGTGCAGATCGGCGCCGGCGGGACGGTGGCGGGCGATGAAGGCCGCCGCATCGTTGTTCACCTCCTCCTCGAGCGCATCGATGCGCGCATCGGCGGCGATAACGCGCGCGGCGTGATCCTCGTCGCGCGCCGCGAGCGCCTGCGCGGCCTCGGCGATGGCATGCTCGACGAGCCCGCCCATCGCCATGATGCGCGTCTGCAGCGCCTCGAGATCGCGCGCCGTCTCCGCCGCCTGTTCCTGCATTGTCTGCGCCCGTTCCATCATGGTTTCGCATAACCGGCGAATGCGACAGTCGTGTGACGGTCGGCGGGCATCTTCCCACGCTCAGGCGCGCGGCAGCAAGACGGTGAAGCGGCTGCCCTCGCCGGGCGTGCTCTCGATGCGCAGGCGGCCGCGATGGCGGTTGACGATGTGCTTGACGATGGCAAGGCCGAGCCCGGTGCCGCCCATCTCGCGCGAGCGATGGGTGTCGACCCGGTAGAAACGCTCGGTCAGACGCGGCAGATGCATCGGATCGATCCCGTCGCCGCTGTCGCTCACCGTGACCGCGACGACGGGGCCGGAAAACCCCACCGCTCCCTCGAGCGCCTCCACCGTGATCCCGAGCCGCCCGCCCGCACCGCCGTATTTGATCGCGTTTTCCATGAGGTTGTGAAACACCTGCACGAGCTGGTCATGCTCGCCCGGAACGATCCGGTCATCGCCGTCGCCGGCACGCTCGACGGTGATGCCGCGCTCCTCGATCTGGTGGCGTAGCGCGGCGAGGGTGGCGTCGACGACCGCGCCGAGCGCCACCGGGTCGCGCGGGCGCACGCGCTCGTTGGCCTCCACCCGCGAAAGTGACAGCAGATCGGCAACGAGCCGGTTCATGCGCTGCGCCTCCTGCTCCATGATCGCGAGGAAGCGGTCGCGCGCCTCGGCATCGTCGCGCGCGGCACCGCGCAGCGTCTCGACGAAACCGCTCAGCGATGTCAGCGGCGAGCGCAGCTCATGACTGACATTGGCGACAAAATCGCGCCGCATCGCCTCGGCCTCCTCGATATGGCCGATATCGCGAAAGCTGATCAGCACCGCATCGAACCCCGCCGCCGGGTCCAGCGGCTGCACGACCATGCGGTAGCTCGTCTCACCGGAATGATCCGCCAGCGTCAGCCGCGCCTCGTGGCCTGCGGTGTTACCCGGTGCCAGCCCCGCCTCGATCGCGGCGATGGCCTCGGGGTGGCGGATCAGCATCAACGCCGACTGCCCCACCAGCCCGGCCCCGAGCATCTCCTGCGCTGCCGGGTTGGCGATACGGATGCGCCGGTCCGGCCCGGCGGCGAGCACTGGATCGGGCAGCGCGGCCAGAACCGCCGCAAGCTCGGCCTCGGTCATCGCGCCCTCCATTGCGCTGCTGCGGGTATCCCGTATCGGCCCGCGCACCGGCCCGGACCGGCCGCGGCAAGCCTCGCGCGCAATCATGACAGTATCGTGACACGTCGGCGCCGCGGCGTCACGCGCTCCCGGAACGGGCGGTCTCGCGCGGTTCGGGTTGGGCGAGCTCGCGGCCGAGCAGTCGCGCCGCGCCGAGCGCATAGCGCAGATCGTCCAGCATCGCCTCGAAGGCGGCCGCGTCCCACTTCTGCCAGATCTGGGGCATCTCGAAGCTCGGCGCGCCGCGATCGAGCGCGATCAGGATGCGACCCTCGGAAAACCCGATCTGCGGCGTGCCGGCCGTCTGCGCATCGAGCTCGAGGCAGCGCTGCATCACCGTCGGTGTGAGCAGCCGGCGCGCCTCGACCTGGTCGTTGGCATAGACCGTGAAAGTTTCGTTGAAGCGCGTGCTCTCGAGATGCACCGGCTCGTCGGAGCGCAACCATCCGCCGAGCGCATTGCCGACCATGCCGCTGTCCTTGAGCACCAGCACCTGATCGGAGAACGTCTCGGCGGCGTCCACGCGCAGCAGCAGGCCGGTAAACACCGTTCTGTACTGCGGGCCGCGCCGCTTGCGGCTGCGGCTCTTGCGTTCGAGCTTGGCGTCGACGAGTTCGAGGCGCTCGCCGCTTGCCGTCTCGGCGCTCAGGTGATCGTGGAGGTTGTCGCGGTCAAAGCGCGGCAAGAGCCCGAGCCGGCGGAAATGCTCGAGCGGGAACCCCGCCGCGTTGAGGCGGTAGTCGAAGCCGAGCGCCTGCGCGATCCGGCCCATCAGCTCGGCCTTGCCGCGATTGCGCAGCTTGCTGATGCGGTGGAACGCATAGACGAGCGCGACGAGCAGGACGGCAATGCCGACGAAATACGCGTCCTCCTCGGCGCCGAACACCGTCGACACGATCGCCATCGCCGCGAGAGTGACCCCGAGCAGGATGAGGCCGAGTTTCTTCAGCCAGTCGAAGAGCGCGACGCGCTCGGCCTCGAGTTCGGCGAGGCGGCTCTCGAGCTCGGCGCGCGTCGCGGAGTCGAGCGGATCGTCCGAAAGCACCATGACCGCCTCCCCCTCAGATATGATCGGCCGCGTTGACCGGCTGGCGCATGGACTCGTCCTCGAGCTCGAAGAACGGCATCGGCCGCACCCCGGCCATGCCCGCGATCACAGAGCCGGGAAAGATCTGAACGGCCGTGTTCAGCCGCGTGACCGCGCTGTTGTAGAAGCGCCGCGCGGCGGCGATGTTCGACTCGACCTCGCGGTAGGTCTTCTGCGCCTCGAGCATCGTCTCCGCCGAGCGCAGCTCGGGATAGGACTCGGAGACCGCGAAGAGCTGGCGCAGCGCCCCCTGCAACCCGCGCTCGGCGTCGAGATGGCCCTTCACCTGTTCGGGATCACCCTTGTCATAGGGCGCCTGGGCCTTGCTGCGCAGTGCCGTGACGCTCTCGAGGAGTTCCTTTTCATGCTCCATGAAGCGGCGCGCGAGGGCGAGCACATTGGGCACGAGATCGTGGCGCTTGCGCAGATGCACATCCACCGAGGACAGCGCCTCCTGCGCACGATTGCGGTTGCGGATCAGCACCACATACCAGCCGTAACCCACAACCACGGCCAGAAGAATCAGGACAAGCAGAACCCATTCCATGCGTCACGCCCCTCGCCTTTTGCGCGAACGCTTACCCGTCGGAGTCGGCAAGTCAATGCCGGGATTGGGAAAAAATCGCCGCTTGCGACGGATGGCAGGGCTGCCTGCCCCGGCTCAACCCGCCGGCGCGACAGCATCCTGCGCGGCGAGCGCGCGGCGCATGCGGGCGAATTCGGCGACCTGCCGGGCGACGAGGGCGAGCTGATCGGTGACGTCCGTGCGCGCGGGGCGCCCTTGCGCAAAGGGCTCCTGCGCGGCGTTCAGGCAGGCGGCGTAGGGCGTCGGCCAGCCGCGCAGCGCATGCACCACCGAGCGCATCGCAGTGAGCGCGGTGCCGAGACCCTGCGCGCCATGTGCCGTCACGATGAGTCCCACCGCGCGCCCGTCGAGATAGGGCCGCGCATCGCAGCGCAGCTCCTCGGCATAGTCGAGCGCGTTCTTGATCAGGCCGGAGCTGCCGCCGTGATAGCTCGGCGTGGAAATGATCAGCCCGTCGGCGCGGCGCAACGCGTCGAGCAGCCGCTGCGCGCCGTGCGGCGCATCCGAGCGCCGCGGATCATAGGCCGGCAGGTCGATCGCCGCTCCCGCGAGAAGCTCGGTTTCAAAACCGAAACCTTGCGCGGCCTCGAGACTGAGCCGCAGCGCGATCTCCGAGCTCGACCCGGCGCTGGTGGTCCCGCCGACCCCGACGATCAGCGGTACCGTCACACAGTTCGATCGCTCGGCCAATTCCACACTCTCCGTCAAGCTGCGCCGCGCTCACCTTACCGCTGCCAGCTAGGCGCGCGCACCGGCCCGTCCAGCCCGCCATGCGGGTATAGCGACGCGCGCCGCCGCGCGAAAGGCGCGCGGGAGTCACATGCAGGTTTCGATGAGCCGGCTGGTATTGTCGAGCGTCATCTCGATCGGGTTGCCGCCCACGCTCGGATCCTCGAGCGCCATTGCGGCGATGCGACCGATCGCGGCGGCCTCGACGCCCATCTCTTCGAGGCCCGCGGGCATGGCGAGTTCCGCATTGAGCGTCTCGATCCGCGCCAGAAGCCCGTCGAAGCCGCCGTTAATGCCGATATAGGGCCCGGCATGATCGAGCCGGGCCTCGATGGCGGCGCGATTGAAGCGCAGCACATGGGGCATCACCACGGCGTTGGTGGTGCCGTGATGGGTGCCGTAGAGCGCGCCGACGGGGTGGCTGATCGCATGCACCGCGCCGAGGCCCTTCTGAAAGCCCACCGCCCCCATCGTCGCGGCGGCGAGCATCTGCGCGCGCGCCTCGATATCGGCGCCATCCGCCATCACGCGCGGCAGGTTCGCCAGCACCAGCCGCATCCCCTCGAGCGCGATGCCCTGGCTCATCGGGTGAAAATGCGGCGAGCAATAGGCCTCGACGCAATGCGCGAGCGCGTCCATCCCGGTGCCCGCCGTGATCGCAGGCGGCATCCCCACGGTCAGCTCCGGATCGGCGATCACCTGCGCGGGCAGGACCTTCGGGTGAAAGATGATCTTCTTGGTGCGGGTCTCGGAATTGGTGAGCACGCTGGCGCGGCCCACCTCCGAGCCGGTGCCCGCCGTGGTCGGCACGCAGATATTGGGCGCGATGGAGTCGGCATCGGCGCGTTTCCACCAGTCGCCGATATCCTCGAAATCCCACACCGGCCGCGTCTGCCCGGCCATGAAGGCGACCAACTTGCCCAGATCGAGCCCCGAGCCGCCGCCGAAGGCGATCACCCCGTCATGCCCGCCGGCGCCAAACGCCGCCACCCCGGCGGCGAGGTTGCGCTCGTCGGGATTGGCATCGACCTCGGCAAAGCAGGCGCGGCCGAGCCCGGCGGCCTCGAGGATATCGAGCGCACGCGCCGTGATCCCCAGCTCGGCGAGCCCGCGATCGGTGACCAGCAGCGGGCGGCGGATGCCCGCCTCGGCGCAGGCCTCGGGCAGCTCGGCAAGCCGCCCGGCGCCGAAGCGGATCGTGGTGGGGTAGGACCAGGTGCCAGACAGACTCATCGTGCGGCCTTCTTCATGTGCCAGGATTTCGGGCGGGTGAGATTGGCATAGCCGATCCTCGAGAGCGCGCCGCCGCGGCCGGTATTCTTGCAGCCCGTCCAGCACAGCGCCGGGTCGAGATAATCGGCCCGGTTCATGAACACCGTCCCGGTCTCGAGCGCCGCGCCGATGCGCAGCGCGCGCTCGCTGTCATCGGTCCATAGTGCGGCCGTCAGCCCGAGATCGGAGTCGTTCATGCGCGCCACCGCCTCGGTATCGTCGGCCACCGGCATGATGCCGACCACGGGGCCGAAGCTCTCCTCGCGCATTACCCGCATCTCGTGATTCACCCCGGTGAGCACCTGCGGCGTCAGATACGCGCCGCCGTCATCGGCGGGCATGGGTGCTACATGCGCGGTGGCGCCGGCGGCCACGGCCTCGTCGATCTGCCCGCGCACCAGATCGGCGAAGCGGCGCTGCGCCATGGGGCCGAGCGTCGTCGCCGCCTCCAGCGGATCGCCGAGCACATGCGCGCGCGCGATCTCCACGGCCTTGCCGGTGAAGGCGTCGAAATGGCGCCTTGCGACATAGATGCGCTCGATCCCGCAGCAGCACTGGCCCGAATTGAACAGCGCAGCGTCCATCAACCCCTCGGCCGCCGCCTCCGGGTCGGCATCCTCGAGCACATAGGCCGGATCCTTGCCGCCCAGCTCGAGGCCGAGCGGCGTGAAGGTGCCCGCCGCCGCGCGCTCGATGGCGCGCCCGCCGCCGACCGAGCCGGTGAAATTGACGAAATCGAACCCGCCCGCGCCGATCAGCGCCGAGGTCGTCTCGTGATCGAGGAAGAGGTTGAGGAACACGTCCTCGGGGATGCCAGCCTCATGGAAGGCGCGCGCCATGCGCTCGCCCACGAGCAGGGTCTGCGTGGCGTGCTTGAGCACCACCGCGTTGCCCGCGATGAGCGCGGGGGCGACGACATTGATCGCCGTCATCCAGGGATAGTTCCACGGCGCGATCACCAGCACGAGGCCGTGCGGCGCGCGCGTGATGCGGCGCAGGAAGGCGGGCGAGTCCTCGACGATCTCGGGCGCGAGCGCGTCCTCGGCAATGTCGGCCATGTAGAGCGCACGCTCCTCGAAGCCGCCGAACTCGCCACCGTAGCGCACCGGGCGGCCCATCTGCCAGGCAAGCTCGGGCACGGCCTCGTCGTTCATCGCCCCGACCCGCGCCACAGCGGCGCGCACCAGCTCGGCGCGCTCGCGGATGTGCCGCGCGGCCCAGGCGGCCTGCGCATTGCGTGCGCGTGCGAGCGCGGCCTCGGCGGCACCCATCTCCAGCGCCGGACGTTCCGCGTAGACCGATCCATCGACCGGCGAGATGCATTTCAGCGTGCTCATGCGTTCTCCTCAGGCGCGCTCGAAACCGCGCGCGATTTCCCAGTCCGTGACGACGCGCTCGTGCTCCTCGACTTCCCAGCGCGCTGCGCGGGTATAGTGATCCACGACCCAGTCGCCCATCGCCGCGCGCAGCATCTCGGAGCTCTCCAGCCGGTCCGCCGCATCGCGCAGGCTGCGCGGCAGGGCGCGCGCGGGATCGGCCGAATAGGCATCACCCGACATCTCCGGCTCGAGCTCGAGTTCGGCCTCGATGCCCGCGATCCCCGCCGCGATCAGCGCCGCCGCGGCCAGATACGGATTCAGATCCGCGCCGCCCACGCGGCATTCCATGCGCAGCGCCTTCGTGCCCTCGCCGCACATGCGAAAGCCGGCGGTACGGTTGTCGCGCGACCAGACCGTCGAGGTGGGCGCGAAGGTGCCGGACTGGAACCGCTTGTAGGAGTTCACGTAGGGCGCGAGAAAGTAACAGATTTCCGGGGCATGGGCGAGCTGGCCGGCGGTGAATCGGCGCATCACCTGCGACATGCCGTGCGGGCCGTCCGGGTCGGGAAAGGCGGCGGTGCCATCGAGGGTGAAGAGCGACTGGTGGACATGGCTCGAGGAGCCGACCTTGTCGTGATGCCACTTGGCCATGAAGGTCACCGCACGCCCCTGCGCCCAAGCGATCTCCTTGCAGGCATTCTTGACGACGGCGTGGTTGTCGGCCGTGGTCAGCGCCGCGTCGTAGCGGATATTGATCTCCTCCTGCCCGGTCTCGGCCTCGCCCTTGGAATTCTCGACGGGAATGCCGGCGCCGTAGAGCCCGTTGCGGATCGCGCGCATCACCCCCTCTTCCTTGGTGGTCTGGAAGATGTGGTAGTCCTCGTTATAGCCCGAGATCGGCTTGAGATCGCGATAGCCACCGTCGCGCAGCGCCTCGAAGGAGGGCTCGAAAAGGAAGAACTCGAGCTCGGTGGCGATCATCGCGCGGTAGCCGAGCCCCTCGAGCCGCGCGACCTGGCGCTTGAGCACCGCGCGCGGGGAATGGGCGACCTCCTCATGGGTGTGGTGATCGAGCAGGTCGCACAGCACCAGCGCCGTGCCCTCGAGCCACGGGATGCGCCGCAGCGTCGCGAGATCGGGCTTCATCACGTGATCGCCATAGCCCTTGGCCCAGCTCGTCGCCGCATAGCCGGGCACGGTGTACATCTCCATGTCGGTGGCGAGCAGGTAGTTGCAGCAATGCGTCTGCTGCCAGGCGCTATCGACGAAATGGCGCGCATGGAAGCGCTTGCCCATCAGCCGACCCTGCATGTCGGCAAAACAGGCGATCACCGTGTCGATCTCGCCATCCGCCACCGCGCGCGACAACGCCTCGAAACTCAGATTGCCCGACATTCCCACCCCCGGCTGCAACGCACGCATGGCGCCATGGGGCGGCACGCTGCGCGCCCGCGGCCGATTTGACAACCGGAAAATGCCGGTCGCCGGGCGTCGTCGCGCATCGTGGCCGCCGGGGCGCGGCGGCCGGGTCCGTTCAGCCTGTTCAGCCGCCGCGCACATGATCGCCCCGGCGCTCGATCCCGGCTTGCGACGTGCTCGCGCAACGGCGTCCGTCGCGCGCAGGCCGGCTCAGTAGATGTAGCGGATCTGATCCGACCAGAACCGCTCCACCCGGCGCAGGCCGCGATTGACCTCGCGGCAGTAATCCGTGGTGAGCGCTCCGTCGCGTTCCATCAGCTCGGCGTGGCGGTCAAAGAGACCGGCGAGAATGTCGCGAACCTGATGGCCCCTGTCGGTGAGCCGCACCCGCACGGCGCGGCGATCGGTGCTGCAGCGCTGGTGGTGCATGTAGCCCGTCTCCACCAGCTTCTTGAGATTGTAGGACACGTTCGAGCCCTGGTAATATCCGCGGCTGCGCAGCTCGCCGGCGGTGACCTCGTTGCCACCGACATTGTAGAGCAGCAGCGCCTGCACCGGGTTGATCTCGAGAATGCCGAGGCGCTCGAACTCGTCCTTGATCACATCCAGCATCAGACGGTGCAGCCGCTCGACGAGCGCCAGCGTCTCCAGATACTCGTCCAGCAGCGCCGTACCCGGCGCGGCGCTCAACTCCCTCTGCGCGGTCATGACCGTCTCCACCATTGCTACCGGAAATCACGGTGACGCGGTGAAGCAAAAATAGAGTTAAGACGAAACGGCGACGATCCGGTCAGCGCGGGGCGGGCCGGTCGCGGATGAAGGCGGCGATCGCGCCGATCAGCGCGCGATGCGGCCCGGGCGCCTGTCGCGCGCCGGTCACCCATCGATAGAGGTCCTGGTCGTTCTCCTCCATCAGCGCCTCGAGCTGCGCGCACGCAGCCGCATCCATCCCGTCGACATGCGCCTCCACGAAGGGCCCGAGGATCAGATCCATCTCCTTGGTCCCGCGCCGCCAGGCGCGAAGACGCAGCCGGCGCGCCGTCGCATCACTCACTGGATCGTCTCCTGCAGGAGCAGGCGCACCCGCTTCTCGAGATGGCCGAGGCGGTCATTGAGGCGGGTCAGCTCGGTGCGCAGCTGGCGCATCTCGGCGAGCACCGCGCTCGCATCGGAGGCGAGCTCCACTTCCTTTGCGGGCGCCTCCAGCCCGTCTCCCTCGCCGGTCAGGAGCCACTTGATCGACACGTTGAGCAGCCCGGCGAGCATCTGAAGCTTGTTGGCGCGCGGCTCGGACTGGTCGTTCTCCCAGGCGGTGACGGTGCGCAGCCGAACGCCGAGCCGGCGCGCGAGCTGGGCCTGGGTCATGCCCGCCGCCTCGCGCGCACCGGCCATGCGATCGCCGAAGGTCGCGGCGTCCTGGCTGAACCAGCCGGTTTCGGTATCCTCGCTCATGGCCTGCGGCCTCCCGTTATCGCTTGATCGCGCCCGGTGGCGACCGTAGAACACGCTGAGGCCCTTTTCAAACCGGAGCGCGTCATGTCCTTTCTCTCTGCGACGCTCGACCGCGTCCAGCCCTCCCCCACCATCGCCGTGACCAACAAGGCGCGCGAGCTCAAGGCGGCGGGGCGCGACGTGATCGGCCTCGGCGCGGGCGAGCCCGATTTCGACACCCCGGACAACATCAAGGCCGCCGCCAAGCGCGCCATCGATTCCGGCGAGACGAAATACACCGCCGTGGACGGCATCCCCGAGCTCAAGCAGGCGATCTGCGCGAAGTTCAAGCGCGACAACAATCTCGACTACGAGCCCGGCCTGGTGACGGTGGGCACCGGCGGCAAGCAGGTGCTGTACAATGCGCTGATGGCCACGCTCAACCCCGGCGACGAGGTGATCATCCCCGCGCCCTACTGGGTCAGCTATCCCGACATGGTGCGGCTGGCGGGCGGCGAGCCGGTGATCGTCGAGGCCACGATCGAGACCGGCTTCAAGATCACCCCCGCCCAGCTCGATGCCGCGATCACCCCGCGCACCAAGTGGCTGATCTTCAACTCGCCGTCCAACCCGACCGGGGCGGGCTACACCTGGGACGAGCTCAGGGCGCTCACCGGGGTGCTGATGCGCCACGATCATGTGCATGTCATGACCGACGACATGTACGAGCATCTCGTCTATGACGAGTTCCGCTTCTGCACCCCCGCCGAGGTCGAGCCGGGGCTCTTTGAGCGCACGCTCACGGTCAACGGGGTCTCGAAGGCCTATGCCATGACGGGCTGGCGCATCGGCTACGCGGCCGGGCGCAAGGACCTGATCGCGGCGATGGGCAAGATCCAGTCCCAGAGCACGTCCAATCCCTGCTCCATCAGCCAGTGGGCGGCGGTCGAGGCGCTCAACGGACCGCAGGATTTCATTGCGGAAAACAACAAGGTGTTCAAGCGCCGGCGCGACATGGTGGTGGAGATGCTCGATGCGGCGCGCGGCGTGAGCTGCCCGGTGCCGGAAGGGGCGTTCTATGTCTACCCCTCGATCCGCGAGTGCATCGGGCGGACCTCCGCGGGCGGTGTGCACATCAATGATGACGAGACCTTCGCCACCGCACTGCTCGAGGAGAAGGGCGTGGCCGTGGTGTTCGGCGCGGCCTTCGGCACCTCGCCGTGTTTCCGCGTCAGCTACGCGACCTCGGACGAGGCGCTGCGCGAGGCCTGCACCCGGATCCGGGATTTCTGCGACGGGCTGAAGTGACCGGCGATGAGCGAGGCGCCCGAGCTCTATTTCCGCCCGCGCGAGAGCAATGCGGCGGTGTTCCGCGTCGACGCGGATGAGCGCAACGGGCGCATGCTGCTCACCCAGATCGCGGTGGCCAATCCGGGCAACGGCCGCATCAAGCCGCATGGCGACCATGTCCTCAGCGCCGCCGAAACGGCCGGGATAGAGGCCTGGATCGCTGCGCGGCGCGACGAGATGGCACGCCGGGCGCGCGACGATGCCGAACGCACCGCCGAGGCGCTCGGGCGCACCGCGCAATGGGTGCAGAGCTCGGCCACCGACGCGGATCTCGACGCGGTCGCGCACCGGCTGATGATGGCGATGCACGATCTGCGCTCGACCCTCGTGCGCCGGCAGGGCGAGCGGCGCCGCGATCAGGGCTGAGCGGCGGCGGGCCCGCGCCAGAAGCGGCGCATCAGCAGCGCCGCCGCGAGCGTCAGCCCGATCACCAGCCCCGCCCAGATCCCCGGCCCCTCGAAGCCGAGCGTGATGCCGAGCACATAGCTCGCCGGGATGCCCACCGCCCAGTAGCTCACCGCCGCGATCACCATCGGCCCGCG
>SLQD01000183.1 GCA_007131685.1 Paracoccaceae bacterium | reverse complement strand
TGTCCGCATGCGGGCTTTTCCTTCGCCGTTCGCACTCCTTATAGGGCGCGAGGGGGGCGATACAATCCGGCCCCGCGGAATGGGAGCGCTGCGTGCCCGAATTGCCCGAAGTCGAGACGGTGCGCCGCGGCCTCGCCCCGGTGATGGAGGGGCAGGCCATCGCACGCGCCGATGTGCGTCGGCCCGATCTGCGCTGGCCGCTGCCGCAGGGCATGGCCGCGCGGCTGACCGGCGCGCGGGTCGAGCGGCTGGGCCGGCGGTCGAAATACCTGCTCGCGGATCTGTCGACGGGCGAGACGCTGATCGTGCATCTGGGCATGTCGGGGCGGATGCTGGTTTCCGGGGCGCGGCTCGGCGCCTTCGCGCGGGATCACCCGCCGGCGCATGCGCATGACCACGTCGTGCTCGACATGAAGAGCGGTGCGCGGGTGACCTTCAACGATGCGCGCCGCTTCGGGGCGATGGATCTCACGGCGACGGCGGCGCTCGATGCGCACTGGCTGCTGCGCGATATCGGGCCGGAGCCGCTCGGCAACGCGTTCCACGAGGACTATCTCGTCGCGCGGCTGAAGGGGCGGCGGATGCCGGTCAAGGCAGCACTGCTCGATCAGCGGATCGTGGCGGGGCTGGGCAACATCTATGTGTGCGAGGCGCTGCACCGCGCCGGGATCGATCCGCGCCGCCGGGCCGGGCGCATCGCGGCGCGGCGGGTGGCCGCGCTCGTGCCGGTGATCCGCGCGGTGCTGGAGGAGGCGATCGCAGCGGGCGGATCCAGCCTGCGCGACTACCGTCGGAGTGACGGCGAGCTGGGCTATTTTCAGCATGGATTCCGTGTCTATGGGCGCGAGGGGATGCCCTGTCCGGCGGCGGGCTGCGCGGGGACGGTGCGCCGGATCGTGCAGTCGGGGCGCTCGACCTTCCTGTGCCCGCGCTGCCAGAGATGACTTGATCGCGTCTCAAGGGCTGCTATGGGAGCGCGACGAAACTCACGGGAGAGGCTTTCATGGCCTATGACACGCTGATCGTCGAAGTGTCGGATCACGTCGCGCTGATCAAGCTCAACCGGCCCGACGCGCTCAACGCGCTCAACAGCACGCTGTTGTCCGAACTCGCCGCGGCGCTGACCGAGGCGCAGGGCAACGAGAAGGTGCGCTGCATCGTTCTCACCGGCTCGGAGAAGGCCTTCGCCGCCGGCGCAGACGTCAAGGAGATGTCGTCCAAGAGCTTCGTCGATGTCTTCGGCGGCGATCTCTTCACGCCCGAGACCGAGGCCATCGGACGGGTGCGCAAGCCGATCATCGCCGCCGTGTCGGGCTATGCGCTCGGCGGGGGCTGCGAGCTCGCGATGATGTGCGATTTCATCATCGCGTCCGATACCGCGAGGTTCGGCCAGCCCGAGGTCAATCTCGGCATCGTCGCCGGGCTCGGCGGCACGCAGCGCCTGACCCGGCTCGTGGGCAAGTCCAAGGCGATGGACATGAACCTTACCGGGCGCTTCATGGATGCCGAGGAGGCGGAGCGCTCCGGCCTCGTCAGCCGCGTCGTGCCTGCCAAGAAGCTCATGGACACCGCGATGGAGGCCGCCCAGGCGATCGCGGTGAAATCGCAGCTCACCACGATGGCGATCAAGGAATCCGTCAACCGGGCCGAGGAGACGACGCTGCGCGAAGGCCTCCTGTTCGAGCGGCGGCTGTTTCACGCGATGTTCGCCACCGGCGATCAGAAGGAGGGCATGGGCGCCTTCCTCGAAAAGCGCGAGGCCCAGTTTCGCGACCGTTGAGCCGCGCGGGCGTCGCGAAATCCGGGCACGGGCCGTTGACTTGCCCGCGACTCGCGGCTAGACGCACGGCTTCACGAACACACCGAGCAACCGGAAGTCGAATACCATGGCCAACACGCCACAGACCAAGAAGCGCGCGCGCCAGAACGTCAAGCGCTACGCCGTGAACAAGGCGCGTCGGTCGCGGATCCGCACCTATATCCGCAAGGTCGAGGAAGCGATCGCATCGGGCGATGCCGGCATTGCGCAAAGCGCGCTCAAGACGGCGCAGCCCGAGATCGCGCGCGGCGTGAGCAAGGGCGTGCTGCACAAGAACACGGCCTCGCGCAAGATCTCGCGGCTGGCGCAGCGTGTGAAGGCGCTGGGCGCCTGAAAGGCGAGCCCGCGTTCGGGCTCACAGCCTTCAAGTTGATGCCGGGGCGTGCGATTTCGCACGCCCTTTTTCGTTCCGTCTTTCACAACCCCCGGTTGTGACAAAAATTCAACGCCTTGCCGGATTCGCCGCGGGCGATCACGAGTCAAGGCCCAAGTTCAGTTGCGCGGCGCGAAGCCCGCTTGCTACCGTTTCCGCAGGACGACTCACGATGCCTGGGGGAATGCAGGAGTCGGGTTTGCCGGGGGGGTCGCTGCCTCGATTCCGCCCGTTCATGTCAGCCGCACGCCGCGATGCAGGGGTGCTTGATGATCCGCTGATTCCGGACCGTGCGCGGTCACGGTGCCCGACGTCTATTTTCTGCATTTCCGCACCCGCACCGGGCCGCGACCGCGGCTGATGGCAGGCCGCGCACCGTCGCGACTGCACCGCTGCCGCCTGCGCCAGCGCGGTCCGGGTGATGGCAGGCCGTCGGGAGTCGCGATCGCGCGGTGACGAGGGATGGCGCAACGGATGCTGAAGAACGATACCAACGAGTGCAGCGAACTGGGCGCGGACAACATGAAACAAAGCTGGGGGACGGTGCGCGACGCGCTGCGGGCGAGCGTCGGCGACAACAATTTCGCGACCTGGATCGAGCCACTTGAACTGGTCTCCCTCGATGAGGGTGTCGCCCGCTTCGCCGCGCCGACCACCTTCATCGGCGACTGGGTGTCGCGCAACTTCGCCGAGGCGATCCGGCGCGAATTCGCCCGCGCCGGGATCGGGGTCGAGCGGCTCGAATTCACCGTGACGCGCCGGCGCGGGGCCGCGGCGCAACCGCATGCCGCCGCGCGCCGACCCGCCCGCGCGCAGCCCGAGCCCGCGCGCGGGCACGACGAGCTGCCGGGCGCACCGCTCGATCCGCGTTTCACCTTCGACAGCTTCGTCGTCGGCAAGCCCAACGAACTCGCCCATGCCGCGGCGCGCCGCGTCGGCGAGGGCGCCGAGGTCAGTTTCAACCCGCTGTTCCTCTATGGCGGGGTGGGGCTGGGCAAGACGCATCTGATGCATGCCATCGCCTGGGAGCTGCAGTCGAACGAGCGGGGGCTGCGGGTGCTCTATCTCTCGGCCGAGCAGTTCATGTATCGCTTCGTTCAGGCGCTGCGCGAAAAGAACGTGATGAATTTCAAGGAGATGTTTCGATCGGTCGATGTGCTCATGGTCGACGATGTGCAGTTCATCGCCGGCAAGGACTCCACCCAGGACGAATTCTTTCACACGTTCAACGCGCTGGTCGATCAGAACAAGCAGATCGTGATCTCCGCCGATCGCGCCCCCGGCGAGATCAAGGATCTCGAGGATCGCATCAAGTCGCGGCTGCAATGCGGGCTCGTGGTGGATCTGCATCCGACGGACTACGAGCTGCGCCTCGGCATCCTGCAGCAGAAGGCCGAGGCCCAGGCGCGCGGCCATGACGGCGTGGAGATCTCGCCGGGGGTGCTCGAGTTCCTCGCCCACCGGATCAGCACCAATGTGCGGGTGCTCGAGGGGGCGCTGACGCGGCTGTTCGCCTTCGCGTCGCTGGTGGGTCGCGAGATCACGCTCGATCTCGCGCAGGACTGCCTTGCGGATATCTTGCGCGCCTCCGAACGCAGCGTCACCATCGAGGAGATCCAGCGCCGGGTCTCGGAGCATTTCAATATCCGCCTGTCCGACATGATCGGCCCCAAGCGCCTGCGCACCATCGCGCGCCCGCGCCAGATCGCCATGTATCTGTCCAAGGAGCTCACCTCGCGCTCGCTGCCCGAGATCGGGCGGCGCTTCGGCGGCCGCGATCACACCACGATCATGCACGGGGTGCGCAAGGTCGAGGAGCTGCGCGCCTCCGATCCGCAGGTGGCCGAGGATCTCGAGCTGCTGCGCCGGCTACTGTCGAGTTGATCCCCGCGCCGTCCGGTCGCAGAAACCGCTTGAGATGCGGGACTGTATGACTAGTGTCGGCCTCCCGCCGCAGCTTGAGGGATGGAGAGCATGAAGATCAGCATCGAACGCGGCACGCTGCTCAAGGCCGTCGCCCAGGCGCAATCGGTGGTGGAGCGGCGCAACACCATCCCGATCCTCGCCAATGTCCTGATCGAGGCGGATGCCGAGGCGGATGCCGCCACGCTGCGCGCCACCGATCTCGACATCGAGGTCATCGACACCGTCCCGGCGCAGATCGAGCGCTCCGGCGCGACGACGGTCTCGGCGGTGCTCTTGCACGAGATCGTGCGCAAGCTGCCCGACGGGGCGCTCGTCGCGCTCGAGGATGACGGGGCGGCCGGGCGCATGACGGTGCGCGCGGGGCGGTCGAACTTCTCGCTGACGACCCTGCCGCGCGAGGATTTCCCGGTCATGGCCTCGCCCGATTACACGACCCATTTCGCCGCCCCCGCCGGGGTGCTGCGCCGGCTCTTCGACAAGACGCGCTTCGCGATCTCGACCGAGGAGACGCGCTATTACCTCAACGGCGTCTACATGCATCTCGCCGACGGCCCCGAGGGGCGGGTGCTGCGCTGCGTGGCCACGGATGGTCACCGCCTCGCCCAGGTCGATGCGCCGATACCCGAGGGCGCGGAGGGTATGCCCGGCGTGATCGTGCCGCGCAAGACGGTGGGCGAGCTGCGCAAGCTGCTCGAACAGGACGACGTCGAGATCGCGGTGTCGGTCTCGGAGACCAAGCTGCGCTTCGCCACCCCGGAGATCACCCTGACCTCCAAGGTCATCGACGGCACCTTCCCCGACTATACGCGCGTGATCCCCACGGCCAACACGCGCCGGCTCGAGCTCGATGCGGGCGAGTTCGCGCGCGCCGTGGACCGGGTGGCGACGGTGTCGTCGGAGCGCTCGCGCGCGGTGAAGATGACGCTGGACGAGGATCGGCTGGTGCTGTCGGTCAACGCCCCCGACAGCGGCGCGGCCGACGAGGAGCTCGCCGTCGCTTACGGCGACGAGCCGCTCGAGATCGGCTTCAACGCGAAATACCTGCAGGAGATCGCCGGGCAGGTGGATCGCGAGAACGCCGTCTTCCTGTTCAACGGATCGGGCGATCCGACGCTGATGCGCGAGGGCGACGACACCTCCGCGGTCTATGTCGTGATGCCGATGCGGGTGTGATAGCGGGCCGATGGCCGCGATCGAGGCGCTGAGGCTGTCGCATTTTCGCTCGCACCGGCATGCGGCGCTCGATCTCGATGCCCGCCCGGTCGTGCTGACGGGCCCCAACGGCGCGGGCAAGACCAATATTCTCGAGGCGGTATCGCTGCTGTCGCCGGGGCGCGGGCTGCGCCGGGCCGCGCCCGAGACAATAGCGCGCCGGCCCGAGGCGCTGGGCTGGAAGATCGCCGCGCGCATCGCCGCCGCGCACCCGCACGAGATCGAGACCTGGGCCGAGCCGGGCGGCCCGCGCGCGCTGCGCATCGATGGCAAGCTCGCGCCGCAGGCCGCGCTCGGGCGGCTTGTGCGGATGCTCTGGCTGACCCCGGCGATGGATCGGCTCTGGATCGAGGCGGCGGAGGGCCGGCGGCGTTTTCTCGACCGGATGACGCTGAGCTTCGAGCCGGGCCATGGCGAGGCGGTGCTCGCACATGACAAGGCCATGCGCGAGCGCAACAGGCTGCTTCGTGACGGCATCGCGGATGCGGCATGGCACACCGCGCTCGAGGCGCAGATGGCGCGCGCCGGCGCCGCGATCACGGCGCACCGTCGCGCCGCGCTCGCCCGCCTCGCCGCCGCGCAGGAGGGCGCGCAAACGGCCTTTCCCGCCGCCACGCTCGGCCTTTCCGGTCCCGAGGAGGCGCCGCTGCCCGAGACCGAGGCCGAGCTCGCCGCCGCGCTACGCGCGGGGCGCGCCCGCGACATGGCCGCCGGGCGCACGCTGACCGGCCCGCATCGGGCCGACCTCACCGCGGTCTACACGGAGAAGGGGCTGCCCGCCGCGCACTGTTCCACGGGCGAGCAGAAGGCGCTGCTGCTCTCGCTGGTGCTGGCCAATGCGCGCGCGCTGCAGGACGATACGGGATCGGCCCCGATCCTGCTGCTCGACGAGGTCGCCGCGCATCTCGACGCCGAGCGCCGCGCCGCCCTGTTCGAGGAGATTGTCGCGCTCGGCGCACAGGCCTGGCTGACCGGAACCGATCCCGCGCTCTTCGCATCGCTGGGCGCACATGCGCGGCACCTGCGGGTCACGGAGCAGGCGGGCGGCTCACGGATCGCGTGACGCCCGCTCAGGCATGCGCCGGGCCGAGTTCGGGCTCGAGCCAGTCGCCGCGCCCGGTGCCGGCGAAATAGCGCGCGATGTCGTCCGGGTTCTCGAAGCGCTCGATGATCCTGTCCTGCCCCTGCTTGACAAGCGTCGAGCGCAACTCCGCCTGCGGGGCGAGCCCGAGAAAGGCCTGTACCCTTGCGGCGAAATCCGGCGCGAACAGGCCGCGATAGGTGACGCTCAGGAGCGGATTCGCACAGCCGGAGAGCCATTGCGCGAGCAGGAAATCCTCATTCTCCAGCCGGTTGCACTCGGATGCCGCCCAGAGCGGGCCGGCGCCGATCCGGGGCGCGGGGGCGCCGGGCTCGGTCCCCGTCCAGCGATTGGTGCGAGCGACCTGCTGCAACGAGGCGAACTGCGCGAGCTTGTTCTCGCGGCGCACATGGATGAGCCGGATCTGCCGGCGCTGCGGGATATAGGCCGAGAAGAGCCGCGGATGATGCTGAAACAGGATCTTCGCCCCGAGCCGTGTGATCCCGGCGGGCAGCGCGCGGTCCGCCCCGGAAAGCCGCGCATCGAGAAACGCCTCGGGTGCTGCATCGCGCGCGATCACGGCGTCGAGGCCGCGTGTCTTTTCGCCGTCATCATCGATCTGCCAGGGATCGAACAACTCGCCGCGGCAATGGATCTCGGGATGGGCGTTGAGCAGTGTCTGCAGATAGGTCGTGCCGCTGCGCGGCTGCCCGATGATCAGGAAGGGGGCGATCTGGTCCGGCATGGTCCTCCTGGCCGTTATCGGGTCCGGGGGCGAGCATCCGCGCCCGCGAGCGCCCTGTCAACGGCCGCTGGCGCCGCCGAATTCCGTGACCGGCGCGTGACATCCCTGCGCCGAGCGGCTACAAGGCAGGCAGCAATCCGAGGATGCGCCCACATGGACGACACGATGCAGCAGGCCGACGAATACGGCGCCGATTCCATCAAGGTTCTCAAGGGGCTGGACGCTGTTCGCAAGCGCCCGGGGATGTATATCGGCGACACGGATGACGGCTCGGGCCTGCATCACATGGTCTATGAGGTCGTCGATAACGGCATCGACGAGGCGCTCGCGGGGCACGCCGACCATGTGCGCGTGAAGATCCATGCGGATTCGAGCGTTTCCGTGACGGACAATGGCCGCGGCGTCCCCGTCGAGACGCATTCCGAGGAGGGGGTGAGCGCGGCCGAGGTCATCATGACCCAGCTTCACGCGGGCGGCAAGTTCGACCAGAATTCCTACAAGGTTTCCGGCGGGTTGCACGGCGTCGGCGTTTCCGTGGTCAACGCGCTTTCGGATTGGCTCGAGCTGCGCATCTGGCGTGACGGGCGCGAATACCATGTCCGCTTCGAGCGCGGCGAGACGGTCGAGCCGCTGCGCGAGGTCGGCGATGCGGCCGGGCAGCAGGGCACCGAGGTGCGCTTTCTCGCCTCGCTCGAGACCTTCTCCAATCTCGACTACAATTTCCGCACCCTCGAGAACCGGCTGCGCGAACTGGCCTTTCTCAATTCCGGCGTGCGCATCATCCTCGAGGATGAGCGCCCCGCCGAGCCGCTGCGCAGCGAGATGTTCTACGAGGGCGGGGTGCGCGAATTCGTCCGCTATCTCGACCGCTCCAAGACCCCGGTGATGCCCGAGCCGATCTTCATCACCGGCGAGCGCGACGGCATCGGCATCGAGGTTGCGATGTGGTGGAACGACAGCTACCACGAGACGGTCCTGCCCTTCACCAACAACATCCCCCAGCGCGACGGCGGCACCCACATGGCCGGCTTTCGCGGCGCGCTCACCCGCACCATCACGCGCTATGCCCAGGACAGCGGCATCGCCAAGAAGGAAAAGCTCACCTTCACCGGCGACGACGCCCGCGAAGGGCTGACCTGCGTGCTTTCCGTGAAGGTTCCTGATCCGAAATTCTCCAGCCAGACCAAGGACAAGCTCGTCTCCTCCGAGGTGCGGCCCGCGGTCGAGGGCATGGTGGGCGAGAAGCTCGCCGAGTGGTTCGAGGAAAACCCCGCAGAAGCGCGCCAGATCGTGAGCAAGATCGTCGAGGCGGCGCAGGCGCGCGAGGCGGCGCGCAAGGCGCGCGAGCTCACGCGGCGCAAGTCGGCGATGGATGTCGCCAGCCTGCCCGGCAAGCTTGCCGACTGCCAGGAAAAGGACCCCGCGCGCTCGGAGCTGTTCATCGTCGAGGGCGACTCGGCGGGCGGTTCGGCCAAGCAGGGCCGCGACCGTCACGATCAGGCGGTGCTGCCGCTGCGCGGCAAGATCCTCAACGTGGAGCGCGCGCGTTTCGACCGGATGCTCACCAGCCAGGAGATCGGCACGCTGATCACCGCGCTCGGCACCGGGATCGGCCGCGACGAGTTCGACCTCTCCAAGCTGCGCTATCACAAGATCATCATCATGACCGACGCCGACGTGGACGGCGCCCATATCCGCACGCTTCTCTTGACGTTCTTCTTTCGGCAGATGCCCGAACTCATCGAGCACGGCCATCTCTATATCGCCGAGCCGCCGCTCTACAAGGTCGCGCGCGGCAAGTCGGAAGTCTATCTGAAGGATCATGCCGCGCTCGAGACCTACCTGATCGAGCAGGGCGTGGACGGCGCCGCGCTGCGGCTGCATGACGGCGAGGAGATCGCCGGGCCCGATCTCGCGCGGATCGTCGAGCAGGCACGGCAGGTCAAGCGCAGCCTCGAGGCCTTCCCGGTGCATTACCCCGCGCATATCCTCGAGCAGGCCGCCATCGCCGGTGCGCTCGCCCCGGAGCTGCTCGAGAGCGATCCGCAGGCCGTCGCCGAGCGTGTCGCCGCCCGGCTCGACCTGATCGCGCCGGAATACGAGCGCGGCTGGCAGGGTGCGCCCACGGGCGACGGGGGCTTGCGCTTTGCGCGCACGCTGCGCGGTGTCGAGGAGGTTCGCACGCTCGATGCGCAGGTGCTGCGCTCGGGCGAGGCGCGCCGGCTCGCGGGGCACACCGACAGCCTGCAGGAAATCTATGGCCGCCCCGCGCGGCTGGTGCGCAAGGACCGCGACCAACTCGTGCACGGCCCGACGGAGCTTCTCGACGCGATCCTCAAGGAAGGCGAGAAGGGCCTCTCGCTGCAGCGCTACAAGGGCCTCGGCGAGATGAACCCCGACCAGCTCTGGGAGACGACGCTCGATCCCGAGGCGCGCACGCTGCTGCAGGTGCGCGTCGAGGACGTGGCCGAGGCCGAGGATCTGTTCACCAAGCTGATGGGCGATCTCGTCGAGCCGCGCCGCGCCTTCATTCAGAGCAACGCGCTCAGCGTGGAGAATCTCGACGCCTGAGCCGCCTGCGCCGCCCGTGCCAATGACCGCTCCGGGCTGACGGCGTGCCGTTCCGGCCCGGAGGCGACCGGCGCGCAGTCGCCCGAGCGCGGAACGTCATCGCGCGCGGTGGCGCTCGTCGCCGCAGTCGATGACCGGCTCGACCATGTCGGGAACCATGGGCACCCATCGGGTTTGCTCATCCGGGGGGTCGCCCCGCGACCGCATCGTCGAATGACGATTGACAGGACTCCTCCGGGAAAGCAGGCGGCGGACATCGCAGCGCGGCGCCCTTCGGGCTGACCGGAACCTCGAACCATTTCGAGCTCGCCGTGGCTGCGGCGATCGGGGCGTTCGGGCTGGCATCGGTGGCGGCGCTGGCTCCCGCGCGCGAAGGCCCCCGATCCGGGTCTCGCGCGCCATGAGGCAGCATCGACGCCTCGCAGGGCTGCCCTCGCGAATGGAGCGAGGCGGCGCTTCCGCCCGCTCAGCGCGCGCAGTCGACGCAGCGCATGAGCGTGGGGTCGAGGTCCAGACGCCGGGTGCCGACGAACGCGCCGCAATCGGCGCACCAGCCGAACTCGCCCTCGTCGAGCCGCCGCAGCGCCGCCTCGATCGCGGTCAGCCGGGCGCGGCGGCGGGTTTCCTGTGCTGCCGCCATGGCCTGCTGCTGCATCGCGTCCATCCGGCTCAGCCGTCCGACACTCTGCTGATCCAGTTCCACTGGCTTGCGGTTCGCCGTCGTGTCGCCCGAAGCGGCGCGCAGTTCCGCCTGCTCGGCCCGAAGGCGCGGGCTGTAGCGAAGCTGCAGTTCGGTGTCGGAAGGCTCGTCCATGCCGTTACCTGACCAAGACGATGGGGACCTTGCAAGACCGGATCATCTCGGTCGTGGTGGAGCCGATGATCAGGCTGCGGATGCGGGAATGGCCGTAGGCGCCCATGATCACCATATCGAAGGAGGCCGCTTCCACAAGCTTTGCCAGGGCGGTTTCCGCCTGTCCGGTGACGATGTCCGCCTCTGCCGCGACCCCGGCCGCCTGCAGCGCGGCCTTCGCGTCGGAAAGCTGCTTGTGGACGGCGTCGGAGGGGTTTCCGACGGTCACGACGCTGACCTGCAGATCGCGGTAGAGCGGCGTGCGCGCGACATGCTCGACGGCGCGCATCGCCGAAGCGCCGCCGTCGTACGCGATCAGCACCCGGGTGATCGGCTTGAATGCGCGCGCTGCCACGAAGACCGGCTTCGTGCTCGCGCGTACGATGCGTTCGAGGTTCGAGCCGAGATGGCCCCTGGCGAAATCCGCCGCCTCACCCCGCTTGCCGATCAGGATCATCTCGGTGCCGGCCTCCTGTTCGGCAACGGTATCGACAATGTCGCCGTGGCGCAGCCGCGTGGTGATCTCGTTGATGCCGGCGCCATCGAGGACCGCGCGCGCATCCTCGAGGATCGCGCGCCCACGATGCGAGACGAGGCGCGCGCGCTGGGCGTCGAGCTCCGCCAGTTCTTCCAGCAGCGCCGTGCGCGCACCCAGGGCGATGGAGCCGGAATAGTCCGCCTTCTCGGCACCCTCGCGACGGCCGAGCACGTGCAGCAACTCGACCGCCCAGCCGGACCGCTGCGCGACCCAGGCGGCGTGTTCGCAAACGCTTTGCGAATAGATCGAGCCATCCACCAGCGCGATGATCTTCCTGGTCATGTGTCGTTCCTCCCTCAATGCGCCGTCAGCTTGTCCATCGCGCCCGGCTTGTCGTGGATCGCCAGCCGGTCGACGATGGTCTCGGACGCCTCGTTCATCCCGACGATCTCGACCTCGGCGCCGTCGCGGCGGAACTTCAGGACCGCCATGTCCAGCGCCTGGACCGAGGAGATGTCCCAGATATGGGCGCGGCTGACATCGATGATGACGCGCTCGGGCGCTTCCTTGAAGTCGAACGCCGCCATGAAATCCTCGACCGAGCCGTAGAACAGCTGCCCCTCGACCCGGTAGGTGCGCACGCGCCCGTCCGGGCTGATCTCGGTGGTGACGCGGAACAGCTGCGCGATCTTGCCGGCGAAGAAGATGCCCGACAGAAGCACGCCCACCAGAACGCCGATGGCCAGGTTGTGGGTATAGACGACCGTTGCAACCGTCGCGATCATCACCACCGAACTCGAGCGGGGATGCGTGCGCAGGTTGGCGATCGACGACCAGGAGAAGGTGCCGATACTGACCATGATCATGATCGCCACCAGCGCCGGCATGGGAATGATGCTGACCAGGTCGCCCAGGGCCACGACCATGATCAGCAGGAACACGCCGGCCGCGAAGGAGGACAGCCGCCCCCGCCCGCCGGATTTCACGTTGATGATCGACTGCCCGATCATCGCGCAGCCCGCCATCCCGCCGATGAAGCCGGTTGCCGTGTTGGCGAGGCCCTGACCCACGCATTCCTGATCGCGGTTGGAGCCGGTGTCGGTCAGATCATCGACGATGTTCTGCGTCATCAGGCTTTCCAGAATACCCACGACCGCCACCGCCACCGAGTAGGGAAGGATGATCAGCAGCGTCTCGAGGTTGAGCGGAATGTTCGGGATCAGGAAGACCGGCAGCGTGTCCGGCAGCGCGCCCATGTCGCCCACGACACGCACATCCAGCCCGAGCGCCCAGGCCAGCGTGGTAAGCACGACGATGGTGACGAGCGGCGAGGGGATCGCCCTTGTCAGCATCGGCAGCAGGTAGATGATGGCCAGGCCGCCGGCGACCAGCGGAAAGGTGATCCAGGTGACGCTGCGCGGATCGAGCTCGGGCAGCTGCGCGATGAAGATCAGGATCGCCAGCGCGTTGACGAAGCCCGTCATCACCGATTTCGACACGTAGCGCATGACGAAGCTTAGCCCGGTAAACCCTGTGACGATCTGCAACAGGCCCGCGAGCACGGTTGCCGCAAGCAGGTATTCCAGCCCGTGATCGCGCACCAGCGTGATCATCAGAACCGCCGTGGCCGCGGTCGCAGCCGAAATCATGCCCGGCCGGCCGCCCGTGATCGCGGTGATCACCGCGATGGAGAAGCTGGCATAGAGACCCACCTTCGGGTCGACCCCGACAATGATCGAGAAGGCGATCGCCTCGGGGATCAGCGCAAGCGCCACGACCAGCCCCGAAAGCAGGTCGCCACGGATATTGCCGGTCCACTGCCGGCGATAGGCATCAAGAGAAATCATTCATGTCCCGTTCCCGCCTGCATGACCTACGCCGTGCAGCCCGGGAATTCATCTGTCTTGTGTGTTGTCCGGCGGATCGACGGCCGGAAGAGCCACCCGGCAAGCGCCCGGGTCCGGATTAGCTGTCGGCCCTCTACACGCTGCGGCGCAGAAAGCCAAGCATGTTGCCATGTTTCCCTGCGCGCGCGGCTCCCGTGAACCGGCCCCGTTTTCGACCGGACACCCGGGCCCGGACCGGGAAGCTCAGGCATTTCCCCGGGCATAGGCTCCTGTCCGAAGCACAGACCATCACGGATGGCGGGCGTCGGAATTGCCGGGGCGGCGAGGGGAAGCTGCGGATCGTCGGGGAAACGTCGCGACGGCCACGCTACCGCTGGCTCAAAGACCGGTGACGCACTAGCTTTCGAGGCGGACCGCCATGCGGGGGCCGATCACACGGGGGACGCCGCGGCGACATTGGAGCATGCATGACGAGACACATCCTTCTGCCATCCCTTCTCCTTGCCATCGTCGCCATGCCGACCACCGCGCATCATGGTGGCGACGACATGGACGAGACGATGGCCGAGCGTGAAGCGGCCTTCGAGCCCACCGACTTGCTGCAGGTGCCGCAGCCCGATCTGAGCGACGCTGATGGCAACGCATTCCGGCTCGAGCGCCTCGATGACCGGGTCGTCGTTCTGAGCTTCGCCCCCGAAGGCTGCGGCGCGCCATGTGAAGACCAGCAAGTCCTGCTTCAGGACGTGCAAGCCGAGGTGAACGACACGCTCATGCGCGATCAGGTGGTGTTCCTGACGGTCGGCGCTCACGATGGCGACGGATGGGACGAGACCAACTGGCGCGCACTCAGCGGCGATGATGGCAAGGCTGCCGACAGCTTCGCCGCGCTGTCCGAACGCGCACCCGACGCGCCGATGGTCCATGTCATCGCACGCGACACCCGCCACGCCGCGATCCTTCATGGAGCGGATTTCAACAGCGTGAACCTGATCGTCTATCTCAACGCGCTCACGAACGCATCGCGTCAGTAATCAACGGGGCAGGGTTCTCCGCCTTCCGGAGGGTATTGCTCCTCCATGCGCGGCCCTGCACAGACCGACATGCCGTGTCGCAATGTCGCGGATGTCGCTATGCCGGGCTGCCCGATCCGAGCGCCCGCCCATTCATTGCCGCCGAGTCGGCTCCTCCCCTCGCCGCGCGATGCTGGTGCCGAGCTTATCCGGCACTATCGGCTATGGTCCGCGCTGGAGCGGAGGATATCGCGGGGACGTGAGTCCGCCCTTCGTTACTTTACAATATCATGATGGGTGTAAGTGGCAGCCCGTAGGGGAATCGAACCCCTCTTTCCAGGTTGAAAACCTGGCGTCCTAACCGATAGACGAACGGGCCGGCCTTGCAAGTCGCGGTGTAGAAAATGCCGGCGGGCGTTGCAAGGGGGTTTTCGTGGAAATCGCGGGGTTCTTGCCGGCAGCTACAGCCGCGCCGTCAGGCGCGCGCGGCATCCTCGAGGCGCAGTTGCACGCGCCGGCGCCCGCCCCAGTCATTGATCTCCAGCCGTCCCGCGAGATGCAGCCGCATTCCGGCATGGCCCTCGATCAGCGGGCCGAGCGGGCCATCGAACGCGCCGAAGGCGACCGCGTCGAGCCGTGTCCCGGCGCCGTCGCCGAAGCTCAGCCGCAGATGGTTCGCGCCGATGCGTCGGATGGAATGGACCGCCATGTCGGCAAAGGCGAAACGCGGCGCGGGGGCACCGGCGCCGAAGGGACCCGCCGCCTCCAGCCGGCTGATGAGCTCGGGCGTGGCGGCGCCGGGCATCAACAGGCCATCGAGGCGCAGATCCGCCGGCCCGGCCGCGCCCGCCCCCTGCCGTGCGAGCAGATCGCCCAGCCGCGCCATCGCGGGCTCCAGGGCCCTGCGTTCCACGGTCAGCCCGGCCGCCATCGGATGGCCGCCACCCTTGACGAGATGCCCCTCCGCCATCAGCCGCTGCACCGCCGCGCCGAGATCGACGCCCGCCACCGAGCGCCCCGAGCCGGTGCCGTAATCGCTGTCGAGCGCGATGGCGATGGCCGGGCGGTTCGTCGCTTCCTTGAGGCGCGAGGCGACGATGCCGAGGACGCCCGGATGCCAGCCTTCCCCCGCCGCCCAAACCAGCGGCCCGTCGAGCCCGCGCGCCTCGGCCTGCGCCATCGCCGCGTCGCGCACCTGCGTCTCGATCTCGCGGCGTTCGGTATTGAGCGTCTCGAGACGCGCGGCGATCGCTTCCGCCTCGGATCGTGATTCGGTCGACAGGAGGCGCGCACCCAGATCGGATTGCCCGATGCGCCCGCCCGCGTTCACGCGCGGGCCGAGCACGAAGCCGAGATGATGCGCGCCCGGCGCGCTCGTGAGCCGCGCCGCATCGGCGAGCGCGCGCAAGCCCGGCCGCTCGCGCCGCGCCATCACCGCGAGCCCCTGGCGCACCAGCGCGCGGTTGACCCCGACGAGCGGCGCCACATCCGCCACCGTTGCCAGCGCCACGAGATCGAGCAGGCGCAGCAGATCGGGCCCCGCGCGTCCGGCCG
Organism: Paracoccaceae bacterium; assembly: GCA_007131685.1. Taxonomy (GTDB): domain Bacteria; phylum Pseudomonadota; class Alphaproteobacteria; order Rhodobacterales; family Rhodobacteraceae; genus Alkalilacustris. The sequence goes on along the minus strand of SLQD01000183.1, from coordinate 3,127 downwards.
CACGCAGCTGCCGCCCCGCCTCGACAAGCACGAGAAAGACCACCCCCGCCGCGCACAGATGCCCGAGCGCGCCGGTCTCGTCCTGACGGTTGGGATCGACCACGGCATGGGCCCGCGGCAGGGTCTCGCCGCCGGTGTGGTGATCGAGCACCAGCACATCCGCTCCGGCGGCGGCGGCGAGCGCGTCATGCGCAAGGATCCCGCAATCGACACAGATGATCAGCTCATGCGACGCCGCGAGACGCTCCATCGCCGGGGCATTCGGGCCGTAGCCCTCCGCGAGCCGGTCGGGAATGTAGAGCGTCGCCTCGCGCCCCATTGTGCGCAGCCAGTCGATCAGCAGCGCCGCCGAGGCCGCCCCGTCGACATCGTAATCGCCGAAGATCGCGATGCGCTCGCCGCGCCGGGCCGCTTCGACGAGCCGCGCGGCGGCGCGCTCGGCATCGCGCAGGCCGTGCGGATCGGGCAGCAGGTCGCGCAGGGCGGGGGTGAGGAAACGCTCCGCCTCCTCGGGGGGCACACCGCGCCGCGCGAGGAGGCGGCACAGCGCATCGGGCAGCCCCATCGCCTGGGCAAGCGCCTCGGCCTGGCGCTCCTCGGTGGCGGTCGGGCCGACCCAGCGCCGGCCCAGCACCGACTGCGTCACGTCGAGAAAGGCGCGCGCCTCGCTCACTTGTCGCGGGTGCGATAGCTCATGCGGCGCACCGATCCGGTCTTGGAGCGCATCAGCAGCGTCTCGGTGGTGATCCAGCCGGGTTCGCGCTTGATGCCGGGCAGCAGCGAGCCGTCGGTGACCCCGGTCGCGGCGAGGATGACATCGCCGCGCACCAGGTCGTCACGCCCGTAGACACGGTCGAGGTCGTCGATGCCGGCGCGGCGCGCACGCGCGATCTCGTCGTCGTTTCGGAAGGTGAGTCGGCCCTGCATCTGCCCGCCCATGCATTTGAGCGCCGCCGCCGCGAGCACACCCTCCGGCGCGCCGCCCGAACCCATGTACATGTCGATGCCGGTCAGTTCCGCCTCGGCGCAATGGATGATCCCGGCGACATCGCCATCCATGATCAGCCGGATCGCCGCGCCGGTCTGGCGGATCTCGGCGATCATGTCGGCGTGGCGGTCGCGTTCGAGGATGCAGCAGGTGATGTCTGCCGGGTCGCAGTCGCGCGCCGCCGCGAGCGCGCGCACCCTCTCGGCGGGGGGCATGTCGAGGCTGACGACGCCCTCGGGATAGCCCGGCCCGATGGCGAGCTTGTCCATGTAGACATCGGGCGCGTTGAGCATCGAGTGCCGCGGCGCGAGCGCGATCACGGTGAGCGCGTTGGGAAAGTCCTTGGCCGTAAGGGTGGTTCCCTCGAGCGGGTCGAGCGCGATATCGACCTCGGGGCCGCCGCCCGTGCCAACCGGTTCGCCGATATATAGCATCGGCGCCTCGTCGCGCTCGCCCTCGCCGATGACCACGGTCCCGTCGATATCGAGCATGTTGAGCTGACGGCGCATCGCGTCCACGGCGGCCTGGTCGGCGGCCTTCTCGTCGCCGCGGCCGATGAACCGCGCCGAGGCGACGGCCGCGGCCTCGGAGACCCGGGCGAGACCGAGCGAGAGCATGCGGTCCTGGAACTGGCTCGGATCGGGCATCGAAGCGTCCTCCTGCGGTGGCGGGCGAGGGTACGCCGGCAGTGCCGCGCCGGCAAGCGCGGTGTCAGACGGGCTCGATCGCGAGGGCGACCGGCGGCCCCGCAACCACGCCGGTATGCCCGAGCGCGGTGATGGCGCGGTCGATGGCGCTGCGGGTGGTCTTGTGGGTGACGATGAGGACCGGCGCGAAGGTGTCATCATGGCCGTACTGGCGCATCCGGTTGATCGAGACCTCGCTTTCCCCGAGCGCGGTGGCGACCTTGGCGAGCGCGCCGGGCTCGTCATGCAGGGTCATGCGCAGATACCAGGGCGTCGGGCTGTTGGCGCGCGCGGCGCGCGTGTCGGCGAGCAGGGCGGCGGGCTGGCCGAAGGTGGGCAGGCGCAGCCCGCGTGCGATATCGATGACATCGGCCATCACCGCGCTCGCCGTGGGGCCCTCTCCGGCGCCGGCCCCGCGCAGCACGATGCGGCCCACGGAGTCGCCCTCCAGCACGGCCATGTTCGTTGCGCCCTCGAGCTGGCCGAGCGGGCTTGTGGCGGGCACGAGGCAGGGGGTCATGCGCTGCTCGAGCCCGTGCGGGGTCATCTGCGCGACACCCAGAAGCTTGATCCGGTAGCCCATGTCGGCGGCGTGGCGGATATCGTCGATGGAGATGCGGTCGATCCCCTCGAGCTCGACGGCGGCAAAATCGACGCGCGTGCCAAAGGCGATCGAGGCCAAGAGCGCGAGCTTGTGCGCCGCGTCGATGCCGCCCACATCGAGCTGCGGATCGGCCTCGAGGAAGCCGAGCTGGTCGGCCTCCTCGAAGACCGTCTCATAGGGCAACCCGGCGCTCTCCATGCGGGTGAGGATGTAGTTGCAGGTGCCGTTCATCACCCCCATCACCCGGGTCAGCGCGTTGCCGGCGAGCCCCTCGGTCAGCGTCTTGACCACGGGGATGCCGCCGGCCACCGCGGCCTCGAAGCGCAGCACGCGCCCGCCCGCCTCGGCGGCCTCGGCGAGCTCCTGGCCGTGCTCGGCGAGCATCGCCTTGTTGGCGGTCACCACGTCCTTGCCCGCCTCGAGCGCAGCCTCAGTGGCGGCCTTGGCGGGGCCGTCGGGGCCGCCCATCAGCTCGACGAGGACATCGACGTCGCCGCGCCGCGCCAGCGCGACGGGATCATCCTCCCAGTCATAGATCGAGATATCGGCGCTGCGATTCTTGCTGCGGTCGCGCGCGCAGATCGCACTGATCTCGATGGCGCGGCCGCAGCGCGCCTCAAGCAGCGCCGCATGCTGCTGAACGATCTTGACGACACCGATTCCGACCGTGCCGAGACCGGCGATGCCGAGGCGCAGGGGGGCGGACATGGGGAACTCCGTGCGTTGAGCGGGTTGGCGGCTCGTAGCGCGTCGCGGCGCCGGTTGCAACGCGCCGGCTCACTCGGCCGCGGGATCGCGCGCCCGCAGCGCGTCGGCGCGCGCGCGCAGCGCGATCAGCCGCGCGCGCAG
>SLQD01000246.1 GCA_007131685.1 Paracoccaceae bacterium | reverse complement strand
GGCCGCCTCAGCCGGCGGGCGCGCGCCAGGCCTCGAGGAGCGGGCGCAGGCTGACCCGCGCACCGAGCCGCGCCGCCAGCAGATAGACCCCGCCGATCTTGCGATGCAGGAACAGCGTCTCGGCGGGCGGGACATGCTGCAGGCCGCGCTCGTCGCCGAGCGCCGCACCCATGCGCTGCAGCCGCCCGATCAGCTCCGTGTCGGCAAAATCGAAGGGTTCCGAGCGGCGCAGCGGCGCCATCGCCGTGTCGAACATCGCCGTGATCAGCGCGCGGTGATGCGGCGGCGTCGCCGGGCCGACATAACCCACCGCCTCCATCGCGGCGTCGATACGGTCCGGCTCCTGCGAGAGCGCGGCGTCGAGCAGTTCGCGAAACCGCGCCGCCAGGCCCGGATCGATCGTCAGGACCGCCCCGAAATCGAGCAGCAGGATCCGCCCCGTTGCCGGGTCGAAGCGGTAATTCGCGAGATTCGGATCGGTCTGCATGCGCCGGAACTCGAACAGCTCGCGCAGCACCAGCTCGATCAGCGCCCGCGCCGCCGCGTCGCGCCGCGCCTGCGGGGCGGCGGCCAGTGCCGCGAGCGGTTCGCTCTCGATGAAGGACATTGCCAGCACCCGCGGCGTGCTCAGATCGGGGTGCAGCTCGGGCAGCGTGAAGGCCTCCGATCCCGCCAGCAGGCGGCGGAAGGCGCGCAGGTTCTCGGCCTCGGCGCCGTAATCGGCCTCGCAGTGGAGCTGGCGCTTCGACTCGGCCAGCAGCGGCGCCAGATCCACCCCGCGGGGCACCAGCCCCGGCAGCCGCAACAGCGCGCCGAGATTGTCGATATCGCTGTCGATGCTGGCGCGCACACCGGGATACTGCACCTTGATGGCGAGCTCGCGCCCGTCCGGCGTGCGGGCGCGGTGCACCTGGCCGATGGAGGCGGCGGCGAAGGGGCGCACCTCGAAGCGTGCGAAGCGCCGGCGCCAGCCCGGGCCCCATTCGGCGTCGAGCACATCGCGAAGCTGCGCCGGCGGCATGTGGCGCGCCTCCTCGCGCAGCGCGGCCATGATCTCGCTCATCTCGGGCGGCAGCACGACACCGCTATCCATGGACAGCATCTGCCCCAGCTTCATCGCCGCCCCGCGCATGGCGCGCAGATCCCGGGTGACACGCCGCGCGGTCTGCGGCGTGAGCAGCACGTCCGGCAGGTGTGGGCGCCGGCCAAGGGCGAGCTGGCGCGCGCCGCTGGCCATCGCGCCGCCCATGACCCAGGAGGCCATGCCCCCCAGCCGCAGCATCCGCCCCAGCCGCCCCGCCGGCACCGGCCAGTCCCGCTCATCGCCATCACGCATGTCCGTCTCCCGCATCCCGGCTTGCAAGATGGGGCGCGGCGGCGCCGCGGCCAGCGCCGGGCCGCGGGACTGCGCCTAGCGCGCCGCGCCAAGCTGGCGCAGCACCGCGCGCCAACCGCCGGGCGGGCGGTTGATCATCATCAGCCCCGCCGCCACCAGCGCCACGGCCGCCAGGAGGGACGGGCCCACCGGCTCGCCGAGCAGCATCCAGCCCAGGGCGACCCCAAAGATCGGGGTGAGAAAGCCGAAGCTCGCGACCGAGGAGGCCGGGTAGCGGCTCAGCAGCCACAGCCAGAAGATGAAGCCGAAGGTAACGACCACGAGGATCTGAAAGCCGAGCCCGGCGACATGGATCGGCGCGAGATCACGGATCAGCGGGCCGAAGAGCGGCGCCGCCAGCAGCAGCAACGGCGCCGAGACCGCCACCTGCCACCAGAGCTGCATTTCCGGGCGCACCCCGGCCATGCGGGTGAGCCGCACGCACAGCGCGATCCCCGCCCAGGCCACCGCCGCCCCCAGCGCCAGAAGATCCCCCGCAAGCGAGGCCGTGCCCCCTTCGCCGCGATCGGCCATCGCCACCGCCACGCCGCCGATGCACAGCACGAGGCCCGCGAACTTGACCGGCCCCATGCGCTCGCCGGGGATCAGGAAATGCGCCGCAATCGACAGCCACAGCGGCATCGTCTGAAACAGCACCACCGCGCGCACCACCGTCGTCAGGTCGAGCGCGAGAAACAGCAGCAGGAACTCGACCGAAAAGCACAGCCCGATCAGGAGCCCCGCCGGCACGGTGCCCGGCGCGATCTCGACGCGCAGGCCGCGCAGCCGCATCCAGGCCCAGATGCAGATCACCGCCCCCGCCGAGCGCAGCCCGCTGAAGAAGACCGGCTGAAGCCCCTCGTTGACGACCTTCACGACGACATGGTTGAGCCCCATCAGCATCGAGAAACCGACGAGCGAGATAGCCCCGAAGGCGTCCATGCTGTCCTTGCGCTGCATCGCGTCCCCCGCTGCCCGTATCGCCTTCGCGCCCTCCCCGCGCGGTGTCAAGCCCGCGGCAGCGGCGGCAAAATGGTGGCAGGGCCGCGCGAAATCCCCTACACCGCGCGCAGGACGACCCCGGAGGCGCGGATGGCCAGGAACCTCATCGCTCGCTGCGAAGCCAGGGGGCTGCGGATGACCGATCAGCGGCGCACCATCGCGCGGGTAATCGACGAGTCCGAGGATCACCCGGATGTCGAGGAGCTGTACAACCGTGCGACCGGGCGCGATCCGGGTATCTCGCTGGCGACGGTGTACCGCACCGTCAAGCTGCTGCAGGAGGCCGGGCTTCTCGACAAGCGCGATTTCGGCGACGGGCGCGCGCGATACGAGGATGCGCGCCGGGCCCATCACGATCACCTCATCGATCTCGAGACCGGCGACGTGATCGAGTTCGTCGACTCCGAGATCGAGGCCCTGCAGGAGCGCATCGCCCGGCGCCTCGGCTACCGCCTCACCGGCCACCGGCTCGAACTCTACGGTATTCCACTCGACGAAAAGGACGACACATGACCATCATCCACGAGATCCTCGGGCGCGAGATCCTCGACAGCCGCGGCAACCCGACGGTCGAGGTCGAGGTCACCCTCGAGGACGGCACGATGGGACGCGCCGCGGTGCCCTCGGGCGCCTCCACCGGCGCGCATGAGGCCGTCGAGCGGCGCGACGGCGACAAGGCGCGGTATCGCGGCAAGGGAGTGCTGGAGGCTGTCGCGGCGGTCAATGGCGAGCTCGCCGAGGCGCTGGTGGGCTTCGACGCGCTCGAGCAGGCCGCCATCGACCGCGCCATGGTCGAGATCGACGCGAGCGGCAACAAGGCCCGGCTCGGCGCCAACGCGATCCTCGGCGTCTCGCTGGCGGTGGCGCAGGCCGCCGCGCAGGCCACCGGCCAGCCGCTCTATCGTTATGTCGGCGGCACGGGGGCGACGCTGCTGCCGGTGCCGATGATGAACATCATCAATGGCGGCGAGCACGCCGACAACCCGATCGACATCCAGGAATTCATGATCATGCCCGTGGGCGCGCCGAGCATCGCCGAGGCGGTGCGCGTAGGTGCGGAGATCTTCCATACCCTCAAGGACGAGCTCAAGGCCGCCGGGCTCTCGACCGGGATCGGGGACGAGGGCGGCTTCGCACCGGACCTCAAGTCCAGCCGCGAAGCGCTTGATTTCATCATGAAATCGATAAAGAAGGCCGGCTATGAACCGGGCGAGGGCGTGATGCTCGCGCTCGATTGCGCCGCGACCGAGTATTTCCGCGACGGCCAGTATGTGCTCTCGGGCGAGGGCCGCACGCTGTCGCCCGAGGAAAACGTCGCCGCCCTTGCCGAACTGTGCGACGCCTACCCGATCCTGTCGATCGAGGATGGCTGCGCCGAGGATGACTGGGCGGGCTGGAAGCTGCTGACCGAGCGGCTCGGCGGGCGCGTGCAGCTCGTGGGCGACGATCTGTTCGTGACCAACCCCGAGCGCCTGCGCCGCGGCATCACGGAGGGCTGCGGCAACAGCCTGCTCGTCAAGGTCAACCAGATCGGCACCCTGACCGAGACGCTGCAGGCCGTGCAGATGGCCCACCGCGCGAGCTTCACCTGCGTGATGAGCCACCGCTCCGGCGAGACCGAGGACGCCACCATCGCCGACCTCGCCGTGGCCACCAATTGCGGCCAGATCAAGACCGGCTCGCTGGCGCGCTCGGACCGGCTGGCGAAATACAACCAGCTCATCCGCATCGAGGAGATGCTGGGCGAGACGGCCGAGTATGCCGGTCGCGGGGTGTTGCGGGCATGACCGCGAACGAGCTGATCGAGCGGCTGGGCCTGCAGGCGCATCCCGAGGGCGGCTGGTTTCGCGAGACCTGGCGCGACGCACCGGGCGACAGGGGCGGGCGCGCCGCGAGCACGGCGATCCTGTTCCTGCTGCGCGCGGGCGAGTGCAGCCATTGGCACCGCGTCGATGCCACCGAGATCTGGCATTACTATGCCGGCGCGCCGCTGCGGCTCTTGCGCGCCGCCGATGCCGCCGGGCCGGCCGAGGAAATCCTGCTCGGTCCCGATATCGGCGCCGGGCAGTGGCCGCAGGGCATCATCCCGCCGCATCACTGGCAGGCCGCCGCGGCGACCGGGGATTACACGCTGGTCGGTTGCACCGTGGCGCCGGGATTCGAATTCGCCGGCTTCGAGCTGGCGCCGCCGGATTTCGACATCCCGCGCGGCTAGGGCGCGTCCACGCCGGGGCGGTGCGGCTTGATGTCGAGAAGCGGCGTGCCGTCATGGCAGTCGAGCGCCGTCGTCTCGACCCGCCCGGCTGCCGCGTCGATCCCGGTGCAGCGCACCGCCGACAGCGCGACGGGGTTGGGCCGCGCCGGCGCGCGCAGCGCGAACACCCCGGCGGGCGCGTCCCGGTGCGGCGGGTGCAGCCGGATCAGGGCGCGCTCCGCCCCGTCCATCCAGTAGAGCAGCATGAGCGCGTCGCCCGGCGCAATGCCCTCGAGGCCGGGGCGATAGGGCGCGGCGATCTCGAGCACCGCTCCGCCGCCGCGCGCCCGCGCCTCGGCCGGGTTGCGCGGGCAGTCATCGGCTCCCCACGGCGTGCGGATGCGCCCGATGAAGGCGAGCGTGGCGTCGGCGGGCGGCTCGGCGGCGAGGCGCAGCTCCCCGGCGCGGCGCGCCTCGCTCATTCGTGGCCCCGAAACCCGGTGGCGACGACGTATTTCTCCGAGCTGTCGGCCCGGCTCGCCGGCGGCTTGACGTTGGCGACCCGCTCGAAGCGGCGCTTGAGCTCGGCCTGCAGGGTGGCGTCCGCGCCGCCCTCGAGCACCTTGGCGACGAACGCCCCGCCTTCGGCCAGAAGCTCGAAGGCGAACTCGGCGGCGGCCTCGCACAGTGCGACGATGCGCAGATGGTCGGTCTGCTTGTGGCCGGTGGAGGATGCGGCCATGTCCGAGAGAACCACATCGACCCCGGTGCCGATCAGCGCGCGCAGCCGGGTATCGGCGCCCTCCTCCATGAAATCCATCACATGCGCCTCGGCGCCCGGCACCGGCTCGATCTCCTGCAGG